>NZ_CP093341.1:2916378-3240420 GCF_022637455.1 Lysobacter sp. S4-A87
TCTCCACCGACATGCCCTGGCGCGTGGCGACCACCTCGCCCGGACGGAACGCATTGGGGCCGACCGCATTCTCGACCGCCGGCACCAGCAGGGTCATGCGCAGCGGCAGCTTGCGCGTCATCACCAGCTCGGCCAGGGCGATGGCATGGGCGGCGCCGCCCATGTCCTTCTTCATGTTGCGCATGCCGTCGGCCGGCTTGAGGTCGAGGCCGCCGGTGTCGAAGCACACGCCCTTGCCGACGATGGCCACGTGCGGATGTGCCTCGTCGCCCCAGCGCAGCGCGATCAGGCGCGGCGCACGGTGGCTGGCACGGCCGACCGCATGGATCGCCGGGAAATTGCGGGTCAGCAGGTCGTCGCCACTGATCACTTCGATCTGCGCGCCGAAGCGCTCGGCCAGTTCGCAGGCCACCTGTTCGAGCTGGTCCGGGCCCATGTCCTCGGTCGGCGTGTTGACCAGGTCGCGCACGCGGATGCAGGCGGCGAGCTGGGCGAAGGCCTCGTCGTCGCCGCCAGTCTGCAACTGCGCCGGCTGGCGCAGCGGCTGCTTGTAGCGGTTGAAGCGGTAGCTGCCCAGGCCCCAGCCCAGGTGCAGGGCGGAGCGGGCCTCGGGCGCGAGGTCGGTCGCCAGCGACCAGGCGCGCAACGGCAGCGCGTAGGGCGCGTGGCCGTACGAGTAGGGGTCGAGCAGGTCGGCGACACCGATCACCGCAGCGGCAATGCCACCGTCGGCGGCAGGCAGCGTGATCGCGGTCCATGGCGAACCGTCGAAACCCTGCGCGTCCAGCCATGCCAGCGCCGAAGGGTCCTGCGTCGCACGCCACTGGCCGATCGTGTCGCGGCTGACCACGTGCAGCGGCAGGCTGTCGATGCTCGCGTCGGCGAAACCGTGCGGGATGCTCATGCAGTAAGGAGTTCCGGTTGTTGTGCCATGTCCAGCCAGTCTGCCAGTTCGGCGAGCGTGGTGAATTCGAGGTCGGGGCGGATGTCGGCGTGCGGCCAGCGCACGGCGTCGCGATTGATCCAGCAGCTGCGCAGGCCCGCGCGGTTGGCGCCGATCACGTCCATCTCGATGTCGTCGCCGACATGCAGCACCTGCGCAGGCGCGAGGTCGAGCTGGCGGCACGCTGCGTGGAAGATGCTCGCCGCAGGCTTGGGCGTGCCGTGTTCGCGCGCACCGAGTTGGAAGACGAAATGCGCCGACACCCCGACGCGCGCCAGGTCGGCATTGCCGTTGCTGATCGCCGCCAGCGGCACGCGCGCGGCCAGGCGTTCGAGCGCGGCGAGCGAATCGGGATAGAACTCGACGCGGTTGCGCTCGGCGTAGAACGTCTCGAAGGCGGCGTCGGCATGGGCCGGATCGTCGCCGCTGAGTTCCATCGCCCGCACCAGGCTCAGCTTGCGCAGCTGGCTGAAGTCGTGGGCGAGGTCGGGGCGTTCGACGAATACGCGCTCGCGCAGTTCGCGCATGGCGGCGATCGGGAAGCGCTGCGCGGTGCCGGGGCAATGCTGCAGCAGCCACTCATGCAGCACCTGCTCGACCCGCGCCCCGATCGGCGCGAACGGCCACAGGGTGTCATCGAGGTCGAGGGTGATGGCGCGGACGGGGAAATGCATGGCGATATTTTAGCCTGTTTGCAGTGGTGGACCCGTCACGTTGTCGCGCGCCTGGTCCCCGGGTGCGGCCTGCGGCCTTACCCGGGCTACACCAACGCCCCGCCGCGTGCCCCCGCCGTCACCCGAACGCCCCGCCGCGTAGCCCGGGTAAGCGAAGCGCACCCGGGTCACCGTCGCCCGAAGCCCCGATGCTTCACTCCAGCAACCGCGCCCAGCCCCCCATCCCCTCGATCCGGTCCAGCACCAGCTTCACGCACACCAGCAGCGGCACCGCCAGCAGCAGGCCGATGATTCCCCACAGCCAGCCGAACAGCATCAGCGCCAGGATCAGCACCAGCGGCGACAGGCGCATGCGCCGGCCAAGCACGATCGGGGTGACGATCTGCCCTTCGATGGTGTGCAGGATCAGGTAGATGCCCGCCGGCAGCAGCGACGGCAGCAGCTTGTCGAACGCGACGAAGCCCATCAGCAGCATGATCACGATGCCGATCAGCGGGCCCACGTAGGGCGCGAAGTTGAGGATCGCCGCCATCGTGCCCCACAGCAGCGCCTCCTGCAGCGGCACGCCGAGCCAGTACAGCGCACCGGCCAGGGCCAGGCCGAGGGCGAGATTGATCAGGGTGATGGTCAGGACGTAGCGCGAGATCTCGCTTTCGATCGAATGCAGGATGTCGACCGTCAGCTTCTTCTGCTGCCGTGTCGGCAACAGCGCGATCGCGTTTCGCTGCAGGCTGTCGCCATAGACCATGAAGAAGAACGTCAGCAGCACCACCGCCAGCACCGACGCCACCCGACGCGGGGTCGCGGTCAGCGCCTTGTAGGGTTCATTGAGTTCGGTGCGGATCACCTGCACCGGCTTGCCGGTGCTCTCGCCGCCGGCGGCGCGGGCAATGTTCTGCGCGGCCTTGTTGGCGTCGAGCATCGGCTTGGTGAGGTCGCGCAGCTTGGGCGCGATCGACTTCATCTCGCGCGGCACCTGCCGCACCCATTCGCCGGCCGGTTCGACCAGCTGGTTGCCGAGCGCGCCGGCCGCCGCCAGGCCGCCGACCAGCACCAGCACCGCGCCAAGGAAGCGCGGGATGAAGAGCTTCTGCAGACCGCGGATGATCGGGTTGCCGACCAGGGCGAAGAACATCGCCAGCAGGACCGGCAGGATCAGTTCCTGCGCCGCCCACAGCGTGTAGCCGACGGCGAGCGTGGCCAGCACCACCGCCGCGCTCGACGATCGCGGACGCGGCGGCAACGGGCTGGGCGGAACCTCGACGTCCTCCGGCGGAAGACGCGGGCCCTGCTCGGAGGGTGCTTCGGGTTCGGGGATGCTCAAGGTTCGACCGGATCGACGACGGCGACGCGTGCAGCTTGCACAGTTGCCTCGGCGCGCGCCAGCGTGGCCGCCTCATCGTCTTCGCCGGTGGTCGCCGCCACCGCACTCGCCGGTGTCGCCACTGCCTGCTCGGCGCTGGCGGCGGCCTGCTCGGCGCCTTCGGCCGCGACCTGGGCACTGCCGCCCGCAAACAGGCCGGACACCATCGTCACCAGTTGCATCAGCCCGCCGCCCTTGCCCAGCGTGCGCAACGGTTCGGCGCGGCCGACGACGAAGCCGGCGGCGAGGCCGGCGATCACGATCCGTCCCGGTGTCCAGGCTTCGCGCCAGGACGTGCGCAGCCTGGCAACGTCGGCGGCGACGGCGCGCTCGCTCACCTCGAGCGCATCCTCGGCCTGTTCGACCTTCTGGATCAGCTTCTCAAAGCGCATGGTGAGGGCTCATGGCGGGTGTCATGGCGGAGCGACGTCGATGCCCTGTTCGTCCTTCTGCGCCTGGCTGGCCTTGCTGGCCTGCGCATGGCGCCTGGCGGCGTCGCGCGCGGATTCGCTCGAGCCCGGGCCGGGCATGAAGTCGGCCAGTTCGCCGATACCCAGCCGCGCCAGCTGCCGGCGCGTGGCCTGCAGGCGCGTGTGGTCGAAGTAGTGCATCGCCCGCCAGCAGGCGTAAGCGGTGACGGCCAGGCTGAGCACCGCGGCGATCAGCATCGCCAGCAGCCACGACAGGCCCAGGCTGGTGAGGAGGGCGACCAGGCTGCCCATCAGGAACAGCCATGCCGAAGCACCGAACACGATCGCCACGCCGGCGAAGGCGACCGCGCGACCGAGCGCGCTGCGCGCCAGTGCCAGGTCGGCGGCGACCAGGCTGCGCATCGCTTTCGCCGATGCGGTCGCGGCGCCGAGGCTGGCGCGCGCGGTCGCGCCCAGGTCGCCGAGCGATTCGCCCAGGTCGGGCGGCGGCGCAGGTCGTTCGGCCTGGGGTCCGTCGGCCTCGCGCTCGTCCCCGGCCTGGCTCACGTGGGCTTACTTGTCGCCGCTGCGGGCGAGCTTGGCGATGATCCAGCCCGCCGCGAAGGCGACGCCGAAGGAGGCAAGCGGGCGCTCGCGGATCAGTTCGGCGGCGCTGTCGATCAGGTCGCGGCCCTTGTCCATCAGCGCATCCACCTGCTCACGGGCAACGCCACTGGCCTGCTCGGCCGCGGCGATTCCCGACAGCGCGGAGTCGGCCAGGTCGGCTTTCACGTTGGCCTTGCCGACGCGCAGCTCGTCGCCGGCGGCAGTCGCCGCGCCGCGCAGTGCTTCGCCTGCGTCGCTTGCCGCCTGCTTCAGGTGACCGCCTGCCTCGCTGAGATGGGCCTTCATGCCGTCGCTGGGGGTGGAATTCATCAGGTACTCCTCCGTAAGGGGTGCAGGTCCGTCCTGCCCAACATGACCCGGGTTCAGGGTGACCCAAGGTCACTGCATCGGCAAGTTGCCCTGCCGGCCGCCGCCGCGTACGACGCGCAGGATCAACTGTGCCGGAGCCTGCGTGAAGCTGGCGCGGAAACCTGAAAGGTCCTCGAACTTGCCGGAAGTAGCGGCAGTGACGATGTCGTCCTTCTGCAGACCGTTCTGCGCGGCGCGGCTTCCGCGCGCGACCGACTCGACCAGCACGCCCGAATAGCCCGACTGGCGCAGGCGCTCGGGCAGCTCGGCGAAGACGGCGCCGGCCAGGCGCGGATCCATCTCCAGTCCCTGGAACGACTTGGGTTGTTCGCGCAGCGAAGTGTTCAGCTGGATCACCTTGCCGTCACGACGCACGTCCAGCGCGACGCGGCTGCCGACCGCCTGCAGGCCTTCGAAGTTGCGCAGCGCGTCCGGGTCGTCGATGCGCTCGCCGTTGGCGGCGACGATCACGTCGCCCGGCTTGAGTCCGGCCGCGGCCGCGCCGCCACCGGAGTACACCTGCGTGACCAGCGCGCCGCGTGCTTCGTCCAGGCCCAGGCCCTGCGCCAGTCGCGCATCCACCGCCTGCGTTTCCAGGCCGAGCGTGCCGCGGATGACGACGCCGTTGTTGGCGATCAGCTGGCCCATGATGTTGCGCGCCAGGCTGGTGGGGATGGCGAAGCCCAGGCCGATGTTGCCGGCCATCGAACCGCGCGGGTTGAAGCTGGCGGTGTTGATGCCGACCAGTTCGCCGTTGAGGTTGACGAGGGCGCCGCCGGAATTGCCCGGATTGATCGAGGCGTCGGTCTGGATGAAGTTCTGGAAGCCCAGGCCACGCAGGCCGGTGCGACCGACCGCGGAAACAATGCCCGAGGTCACCGTCTGGCCGATGCCGAACGGGTTGCCGACCGCGACCACGAAGTCGCCGACCCGCAGCGCATCGGAGTTGGCCAGCGGCAGCGCGATCAGGTTGGGCGCGGTGATGCGCATCAGCGCCACGTCGGTATCGGGGTCCGACCCCAGGAACTCGGCCTTGAGCGTGCGCCCGTCGGCGAGCGTGATCGAGACTTCGTCTGCGCCTTCGATCACGTGGTGGTTGGTCAGCACGTAGCCGCGCTGGGCATCGACGATGACGCCCGAGCCGAGCGATTCGTTGATCCGCTCCTGGGTCAGCTCCGGGAACATGCGCCGGAACATCGGGTCGCCGCCGAACGGGCTCACCTTGACCCGCTGCTTGGTATGGACGCTGACCACGGCCGGCGTGACCTTGGCCAGCATCGGCGCCAGCGACGGCAGCGGCTGGCCGCTGACCACGGCTGGCAGCGCGGCGACCGCCGGAACGGCCGTGGCGGCGGCGGGTGCGGCCTGGGCCGGAGTTTCCAGGCCGTCGCGGATGGCCGTTGCGGCGAAACCGCCGAAGGCGGCCGCCAGGGAGAGGGTAAGCAGGGTCGGCAGAGGGCGCATCGCGTCGTTCTGGCTGAAGGGGAGGGGGTATGGAGCGCGCGCCGCATGCAGCGGCTGATCGGGCCCAGTGTCTGGCAAGACCACTAAATAGGCCATGAAGTTTCCGCCATTCGCGCCGGCGCCGCAGCCCCCTGTAGCGCGCATCGCCGACGGGCGGGTGTTGCAAGTGCACCTGCCGCACTGCATCGCTGACGGCCGTCACGCATTGTGACTGCGATCAAAAAAGCGTTGACTAAATCCAACACCGGGTTTAGCTTGAACCCTCGCCTCGGCCACTACATGTAGTGGTTTCCAGGCGACGGGAGCCCAAAGTTAGGGTTTTCCCGGCTTAGAGTTGCAGTACTGTGAGCGTCCTCGGGGGATGGCGCGGAACGGGAGCAAGATGAGCCCTAATTCGAACCAAAACCAATGTTTCGCGGACGTGCAAGACCGGTCGCGGGCATCGCCGTCGGCGGTTGTTTAGTCGCCAGTGGCTGAGTGGCAACCAATATAAGAATCCACCGGCAGCGGTCCCGATCCGTTGCCAGAACGAGGAGAAAGGACAGGCATGAGCACAGTGCGCCTCGAGGCGGTCAAGACGGCCGCGGCTGACCGGGGGGACCTTGAAAGGGAAATCCCGATGCAGCCCGCTTCCCAGGACATCTGGGACAAGAAGTACCGGCTGAAGACCAAGACGGGGAAGGCGGTCGATTCCGACATCGACGCCACCTACCAGCGCGTGGCCAAGGCCCTGGCCGAGGCCGAGCCCAATGCCGAGAAGCAGCAGTACTGGAACGAGCGTTTCGTGTGGGCGCTGCGCCGCGGGGCCATTCCCGCCGGCCGCATCACCTCCAACGCCGGCGCGCTCGAGCACAAGCCGGCCACCTCGACCATCAACTGCACCGTCTCGGGCACCATCGAAGACTCGATGGACGGGATCCTGGAGAAGGTCCACGAGGCCGGACTGACCCTGAAGGCCGGTTGCGGCATCGGCTACGAGTTCTCGACGCTGCGTCCGCGCGGCGCGTTCGTCGCCGGCGCCGGCGCCTACACCTCCGGCCCGATGTCCTTCATGGATATCTACGACAAGATGTGCTTCACCGTGTCGTCGGCCGGTGGCCGCCGCGGCGCGCAGATGGGCACGTTCGACGTCTCCCACCCGGACGTGAAGGACTTCATCCGCGCCAAGCGCGAAGACGGCCGCCTGCGCCAGTTCAACCTGTCGCTATTGATTACAGATGGCTTCATGGAAGCCGTCGACACCGACGCCGACTGGCCGCTGGTGTTCCCGGTCAACATGAAGGAAAAGGGCGACATCAACCTCGACGACGCGACCCAGGTCGTCTGGCGCGAGTGGCCGACCCACCGCAACTACATCGTCCGCGACGACGGCCTGGTGGCCTGCAAGATCTACGGCCACATCCGTGCCCGCCACCTGTGGGACATGATCATGGTCTCGACGTATGACTACGCCGAGCCGGGTTTCATCCTCATCGACCGCGTCAACGAGATGAACAACAACTGGTGGTGCGAGAACATCCGCGCAACCAATCCCTGCGGCGAGCAGCCGCTGCCGGCCTACGGCGCCTGCCTGCTGGGCTCGGTCAACCTGACCAAGTTCGTGCGCGACCCGTTCACCGACCAGGCGACCTTCGACTGGGAGGAGTACAAGGAAGTCGTGCGTGTGTTCACCCGCATGCTCGACAACGTGGTCGAGGTCAACGGCCTGCCGCTGGAGCAGCAGCGCAACGAGATCATGCGCAAGCGCCGCCACGGCATGGGCTTCCTCGGCCTGGGCAGCACCGTGACCATGCTGCGCATGAAGTACGGCAGCAAGGAATCGTGCGAGTTCACCGAGCGCATCTCCCGCGAGATGGCCGTGGCCGGCTGGGAAATGGGCCTGGCGCTGGCGAAGGAAAAGGGCGCCGCGCCGATCATGGACGAGCTGTTCGCCGTCGATGCCGAGATGCTGCGCAAGCGTCCGGAGATGGTGAAGGACGGCTGGAAGATCGGCCAGGACATCCCCGGCCGCGTCCTGCACGCCCGCTACAGCCGCTACATGCAGCGCGTCGCCTCGGTGGCGCCGGAGCTGGTGGACGAACTGGCCGAGACCGGCGCGCGCTTCACCCACCACAGCTCGATCGCGCCGACCGGCACGATCTCGCTGAGCCTGGCCAACAATGCCTCCAACGGCATCGAGCCTTCCTTCGCGCACCATTACAGCCGCAACGTGATCCGCGAAGGCAAGAAGTCGAAGGAAAAGGTCGACGTCTACTCCTACGAGCTGCTGGCCTACCGCGAGCTGATCAACGCCAAGGCCATGCCGTTCTCGGATGAAGAGCACGCCAGGCTGCCGGAGTACTTCATCTCCGCTGACGACATCTCGCCCAAGGAGCACGTCGACGTGCAGGCCGCGGCGCAGAAGTGGGTCGACAGCTCGATCTCCAAGACGGCCAACGTCCCGACCGACTACCCGTACGAGCAGTTCAAGGACATCTACCGTTACGCCCACCAGCAGGGGCTGAAGGGCTGCACCACGTTCCGCTTCAACCCGGCCGCCTTCCAGGGCGTGCTGGTCAAGGAAGCCGACCTGGAGAACACCACCTACCGCTTCGAGCTCGAAGACGGCAGCGTGCTCGAGGTCAAGGGCAACGAGCAGATCGAATACGACGGCGAGATGCACACCGCCGCCAACCTGTTCGATGCATTGAAGGAAGGGTATTACGGCAAGTTTTGAGCGCTGTCGTTCCGAGCGCAGGGAGGGACCTGCTTTCATGGCGTCAGGCAACATCGGCACCCGGGGGAAGCAGGTTCCTCGCCACTTCGGAACGACATCGGCGAAGGCAGGAGGCGGCCGTTTCATCGCCTCGACGCTGAACCAGGGCCGGTTCCGTGTTCATGTACCCGGCCCGTACGCGCGACGCATTCATCGTGTCATGCAGCTGCAGCAGGTATAGCATCGCCCTTGCAACACCCCGATTACCGTACCAGGCCAACCAGTTTTGACGCCCGTCAGGAGGGCACATGAGCAATGGCAACGGAGTGACGGCGACCCTGTCGCAGGCCGCCGATAACGTGAAAGAAACCGCATCCAACATTTCCAGCGCGGTGATGCACCGTGCCGAGGAAGCGGTGGCGTCGGTCAAGACCACCGCCAAGAAGGCACGCAAGGCCGCCAAGAAGGCGGTGGGCACCGCCAAGAAGAAGCTCGCCGCTGCCAGCGCAAAGGCCAAGAAGGAAGCTTCGTCGCTGAAGGCAAAGGCCGGCAAGAAGGTCGCGAAGAAGGCGACCAAGAAGGCTGCAACCAAGAAGACCGCGAAGAAGGCGGTGAAGAAGGCTGCTGCGAAGAAGACGGCGAAGAAGACGGCGAAGAAGACGGCGAAGAAGACGGCGAAGAAGACGGCGAAGAAGGCAACGAAGAAGGTTGCCAGGAAGGCCGTGAAGAAGGCCGCCAGGAAGGCCACGAAGAAGACTGCGACGAAGAAGGTCGCGAAGAAATCAGCCACCAAGAAAGCCGTGAAGAAGGCGCCGGCCAAGAAGGCCGCTGCCAAGAAGGTGGCGAAGAAGGCAGCCAAGCGACCCGCCAAGAAGGTCGCGAAGAAAGCTGCCAGGAAGTAAGTGCCCCGATTGGTCGCCGCGTCCCAGTGGCGCGGCGACCGCCTTAAGCGACACATAACTAGATCAGCGTTACCGCACCAGGAGCGGGTTCATGGCCGTCAAGATCGACAAGAAAATCAAGGGCTACAGCGTCGTCACCCCGGAAGACAAGGCGAAAGAGGCTGCGCGTCCCGCGCCCGTCGCCACGGTCGAATCGCTGCCGACCGCCGACGTCATCCAGATGCACGAGCGCATCGAGCGCCCCGAAATCCTGATCGGCTCCACCTACAAGATCAAATCGCCCCTGTTCGAGCACGCGCTGTACGTGACGATCAACGACATCGTCCTCAACGCCGGCACCGAGCATGAGCTGCGCCGTCCCTTCGAGATCTTCATCAACTCGAAGAACATGGACCACTTCCAGTGGATCGTCGCGCTGACCCGCATCATGTCAGCCGTGTTCCGCAAGGGCGGCGACGTCACGTTCCTGGTCGACGAGATGAAGGCCGTGTTCGACCCCAAGGGCGGCTACTTCAAGGCCGGCGGCGTGTACATGCCGTCGCTGGTGGCCGAGCTGGGCAGCATCGTCGAGGACCACCTCAAGTCGATCGGCCTGATGCACGACCCGGAAATGAGCGACGCCCAGCGCGCCCTGATCGCCGAGAAGCGTGCTGCTTACAACCAGCTGTCAAAAAAAAACTCTGACGTAGGCCACGGCGAGCTGTTCCCAGAGCCGCGCGTCAGCGACATCCCGCGCAGCGAGGACGTCGAAGTGACCGGTGAGGGCGCCAGCTTCCCGCCGAGCGCGACAATGTGCCACAAGTGCAACACCAAGGCGGTGGTCATCATGGATGGCTGCGCGACGTGCTTGAACTGCGGATATTCGAAGTGCGGCTGAGGTAGGCGCGCTGCTGGCTCCACGTGGGAGGCAGTTCGATGTTGCAGAAGAGGCCACTCCGTTGTCGGGGTGGCCTTCTCATTTGCGGAATCCATGTCTGCTCGACAGCGAGCATCTACCATTGCCAACGCAGCGCTACGTTCCCGTTCCAGGCCTCATCTTTGCCATCGAACGTTGACGAGTCGCCCGCCTCCACCAGGACGCGGAGAGTCTGCGACACCTGCATCGAAAGACCGATGCCAAGCTCCCCCCAGGTACCGCCCAGGTCGGCCTCGAACGGAATGAAGCCGCGGGAGGACGAGAATTCAACGCGTGGCGTTCCCTGGAACTCGTGCCAGACATTGGCGCGCAACCAGACGATGGTCCGGCGCGGTCGGCCTTGCGCGGTTTCACCCGCCCAATCGCGGTCGACACTGACACCCAGGCGCCCAATGAATGAGTCGGTGTCGTCAAAGCGGATGCCTGAAACGCCATCGACCATGTCGTCGATGCTGATGCGCTGATACATCAGCTGGGCCTGCGGGTTCAGATGCCATCGACCCGGTTCGTCCAGCGCCAGGGCCCATCCGCCTTCCACCGACGCGCCCCATCCAAAGCCATCGGCGCTGCTCGGGCCCAGGCGATTTGGCACGGACGTGAAGTCGTACCAGGTGGCGTGCACAACAGCATCGACGTAGCGTGCCTTCACGCCCTGGTGCGTCCAGTAGCCACCGACCGTGGCGGCATCGAACTTGTCGTGACCTGCATCGTAGGTAGCCACGTCGGCAAGGTGGTGAGTGACATCGGCATCGCCCTTGCCGTAGGCAATGAATACGCCCGCGCGGTCCCGGCGCCGATCCTGTGCGTCTTCGCCGCGATACAGATCAGTCCCTGCCTGCAATGCGCGGAACTGGTAGTCGAACCTGGGGCCGTCGAAACCGTAGATCCCGATTGGGTCGCCGCTGCGTTCGCCATCGACGACGAACACGCGCGCCCACGCGGTATTCGCGATGTCGTCGGTCCTTGCTCTTTCACTGGCGCTCTGCAACGGAGCCAAGCCGCCGGTGCGCGTCTCCAGCGTGCTGACGAGCGCCCGGTCGTAGTACAGCGCCATCGCCGGCAATGCGGCGACGAGCGATACCTCGCGACGATAATGCGGAATTGGCCGCGGAGTGGGTCCAGGATCAGGTGGGGGCACGGGTGGGGGCACGGGAGGCGGCGTGGGTGGTGCTGGGGGTGTTGGTGGCGCAGGAGGCGCCGGAGGTGCGGGCGGCTCCGGTGCCGGCGGTGTCGGCGCCGCTGGCGGGCAGGGTGGCGACGGCCGTCCGGGTGCGAAGCAGTCGAGCACCGAGCGCAGGTACCAGCTTTGCGGCGCGCTGCCGTCCGCGGAGCCGCGATACAGAAGATACTCATACGGACCGGCAACGACTGGCTGGTCCGGGTCGACAGTAAATGCGTTCGATGCCGTCGCACCACCGTTGCGCGTTCCGATGACCTCCAGGCCGTTCCCCGTAGTGACCGCGCCGGGACCGCCGGTATTGGTCACGCGCAACAACGACGTCCCAACCGCGAAGCCACCATCGATCACCAGGCGATCGGCAGGCGCGCCATCCTCGCCGAGATAGGCGTTGAGGGCGATCGTGCCGTCGCCGCTGTAGTTTGCTGTCGATAACGTCTTGTAGCTGGACGCCAGCGCCGGTTCGCCACCGGGGGTGGAGAACGCGATCAGGCTCGGGTCATTGACCAGCGTGGTGAGGGTGGAATCCCCGGTCACGTTCCACCTGCTGTCATGCAGGATCAGCGTGGACGTGCTTGTCGAGCCCAGTCGCGCGGCTCCGGTGAGCACGGAGTTGGCCGCGGTGAGGACGCTGTCGGCAAGCGCATCTACTTCGAGCAGGACGCCGTTGCCCGCGACAGACGAATCTGCCAGTTCGATGCTTGCACGGTCGCCGTAGACGTGGATCGCCGGCGCGCTGGCACTGGCCAGTGTGCTGCTGAGGAAGCTCGCACGTTGAGTCGAGCCTGGCGGCCACTCAGAACCAGCGCGCTGGCGCCCGGCCCGGTTGTGGATATCGTGCTGCCTGCCACGCCAATTCGCCCGTCGTCGAGGACTTCGGCGCCGTGGGCGCCGCCGCCGAGCGTGCTCACGCGCAGTCCCGTCGCAGTCAACCCGCTGCCGGCGCCCGAGGTACGCAGCGCTACGCCGAATGCGCCCTGGGTGGCAATGGTCGAGGTCGCCAGCGTGACGGTGGCACCACCCTGGACGAAGATCGCAAAAGCCCGCGAGCCAGTGGTCGTCAGGTCCAGGCCAGTACCGTCGATCCGCGTGCCTGGATCGATTGCGTACACACCGTAGGCATCGGCCCCCTGCGTGGAGATGGCGACGTCGCGGAGCGTGGGGGTCGATGATCCGGAAGTCGCGATGCGCCCGCCCAGCTGCGCTTGCACGCCATGCGCGAAGGCGCCGCGGGTCGTCACCGCCAGCAGGCCACCGGTGGTGATGGCCGAGCCGATGCCGGTGGCGAACAGGCCAATCGCGTTCTGGCCCTGCGTATCGACGGTGCCGCTGGCAAAGCTGATGTTGCCGGCATTGTCGGCCTGAAGGCCGTTCGCGGCCTCACCCAGCGTCGACACACGAACGGTGTCGGCCGCGATCGAGGAGTTCTCGCCGGTTGCAAGCAACCCGAAGACGTTGTCACTGGACGCGATGATGGTGCTGTTGCTCAGCGCGGCGGCTCCGGCCGAGATGGCACGCACACCGTGCGACTGACTGGACCGGACCGAGCCGTTGCTGAACTTGACGCTGCTGGAGTTGCCGACATTGACGCCGTTACCGGTCGCGTCAACCGTTACGCCGTCGGCGTTGATGATCGAGTCGGTTCCGCTGGCGGCGTTCATGCCGTGGCTGCCATTGCCCGTAGTGGTGATCGAGCCCCCGCTCAGATTGACCGTGCCGTGGTTGACGTTCACGCCGATTGCGCTGGCGCCTGATGCACTGAGGGCGACGTCGGTGGCGTCGATGATCCCGCCCTGCTGGACGCGCAGTGCGCTGGCGACGCTGCTGATCGAGCCCCCCCTGATGATCGCGTGTCCGCCGTCCTCCACCCCCACCCCGTACGCGCCAGCTCCCTGGTTGGGCGCAACGATGATGCTGTCGGTCAGCGTGAGGGTCGAGCCGGTGCCGAAAGCCGCGGCCCCCGCATCGGTGCCTGTTCCGCCACGGACGCTGATCTGCGCGGACGCAACGGTGACCGACGCGCCGCCGGTGGCCAATGCGCCGATCCCATCGTCGCCGTTGATGGTGATCAACAAAGGATTGCCCGCGGTGCCAGCCGCGCTGATGGAGCCGGTGCCGGAGGCCACCAGTCCGCGGGCTCCGTTCCCGCCTGTCTCGATGCTGCCGCCGGCGTACGTCACCGTTCCGCTTGCGGCAACGCCGTGCGCGCCGTCGCCGCTGGTGCGGATGGCCACGTTGGTCGCGTCGAGTCTCGCACTGGAATCCACCAACAAGCCCGCGACGTCGTCGGCTGCGGTGTCGATGGAGCTGCTCGCCAGGATCATGCGATTGGTGTTGGATCCATCGCCGAGGGTGGGCAGCCAGGCACCTGCGGTCTGCCCTGCATTGATCATGAGATTGGTTGCAGAAATGATGCCAGCGCCTTGCGACACGAGCCCGGCCTGTGTAGCAGTGACGAAACCGCCATCAAGCGTCACCGCACCTGCGACCGGTGCTCCGCCGCCGACGGGCGGTGATCCTGCGATCACGCCGTCGCCAAGCAGCGCGGTCAGGCCCAGTCCATTGGCCGTGATGCTCGCCCCGCTGCCGACGGCAGACAGCACGGCGCCCGAAGGCGCGGTGTAGGACATCTGCGGGAATTGTGTATCGGGCAGCGTGAACACTTCGCCATCGCCTGCCGTGCAGTTGATGCCTGGCGTGCACGCGGCTCTGGCATCGCTCGCAGGCAGACAGAGTGCAATGTGGAACAGGCACCCTGCGTGGAAGATCCATCCGCGCAGCCGCGAGGACGTTCGGCGTGGCCTTGCGCTATGCCGTTCGTGGCTCCCTGCGTCCAGGTGCATGCGAATCCCTCCTGCCAATGTCCGACTCAGCTCACGCGGGACTCCCGCGAACCAGCAGGCACCACGTACACGCGAGAAGCCGTCACCAGTTCGCCCGGAACCCGACCTTGCCTTCCCAGGCTTCGCGATCGCCGTCGAAACCATGCTGATAGCCCACGTTCGCGTAGAGGAAGACGCTGCTTCCAAGCTCCGTGGTGACGCCCAGTTCGATTTCGCCCCAGCCGCCGTGCAGATCGCCGTGGAAGGGGATGAAGCCGGAGGCCGATGAGAATTCCGTGATCGGTTCGCCTCGGAACTCGTACCAGGCACTCAACCTCGCCCAGCCGGTGGTAGCGAGCGGCTTTGCAGCATCGTCGTCGTCGATCCACGTCCGCGAAAGACCGGTGCCAAGGCGACCGACCAGGGAGTCCATGTCATCGAAGCGCACGGTCGCTCCGCGGTCCGAGGCGTCGTCCAGGGTGAGCGTCTGGTAGATTAGTTGACCCTGCGGCTCGATGATCCAGTCCTGGCCCACCCGCAACGGATACCCGCCTTCCAGCGAAGCGGCAAATCCGAAACCGTCGCTTTCCAGGCGCCCGATACCGCGGCCCGACTCGGCACTGGCTTCGTACCAGGTCGCCTGCACGATGGTGTCGAGATACCACTGCCGCTCGCCGTAGCGTGTCCAGTAACCTCCCAGCGTGTAGCCGTCGATGCGGTCGTCACCGGCAGCGGTGCCATTGAAATGGTCGACCTGGGTGTTGGCATAGCCGGCTGCGACATAGGCGCCGACGAGATCACGGTGGTCGCCTGGTTGCTCATTGCGATAGAGGTCGAGGCCCAGCTGCACCGCACCGAACAGATACTCGTAGCTCGGGCCGATGCCGAAGATGCCATCGCGTCCGCCGTCGTGTTCGCCGTTGACGTACATGATCCGGCCCCACATGCCGTCGACCAGGCCGCGCTCGGCAAGCTGGCCCGCTTCACCCGGGCGAATCGGCGCACCCATGCGTTCGTGCAGCGTGTCCAGCAGCGATCGACCGTACTGCAGCGCGGTCGGTGCCAGCGCCGTGTACAGCGACACCTCGCGGCGGAAGTTCGGTGGCTGCGGCGGCGGTATCGGAATCGGCGGATCCGGTGGTGTTGGCGTCGGCGGGCTTGGAGGCGTCGGCGGTGACGGCGGCGAAGGTGGCGGTTCGGGCGGCGGCGGTGGCGGTGCTGGAGGTGGAGGCACCGGCGGCGCGGGGCAGGGCGGCGACGGTGCATTGGCGGCGGTGCAGTCGATCGTCGAGCGCAGGTACCAGCTGTCCGGCGCGCTCGCGTCGCGGCTGCCACGTTGCAAGGTGTACTCGAATGGTCCGGCCAACACGCTGTCGCCGAGCGCGAACGCCGTTGGCGTGGTGGTGGCGGCGTTGATCGCGTCCACGATCAGGATCCCGTTTGCGACGGTCACCGCACCGTCGCCTCCAACAGGCTTGATCGATATCGTGGTGTTGCCGCTCGCACCACCTCCGTCAATGACCAGCTTGTCGGACGGGGACGAGTCATTGCCCAGCACGCTGTTGAGCGCAATCGTTCCATCGCCGCTGTAGTTCACGACGGTCAGCGTCTTGAAGGCGCCGCCGACGGGTGCGGCGAAATCGATGAGACTCGGGTCGTTGACCAGGGTGGTGAGATTGGAGTCGCCGGTCAGGTTCCAGGTGGAATCGATGAGCGTTACGTTCGCGACGCTGGCCGCTTCCGTGCGCGCAGAGCCGGTGATGATCGTGTTGGTCGCAACGACGTCGGCAACGCCGGCAGCGTCGCTGCCAAGCTCGGCGGACGAGAATCTCGATGTGTCGAACACCTGGGTCAGTATCTGGTCTTCATCGTCAGTGATGACCTCGACCGGCACTGGTGTCCTGACCAGGATGCCGCGAGCCGGCTCGGGAAAGGATGCCGCGCTGGCAACTTCCAGCCAGGTATCGCTTCCGGTGACGGTGGTGCCGGTCAAGGTGATGTTGGCCGGACCGCTGGCGACCGCGATCGTGGGCCCGGACGCGCTGCGCAAGCCGCCTGCGTCGATTGTCATCGTGTTCACGCCCGTGGACGCAGAACCCAGGAACAGGGCCGAAGCATCCGCGCCGCCAACCGTGGCAACGACGCCGCTCGCCGCGACGCTGCCGCCGTCGAGGCTGACGAGGCCATGTGCCCCGGTTCCGGTCGTCGTGATCGGCAGGCCGGTCAGCGTGAGTTCGCTGCCGACGGCACTGGCGACGGCACCATGCGCGCGGTCGCCAGCGGTCGCGATGCTGCCCCCCTGTTGCGTGATCACTCCACCGTCGAGGGCATGCACGCCCCAGGCGTCGACACCTTCGGTCGTTATCGGAACATCGACGAGCATCGCCCGCGAATCCGGGTTCAGTACCAGTACGCCGGCCGAGAACGAACCTTGGGTGCTGATGGAGCCGCGCGTTACTTCCAGCAGCCCCCGGTACAGGATGCCCTTGTCGACGTTTCCGGCTTCGGCCCCGTAGGCATTCTCACCGTGGGTCGTCACGTCCACGTCTGTCGTGGTGATGCGAGCCTGCGTGTTGCGCGCCCAGGCCCACATCGCGATGGAGCCATCATCGATGGTCTCCACGGTGGAGTCGCCCAGCAACACGAACGGGTCGGCCTGCCCGGCGAGCGCGGCGGCCAACCCGGCACGCACGCCGCTGGCGTTGGCCCCTTCCATCCGGATCGACGAGTGGGTCAGCTCGATCGAGCCCCCCTGGCTCCAGACGCCAACGCCCTCGATGACCTTCGAGTCGACGTTGACGTTGTTGCCGAGGATTCTGCCCGCGGCCGTAGCTGCCGTCGCCTGGGTGACGACCAGTGCTGTGCCACGCGGGAGATTGATCGAGACGCTGCCCGTCGAACCCGTCGGTTGCCCATCCAGCGGATTGATGTTCAGCCAGATGGTGCCGCCTGGCTGCGCCTGCAGGCCGGAGCTGCCACCGACGACCGCGCTGGCATCGATCTGGAAACTCGCGCCTGTCAATGCATAGCCAGCCCTGGCGCCGATTGCGTTGAGCACGCCATTCCTGAAAACGATGACGCCGCCGTTCCCCGCCTGCAATCCATGGCCACCGGCGTTGAGCGTCAAACCGTCGGCAACGATGCGGCCGGTGCCGCTGGTGGTCATCGCCAGCGATGTTCCCGCTGCCGTGGTGGTCAACGTGCCGCCGGTGAGTGTGACAAAGCCCGAAGCGGCCGATACCGCATTTCCGGTCGTCGTGAGGCTGGAATCAACCAGCGATACAGTGCCACCCTGGTTGGCATTGATAGCGCTTCCCGTGGCAGGCCCGCCAGGGGATCCGGCGGCGATATTGGTTTCGTTGATCGTGATGCCGGTGCCATTGATCACACCTGTGCCGGTCGCAAACAGGGAATCGGCACCGACCGTGGTCACCGTGACGGTCGGCTCCAGCACCAGTCGTCCGCCGGTGACGCTCGTCGCCCGGACCTTCTGCGGTGTGGCGAGCCTGGTGCCGGCGACCACCGTCCGCGTGCCGGATGCGACGGTCACGGTGGTCGTGACGTCGCCCGGACCGACGGTCTGCGCCCGCAGCGTTTGCGGCAGCCACAATGCCGGTGCGAACGCGCTGCCGACCAGCAGGGCACGCACGGCCTGCGCCATGAGGGTGACTGGGTACCGACGCACGCGCGCGCGTCCAGACCGGGACTGGTACATGTCGCCTCCTTGCAGCTTCGGCACATGCGGGCCGAGCGATGTGGCCATGACATGGCTGGCGCGGATAGGATTGGCGTCGCGCGCCGGTGTCGAATTGCACGTCGGAACCCGTGCTCATACCGCTCAGGATGTTATGCGGGCGTGACTCCAGTTGTTGAGGAGCGCGCACGGTCAGGTGCGGCGGCTGGAGGCCCGGTCACTCGTATTCAGAGACGTAAGCTGCCCGATCGTCATATCGGATTGGCGAAGTGGTGCATGTGCAGAACTCGATTCTCTTCGCCGACGAGCTGAACGAACGATTCGATCCTGCTCGCGTCAAGCATTACCTCGGCGAACGAACCACGACATCCGAGGACGGTCAGGAAATCTCGGAGTGGCTGGTCGACATGGCCGACATCCGAAGATTCGTTTCGGAAGCCCGGCTCTCCTGAAGGGCCATCGGTGCCTTCGCGCTCCTCGAAACACCGCGGGTGATGGTCGGCGCGCTGGCAGATGCCCATGACGGTGCCGGCTCGAGCCTGAGAATCCGGTGCTATGCTGCCCCGACTTCGCCGGCAAAGCGGGTACGAAGCATGTGGCAGCAACGTGCGCTACCCATCGCCGGAGCTGATCCGGTACCCGCATCTGGCCATCGGGTGTGTGCATGAGCCAGACACCTGCCGGCCTGCCCGTGCGCTTCGCGGTAGGCATCACCGGCCACCGGGGCGACAACCCGGCGCTGGCCGCCGACGGGACGCACATCGCGGCCGCGCTCGCGGACATCTTCGCCGAGATCGAGGCCGGCCTTGCTGCGGAACGCACCGCGACACCGGCACTGAGGATCCAGCCGACGCGGCTGCACACGTTGCTGGCCCATGGCGTGGATCAACTGGCCGCCTCGGCCGCCAGTGCATTGAACTGGCAGATCGTCGCGCCGCTGCCCTTCAGCCAGGCACTCAACGTTGCAGTCAATGCCCAGCCCCGTACGCACGCCGACGGCATGACGCTGCTCGCAGGTGGCGACGCATTCGATCCGGCCGTGCAAGCGCGCGCGCAGGGCATCCGTCACTGGAGTGCTCGTGCCCGCCTGTTCCAGCTGGCTGACCGCGACGACGAGATCGCTGCATTGTTCGAAGCCGCACTCGCCTCGCCGGAGGATGTGCTGCGCGCTCGCAACTTCCACGCTGCGGCCGGGGCGCAGGCGGCGCTCGCCGGCCGGGTCATGGTCGAGCAGTCCGACCTGTTGATCGGGGTCTGGGACAACGCCAGCCGCGATGGCGTGGGCGGCACCGGGCACACGATCGTGCAGGCGCTGGAGATCGGGACGCCGGTGCTCCTGCTGGACCCGGCGCGGCCGGAACACTGGTCGATCCTGTCGTCGACCGAGAGCCTTGCCGGCTGGCAGTCCCGCACCGGGCAGGATCGCGAACGGCTGCATGCGGTGGTCGGCAGCGCGCTGCATGCGCGCGACGGCAACATCGCGCGTGCACTGCGGGAAGAGGCCTGGCATGCACGTAGCACGCGCGCATCGACGCTGTACCGTCGAATCGAGGCGCTGTTCGGCGGCGAGCCGAAACCGCTGCGTTCGCTGGTTACGCATTACGAACCGCCGGAGCACATCGCCGGCGGAAGCGCCGCGCCGCTGGTGGCGGCAGCGGTCGCGCTGCCCGGCGCCGATCGCGAGTTCGTTGCCGCGGTGACGGACGATATCCTGCCGGCCTTCGCACGCGCCGACGGCATTTCCTCTCGACTGTCCGACAGCTACCGCAGCGGGATGGTCGCCAACTTCATCCTGTCCGCACTCGCAGTGATCGTCGGTGTCGCATGGATGCCGCTTGGCGTCGACAACGGCAAATGGCTGTTCGCGCTTGGCGAGTTCGGCCTGCTGGCCGCGATCCTGGTGATCACCTGGCTGGGCAGCCGTCGCCGCCTGCACGCACGCTGGTTCGAAACCAGGCGTGTCGCCGAGTACCTGCGGCACGCGCCGATCCTGCTGCTTGTCGGCGTCGCCCGCCCGCCCAGCCACTGGCCGCGGGCCACCGGCACGGCGTGGCCCGAGTACGCCGCGCGCCACAAGCTGCGCGCGCCCGGCCTGCCGGAGATGGCCGTCACCCGATCCTTCCTGCGTTGCGCATTGGAGGGCCTGCTCGCGCCTCATGTCGCGTCCCAGCGCACCTACCACCATGCCAAGGCCAAGCGTCTGAATGCCATCAGCCACCGTCTCGATCGCTTGGCTACGACGCTGTTCAAGATCGCGGTGGCCTCGGTCCTGGTCTGGCTGCTGATGCGCGTGGGCGCAGTGTTGCATTGGCTCCCATACGAGTGGCCGCATGCCACCTCCAAGGCCTTCGCCTTCCTGGGTATCGCATTGCCGACGCTGGGTGCCAGCATCGCCGGCATCCGCTACTTCGGAGATTTCGAGCGTTTCGCGGCGATCTCCGAGGTCACCGCCGACAAGCTGGAACAGGTCGAGACAAGGATCGCGCAGCTGTTGGCCGGACCGGACGCCGCGATCGATTACGAAGGCGTCTCGCGTCTTGCGCACGGGATCGACGACATCGTCGTTGGTGAAATCGAAAGCTGGCAGGCCGTCTTCAGCGGCAAACCCATCGCGCTGCCGGCCTGAGCATGCATCGCCCGCCCGCCAACCACGGCGAACCAGGCGGCACGGGGCAGGCGCATACCGTGTTCCTCAGCTATTCCCGTGCCGATCGCAAGGCAGCGCTGGCGGTCGTACGGGTTCTGGAGAATGCGGGCTACCACGTATGGTGGGACGGTCTGCTCGAAGGCGGCGAGCGCTTCTCCCACTCAACCGAGACCGCGCTTGAGAGCGCCCGCGCCGTGGTTGTGCTGTGGTCGAAGACATCGGCGTCTTCGCATTGGGTACACGACGAGGCCACACGCGGCCGCGAGAGCGGACGACTGGTGCCTCTGTCGCTTGACGGCAGCCTGCCGCCATTGGGCTTCGGCCAGTTCCAGGCGATCGACGTGTCGCACGTCCTGGCCAAGCCGGACAGCGAGCCGATGCGAAAGCTGCTCCGTGCGGTGGCTGCATTGCACGACGGCACCGCGCCGACGCCCGCCGCTCCGCGCGCAGGCATGGCATCGCAGACCCGCCGGAACGTGCTGATCGCCGGTGGCCTGGCGATGGTCGCGGCCGGTACTGGTGGTGGCATCTGGTTGTGGCGTACGCGCGCCCCGGGTGCCGCCCCGCGTGGTGCGAACGATCCGCGCCGCATCGCGGTACTGCCGTTCGCCAACCTCAGTGGCGATCCCGAGCAGCGCTACTTCTCCGACGGCCTGACCTCGGAAATCCGCACGCAGCTCTCGCGCAACGAACTGCTGCAGATTGCCGGCCAGACCTCGTCGAAGAAGGCCGGCGATGGACAGGACGACGCGCGCACGATCGCGAAGGCGCTGGGCGTCGACTTCCTCTTGGGCGGCAACGTGCAGAAAGCCGGCGCCCGGGTAAAGGTGGCCGCCGAACTCACCGATGGCAAGACCGGCCTGAGCCGTTGGGCCAACAGTTGGGAGCGCCCGCTGGCTGACATCTTCGCGGTGCAGTCAGAGATCGGCACTGCCGTCGCCGGCGCTTTGTCGGCCGAGATCAAGGGCCCGGCGACCAGTGGCAAGGCACAGGTTGGCGGTACCACCAACGTGGCGGCGTTCGACGCCTACCTGCACGGACGCGCGCTGTACGAGGCCGGGATCGACGAGGAAAGCGATCGCCGCGCCCTGGAGTACTTCGATCGCGCAATTGCCCTCGACGATCGCTACGCGGGCGCACATGCGGCGCGCGCGCGGGCCCTTGCAGTAATCGGAAACCTCTACGCAGACCATGACGAACGCGTGCGGCTGTACGATGCCGCGGAAGCCGCCGCGCGCGCAGCGACCACGCGGGCACCTGCTTTCGCCGAAGGCTTCTCGGCGCTTGGCTTCGCGCTCGCCAGCGGCAAGCTCGACATGCGCGGTGCGCGCGAACCCTTCGAGCGCTCCTACACGCTGGCACCGGGCGATGCCGACGTGCTCGCCCGCTACGCAACGTTCCGCTCGAACCTGCGCGACCACACCCGTGCTACCGAGGTGATCGTGCGCGCGGCGACGCTTGACCGTCTCAATGCACGCACGTTCCGCTCGCAAGGCGATATCCGCTACAACGCCGGTGACCATGCCGGAGCGATCGTTGCCTTTCGCAAGGCGATCGAGTTGAACCCGACACTGGCCGGCGTCCACGCGTCGTTGGGCTTCGCGCAGTTGCTGGCGGGCGCCAACGACGATGCTCGCGCTTCGTTCTCGAAGGAACGCAGCGCGGTGCGCCGGCTGCCCGGACTGGCGATACTCGCGCAGCGCGCCGGCGACCGTGCCGCGGCGGAAGCCACACTGGCCGAACTGGTTGCCGAGTACGGCGACAAGAGCCATTACCAGTACGCGCAGATCCACGCTCAATGGGCCGACACGGCGAAGGCGCTGGCGTCGCTGCAGGCGGCGTGGGAGCTGCGCGACGGCGGGATCATGCTGATGTACGCTGATCCGCTGCTGGAACGGTTGCGCAGTACCGCCGGCTACCTCGCGATTGCGAAAGCCGTCGGCTTCACATGATCTGCTGAGGACGAGAGGAGAAGCACCATGCGCCACGTTATCGGAACAGCGCTCTTGATCGCGCTTGCGTGCGGCCTTGCCGCGTGCAAGAAGCCCGCCGAACCTGCCGCCGCGGCCGTACCTGCGGCGACCGCGCCCGAAGCCCAGACCGGAACTGTCGAACGCACGGGGCCGGAAGAGCAGACCGGCACCGTGGAGCGCACGGGTCCAGAGGAGCAGACGGGCACTGTCGAACGCACGGGTCCGGAGGAGCAGACCGGCACCGTCGAGCGCACGACGCCTGAAGAGCAGACCGGCACGGTCGAACGCACGGCGCCGCCCGAGCAGTAGTTTCGAGCCGGGTGGCGCGGTTCGCGTCGCGTCAGCGCGAAGCGGCCGCGCCGCCTGGCGGCGGCACCCGCACCACCTCGCCGGACTTCGCCGCCGCCTTCGCGGCGGTGATCCAGTCGGCGTAGTGCGACACCCGCGTGTACACCGCCGGCTTGCCCGCGCCGCAGCCCTTGCCGCCCGAGACGACGCCGACCAGGCTGCGCTTGCCGCCATCTTCTTCGCGGGTCAGCGGCCCACCGCTGTCGCCCTGGCAGCTGTCCTTGCCGACCTCGATGCTGCCGTCCGCCGCCAGCGTGCCCGCACACAGCGCGCCGGGACCGTAGAACTCGCCGTACTCCTTCGCGCACTGCGAATCGGGCAGGTAGTTCAGTGTCAGTTGCTGCAGCTCGGCAGGGTTGTGCTGCAGGCGCTGTGCGCTGTCCAGGCGGGTGACCTTGTCGTCCTCGTTGCGCTGCCCCATCCACCCCCAGCCGGTGACGCGCAGCGCCTCGCCGGGATCGAAGTCGCGGTCGCCCGCGCCCATCAGCGCCACCGCTGACAGCCGACCGCCCGCCTCGAACGCGGCGATGCGGGGGTCGACCACCACCCGCGCCAGCGCGATGTCGTCGAGCTTCGTTGCCTTCGTGTAACCACCGTGGATCACCACCGCGTCGATGGTGAACAGGCCGTCGTCGACAGTCAGGTTCTGGGTGCCAAGTCGCATGCGGCGGTCGGTCAGTACATTGCCTTCACGGCCATCGAAGCCGGGGATGTTGTCCACGCAGTGCGCGGCAGTGGCCACCCAGCCGCCGCCGATGTAGGCGCCTCCGCACTTGTGCGCGAGCTCGTAGGACGCGCGTTGCGCGAGATAGATCTTGCATTCATCGCCGTCGGCAAGTTTCGCGTCATAGGCGCGGTCGGCCTCGTCATAGCGCGGCGAGGACAGGATTTCCACCTGCCACGGCGCGGAACCGGGCTTTGCCGGCTCGCCACCAACGATGCGGCCACCGGTGTCCTGGTCATGGCGTGCGCGGCGCGCTTCGCAATTCTCGGGCGTTGCGGTGCGCGTGGCCGGCTTCGGCGCGCTGGCGGTGGCGGTGGACTGGGGTGGCAGTGAGCGATCGCCGCAAGCGGCAAGCACGGCGCACGACAGCGCGCCGGTCAACAATGTGGGCAACGCAGCGCGGCTCATGGGACGTCCTCTGGTGTGGTGAGTACCGTGGATACCTGTGCGGACCAGTCTCCGACCGCGGCGACGCCGGCATCGCGCCGGCCTTCGCTGCTCGCACAGAGCAGGCGTTCGAGCGGCGAGGTGCAGGCGGCGAGATCACGCGTGCCGTTGCCGGCCTGCTGGAACGCGTCGGCGCGGATCGGTCGCGCGCTGGCGATCACGACGAAGCGGTAGGCGCCGGGTGCGTCGAACGACATGCCCGAGCGACGGTAGGGCTGGTTCGGCGGCAATGACTGGTCGAACTCGCCCGGCTTGGGCAGCACCAGGTCAACGGCGTTGTACGGGTCGATCGCGAGGACGTAGATGTAAGCCGGTTGCATGCCCCGGTTGATGACGGTGGCGGTGATCCGTTCGCCCATGCCGATGCGGCGGACTCCGCCGGCCTGCAGCGGTGGGCACGCCGTGGGGCGGTAGCCGTCGGCGGCGATGCAGGCAGCAACCGGCAGCGGATCGGCGTCATCGGCGGTGGCACCGCTGGTGCGCAGTGCGAGCAGCTGCTGCACGCGTGCGACTTTGCGCAACGCCTCGGTCAGGCGGTCGCCGAAGCCCGGACCGTTGGGGGGGCCAAGCGATCTGACCAGCAGCGTGCCGTCATCGGCGCGCAGCGCGACTGCTCCAGCATGCTCCATGTCGGCGACGAGGCGGGTGACACCGGTCGGCGACTCGACGGCGAAGCCGGTGGCACTCAGTGCCGCCTCGGCTGCATCGCGGGCCGGACCCGCAGGCAGGTCGATGGCGACGGTGAGTGCGTCACCGGGAAGGAAATGCGCGATCTCCTCCGCGACCAGCCGCTTCGGCAGTGCGCCCGGCGCGGCGTCGAGCGCCAGCGTGGCGGCGGTGCCGTCGACGGTGCTGATCGAACCGGCCGCGAGCCGCGAGCGGCGTGCGACGGCGTCGGCCTGGTTGGCGTACAGCGCGAAACGTGACCCGCTGGTGATGCCGCTGGTCGTGCCGGCTTGCAGCGTGGTAGCGGTGCCGGCGTGCTCGACGTCGTACAGCACGGCCGTGCGCGAACGCGCGCCCACCGCCGCCGTCAGCGCGCCTTCCGCGGACGGCGTCTGTGCGGCATGGCCGCGCGCGGCCACGCGCAGGCGCACTTCGTGGATCAGGTCGCCGAACGTCGCGTCGCGCATGCCCGGCATCCTCAACGTATCGAGAAGCGCGGTAGTGAACACGCCGGCGCGCGTACCGACCGTGCCACCGCCCGTTTCCTGTGCTTCTTCACCGTCCTGGGCGGCCGCGAGATGGACCCAGTAGCCGTTGCCTCCGGACGATGTCGCGACCGCCGCAGGCGCTGCCGCGACGGACGATGGCGGTGCCGGGACGTTGATTGTGGGCGCACTGCGCGATTGCCCGGCGGCACCGGTCCGCGTCGCGGTTGCCGAGTTGCAGGAATCGAACACGCTGACGAAATACAGGCCCTGCGCGGTCGCGCGATCTTTCAGCGCCTTCAGTTCGACGTCGAAGATGTCGCCCGGCGAGCCGTCCGGATTGCGGGCGTCGGTGGGCAGGATCGTGCCGTTGTAGCCGGTGTCCTGGTCGCGGGCTTCGTCGTCGCGATAGCGCGAGCCGTGGCCGGCGAAATAGAACAGCAGGGTGTCCCCTGCGCGCAGTGACGCGATCCGCTGCTGCAGGGCTTCGAGGATCCGCGCGCGGGTTGCGCAGTCGTCGGTCAGCGTGATGGTTGCGGCGTTCGACGAATCACAGGCGCCTGCTGCGGGAACGTCGACCTCGACGCCGTACAGATCAGCCAGCGCCTGTTTGAAGCGCAACGCATCGCCAACCGCGCCGCGCAGGTCGGAGAACACCGCGCTTGGCTGGTGTGCATCGGAATACCGGTAACGGTCGATGCCGACGATAAGGGCGTGGATGCGCCGCGTGTCCGGCGGGCGCGAAGCGGGAGCCGCCTCGGCCGGAGCCTGCGTGGGGGCGGACGGTGGCCCGCATCCGCATAGCAGCGACGTGAGGACGCAGGCCATCAACAGGATGCGCGTCATGGCGCCTCCCGGCGCAGCACCACCGCGCTTGCCCGCGGATTGAAGTCGAACAGGGCAGGTTGCTGCACGCGTCGCGCGGGCGCATCGGCCGGCAGGTCGTGGAAGGTGATCGCACGCGCGCCACTGCCGGCCGCGGTGATGCGGCCGACGCGTGCATCGGCTGCAAGCGTTGGCAGCCGTCGCACCGCGTAGGCCAGCCACTCGTCGATGCGGATACTGCCATCGCCGTCGAGGTCGGCGTCGCCGGCGCCCAGTCCGTCCACCGCCAGCGCATAGGTCAGCAGACCCTGGCCCAGGCGTGCATCCTCGAGCGCGACGTCGTCGGCCTGGGTCGCGGCGAGGATGCGGATGCCCTTGTCGTACGCCAGCTGGCCGAGCCCGCTGTCGCCCATCGGGCCGGGCTTGAAGCGCCCGTCGGCAACGCTCGCCGCGGAATGGCAGGCGTCGATCACCAGGGCGATTTCGCCCGCGCGCATCGCCTGGAACGGCATCACCAGGTCGGCGGTGGACAGCACGGTGGACAGGTCCGGCGCATCCGAGCCTTCCGGCCAGCGGCCGTCCGAGGGGATCAGGTAGAAATCCCCGCGCGGGTTCGCCCAGCCGTGGCCGGAGTAACTGACGATCACCGCATCGTCGGGCGTCGCCGCTTGCAGCATGCCGGCGTCGATGCCGTCGGCCCGCAATGCGGCGAGGGTGGCCTGGCGGTCGCCGTCGCCGGCCAGCAGCGACAGCACACGAGTGAGGGTGGCGCGGTCCACGCGCGTGCTCGGGCGGCCCTCGCTGCTTCGTTCGGCGGCGAGCAGCATCTGGTGCGTCTCGTAGCCGGGGATGGCGGACAGCCGCGCCGCCATCAGCCTGGCATCGGCAACGGCGTAGTTCAGGCGGAAGCGGGCCGTGTCGTAGTGGTCGATGCCGATCGCGAGCACGTAGGCGCGGCGCGAACGCGGGGCGACCGCGGGGCGCGTCCAGGCCAGAGTCGCCGTCTCGCCTTTGATGCGGTCTTCGTTGAACGCATACGCGGAGAACACCTGCGACGCCTCGTCCGCCTGCGTCGGCAACGGCACAGTGAACTCAAGACGGTGCACCCCGTCCGTTGCCTGCACCGCGTTGCGCGAACGCCATTGCACGAGGTCCGTATTGGCCGCATCCACCTGCCGCGGTGCCATTGCGACCAGTTTGCCGTTGCGGAACAGTCGCGGGTTGTAGAGGCCGGAACGGGTCTTGCCGTTGGGCGCGTCGGCATCGACGCCTTCCCGCACCTCGATCGCAACCACGGCTTGCGCGACATCGCTGCCTGGGTGCACGCCGGTGATCCGGACTTCCGGCAACACGCGGTTGAGGCTGGCGATGGCTGGCAGCGGCGCGAAGGCGCGCGCGCACGTGTCGCTGGCGCGGCAGTCGAGCAGCCGTCGGTACAGACCGGGCTCGTAGTAGTCGCGCATGAACGTCTGCGCGGCGAGGCTGCGCCATGGCGCATCGGGCACCAACCAGCGCACCAGGGCGGTGTCGGCACCCAGGTTGGTGTCGTAGCGACCACCGGGTGCGATCGCGAAGTAGCGGTTGTCGGGCAGCGTGTGCAGGGTCAGCTGCAAGGTGCCGTCGCCGCTGTCCCAGAAGAGGATCTTGCCGTCTTCGGTGGTCGCCCACAGCAGGCGGCTGCGTTCGATCCATCCGGCCCGGACCAGCGGCGTCCGTGACGGGACGTGCGCGACGGCGCGCCCGCTGTCCAGGTCGAGCAGCGTGCCGTCGTCCAGCCCGAGCACGCGGTTGTCGCCGACAGCGATCGCGCGGCGTGCGAACCCGGGGATCGTGCGTGCCTTCGCCGCCTCGTCGGTGTCGACGATATGCAGGTCGGCCTGCGCCTGGTTCGCGCGTGCCGCCTTCGCATGGGTGAAGACGAGGCGGCGACCGTCGGCGCTGAAGGACAGCGCACGGATCGTGTCGTCGTCGGTGAATTTACCCGCGTTTCCGAGTGGATCGATGACCTCGACCAACCGGCGCGGGGCAGTGGCGCCACCGTCGCCGAGGCCCAGCAGCCACACCCGCAGCACCTGTTTCGCGCCCGGCGCGTCAGCGCGATCCCAGGCGCGCGTCGCGACCGCCAGCCGGCGGTGGTCGGGTGAGGTTTCGATCGCGGTGATGACCTGGTCCGCCAACGCATCCGCTGCCAGCGGCTGCCAATTGCGTGCGCCGGCCGCGTGAAACGCCAGGCCCGTCGGCGGCGGGTCGTAGGTCTCGTTGCCGTCGTCCGGGCGAGTGTCGTCCATGCAGAAGGTGCCGCCGACAGAGGACGTAAAACAGGAATCGGCGAGGGACCCCAGCGCGACGAAGGCCCCAGCGTCCGCCGGCCGCATCTGCCAGCGGCTGTCGATTGCCGCGCAGTCCTCGCGCGTGGCGCACGCGGGATCGACCACCAGTGCCGGTGGGTACCCAGCCATCGCGTCCTCCGTGTCGTTGGTGATGCCGTAGCCCTCGCTGCCCAGCAGGTAGTGCGTGGCGTCGAGCCAGCGCACGCGGTGGTAGGCGCGCTTTGGCGCGAATGCGGGCTCGCCATTGCCGCCGGAGAGATCGAGCGCTTCCACGCGCGTGCCGGGTTCGTTGAAAGGACGCACGACGCGCAGCAGGCGCAACCCGTCGGGCGACAGGTCGGCGTCCACGAAATAACCGCGCGGATCAACCGTCAAGACCCGCTGTTCGGCGCCGTTGCCGGTGGCGAGCAGGGTGACGCCGTAGCGGCAGCGTTGCAGTGACGTACAGGTCGGATCGACGGAACCGAAGTGTTCGTCGCTCGTGTCGGGCAATCCGCGGCGGCCGTTGCCGTGGTTCGGTGCCGGGCGAAGCGTGCCGTCGGGCGAGGTGGGCCAGTGGTGTGCATCGTCGGCCGATGCTGCGCTCGGCATCGGCAGGGTCGCGTCGGCACGGACCGCGCGCGTCGCCAGGTCGATGACGTAGGTGCACGACAGCGTACCGGGCTGATGCGCGCCCGGACAGGCGAGTTTGGCTTCGCTTTCCGCAACACCCATGTACGCGATCGCCAGCGTGCCAGCGGCGGGCCCGTCGGTGATTGCGTGGAAGCGCAGCGGCGGCTCCTTCTGGCCGTCGGGAAGCAGCAGCTGCGCAGCGAGCGGAACCTGCGCGTGGTCAAGGATCGTGCCGCTGGCGATGTTCCAGATGACGAGGGAGCCGTCGCGCGCCAGTGAGACCAGGTGGCGGCCGCCATCGACCCAGTGCACCGCGAGCACCGGCGACTGGTGTCCCTGCTGCACGACGATCTTCGGTTCGAGTGCGGGATCGGGCGACGTGGTTGTCGCGGTTGTCGAGGTAGGCGCGGGGGGTGACGGCGTAGCCGCATCCTGCCCGGTACACCCGGCGGCGAGCAGGGCGGCGCAGCAGCACAGCAGCAGACCCGCGATGCGCATGGTGGCGCTCCGCTATCCGAGCCCCCGCAAGCCCGACAGCGGGTCGAGCATAGCACCGGCCCAACGCAGGGACTGCCTCTCGCGGTGGCTGCCAGAGCGCTGCGGATGGAGGCCGAACGCCTCTCCCTGGGCATCGTCGCGATCCATACGGCGCGCAAACCCTTCCCGCGCGAGACCAGTCGCCAGGTCGCTGCGGATCAGGCGATCTCATGACACGAGCTCAACGCGCTGTGCCAGGCGGCCCGGCGCGCATGCAGTCGTACTCCAGCACCACCAGGCCCTGCTGGAACTCCTGCATGGATTGCAGTGCCAGCGGGCGCCTGCCGAGATCGGGCGGGGCAAATGAGCGTCCGGCGCCTATCAGCACCGGCACCATGCGCAGGCGCAGGAGATCGACTTCGCCTGCCAGCAGTAGGGCGTCGCACAGGGTCAAGCTACCCCAGATGATGAGGTCGCCGTCGACGCGTGCACGCAGGGCGCGCACCGACGCGACGCCATCGCCGCGCAGAACGGTAGCGGAGTCGCGGGTCCCCCAGGGCGCCGCGTCCAGCGTGTTCGAGACCACGTACTTCGGCAGGGTGTTGATCGGCACCGCCACGGGTTCCTCCACCGGGTCGGCGTCCGGCCAGTAGTCGGCGAACATCCGATACGTCGTGCGCCCCAGGACGATGGCGCCCGCGCCCTCCAGGAGCTGCAACTGGCCCGGGTCGACCTCATTGACCGCACGCGCATCGATGAAGAAGCCGATGCCGCCGTCCGTTTCGGCCGCAAAGCCGTCTGCGCTGATGATCTGCTCGATGATGAGCCTGCCCATATCCCGTTCTCCGCTCGCGGTGTCCTTCCTATCGACGAACGGGGGCGGGCGGCATCGACATCCGCGGCTGCCTGAATGGGCCTGGCCTGGAATCCCCTTCTCGTGGACTGAACGCCAGTCCCCGGATGATGGTCAGGCGAGGAGAGATCCCATGGCAGACGAACTGGCTGCAGCCAATGTCAACCGGTCGTATCAGCTCGCAGCGTCGAGCATCGCGATCTTCACGTTCCTGCTGTTCTTCCTGTATCCGAAGTTCATGAGCGGCCAGGTCGATGGCTTCTCGTACCAGGCCACGCTGATCGTCATGGGCGTAGCGACGTTCTCGTTCGCGTTCTCGTCCTTCTACTACTACGGCGCCTCGCTGGGCGGGCGAATCGACGATGCCGAACGCGCCCGCTACGCGCGTCGGGGCGATCGCCTGTGGCTGACCGGATGCGTCCTGCTGTTCCTGGCTCCAAGCCTGATCCTCTTCACGGTCAGGCTCCTCGCCGTTGCGTCCGCGTGGTTCGCCCTGTGGCTGGTGTACCTGTTCTTCGTGATCCGCTACTTCCCTCGCATCCAGACTGCGTGGAAGAGCTGAGACGTCACATCATCGTGCGATTGAAATAAGTCGCCTTCTCGAACTCGGCGATGTTCACGGCAATGCGGGGAAGCAGTGGAAACATCCCGGCCAGCTCGCTGACGATGGCCTTCGACAAGGCGGCGCGCTGCTCGATACTGCGACCCTGCATGATCCAGGCGAAGGTGTGGATGAAATCCTCCCGTTCGCCGCCGACGGCATAGATATCGAAAGGGCGCATGCGGACCTTGATGTCGGATTCGTCGAACAGCCCGGAAGCACTCGCCACCCGATGCAGTCGGGTGATGATCGATTCCTCGCTGTGAATCTGCAGCAGCCCCTGGGAACAGTCGACTACGAAGTGCGGCATGCTGGCTCCATGGGTACGTGTGTGAATCGATCGTAATCCGCCAGGTCGATGCGCGGGCCACGTTTGCCAGGATTTCTGCCATTTCAGGATCGAATCCATCCGGGCCAAGGCGATGGGCGCGACGCTGATCAAGCAGAAGGCGCCGGCCCGAAGGCCGGCGCCCTGCGTCTGGCATCACGAAGACGGCGCGTCGTCCGTGAACCGCTCGTGCAGCTTCACCGGCGCGACCTTGGATTTCTCGCGCTTGCGGATCCACAGGTTGATCATCTCGACGAACACCGAGAAGGCCATCGCGGCGTAGATGTAGCCCTTGGGGATGTGCTGGCCGAAACCGTCGGCGATCAGCACCAGGCCGATCATGATCAGGAAGCTGAGCGCCAGGACCTTCACGGTCGGATGGCGTTCGACGAAATCACCGATCGGTCGGGCGAACATCAGCATGAAGACGATCGAGATCAGGATGGCGGTGACCATCACCCAGCGCTCGTCGACCATGCCCACGGCGGTGATGATCGAGTCCAGCGAGAACACGATGTCCAGCACCATGATCTGGGCAATGACGCTGGCGAAGGTGGCCGTCGCCGCGCCGACGCCGACGTGCTCGCTGGCACCTTCCAGCTTCTGGTGGATCTCGTGCGTGGCCTTGCCAATCAGGAACAGGCCGCCGCCGATGAGGATGAGGTCGCGCCAGGAGAACTCGTTGCCCAGTAGCGAGAACAGCGGGGCGGTCAGGCCGACGATCCAGGCGATGGCCAGCAGCAGGCCCAGTCGCGTCACGGCCGCCAGGGTGATGCCCAGCCGGCGGGCCTTGTTGCGCTGTTCCGGCGGCAGTTTGCCGGCCAGGATCGAGATGAAGATGATGTTGTCGATGCCTAGCACCAGTTCGAGCGCGGTCAGTGTGGCCAGTGCAATCCAGATCTCGGGGTTCAGTAGGGCGTCCATTGGGGTCTCGTAGGAAGGGCAGGGTGGCCGTGGGCCGTTGGTGGCCGAACCTGCTTTCCACACGCACGTTGCCTGCCGCGGGCGGCGGGGCGACGTGATGGGCGGCGGAGGTCTGCGGCGGCGGAAAAGGCCACGACGCCAGTGCATTCAATGGACGCACCTTCGCCGTGGGACGGCGAAGGTCTTGCTCGCAGGCCGCCTAGGCGACCTGCTGCTGCACCGGGGACGAATCCCGTAGTGACGGTGACAGCATGCGGGAGCTACTCCCCTTCGAGGTCGGGATAGTAAAGCAATTGCCGCCGCAGGAGCCATAGGCGGGCCTGATGGCACATCCGGTCTCCCGGTCCAGGCGCATCCGGTGCGTTGGGACGCCCGCGGGATTATCCTTGCAGATCAGGTGCTTCACCGCGCCACGTGCGCCTGCCACGGCCCCCAGAATCACGGCGACGACCCGCGCCATCGGATGCACCGGATGCTCAGACTGACCGACCTCACCCTGCCACTGGACCACCCCGAGCCGGCGCTGCGCGACGCGATCCTGGCGCGACTGGGCATCGCCGCCGACGAATTGGCCGGGTACACGGTCGCCAAGCGCAGTTATGACGCGCGCCGGCGTGGCGCGATCGTGCTGATCTATTCGGTCGACGTGGATACCCCGCGCGAAGCCGACGTCCTTCGGCGGCTGCAGCTGGAGGCCGAAGCCGCAGAGGTCGCGCGCACCGGCGACAGAAGCAAGGTGATGCCCACGCCGGACACGAGCTACAAGTTCGTGGCGCGCGCGCCGCAGAACCTTCCGCTGCGCCCCCTCGTCATCGGCATGGGGCCGTGCGGCCTGTTCGCGGCCCTCGTGCTTGCGCAGATGGGCTTCCGGCCGATCGTCCTGGAGCGCGGCAAGGCCGTGCGCGAGCGCACCAAGGACACCTGGGGCCTGTGGCGCAAGAAGGTGCTCAACCCCGAATCCAACGTGCAGTTCGGCGAAGGCGGGGCGGGCACGTTCTCCGACGGCAAGCTGTGGAGCCAGATCAGCGACCCCAGGCATTTCGGGCGCAAGGTCATCGACGAGTTCGTCAGGGCGGGCGCGCCGGACGAGATCGCTTACGTCAGCAAGCCGCACATCGGCACGTTCCGCCTGGTATCCATGGTCGAGGAGATGCGGGCGACGATCGAGTCCCTGGGCGGCGAGATCCGGTTCAGCCACCGCGTCGACGATCTGCTGGTCGAGACCGACCGCGCCGGTACGCGCCACGTGCGCGGTGTGACGCTGCAGGGCGGCGAGCAGCTGCGCGCCGACCACGTCGTGCTGGCGCTGGGCCACAGCGCACGCGACACGTTCGCGATGCTGCATGCGCGCGACGTGTTCGTCGAAGCGAAACCCTTCTCGATCGGCTTCCGCATCGAGCATCCGCAATCACTGATCGACACCGCCCGCTTCGGCCCGCAGGCCGGGCATCCGCTGCTCGGCGCGGCCGACTACAAGCTCGTGCACCATTGCCGCAACGGCCGCTCGGTGTACAGCTTCTGCATGTGCCCGGGCGGCACGGTGGTCGCCGCGGCCAGCGAGCCAGGACGCGTGGTCACCAACGGCATGAGCCAGTACTCACGCAATGAGCGCAATGCGAATGCGGCGATCGTCTGCGGCATCACACCGGAGGATTACGCGCGCTACGGCGAGGGTCCGCTCGCCGGCATCGAGCTGCAGCGGCACTGGGAAGCGCGCGCGTTCGAGCTCGGCGGCGGCGAATACGAAGCGCCGGGGCAACTGGTGGGCGACTTCCTGAAGGGCAGGGCGTCGAGCGAATTCGGCACGGTGCTGCCCTCGTACAAGCCCGGCGTGCGTCTGGGCGACCTCGCGCCATCGCTGCCCGAGTACGCGATCGAGGCGATCCGCGAGGCGTTGCCGGCGTTCGAAAAGCAGATCCGCGGCTTTGCGATGCACGACGCGATATTGACCGGCGTGGAAACCCGCACCTCTTCGCCGGTGCGCATCACGCGCGGCGAGGACGGCCACAGCGTGAACACACGCGGCCTGTTTCCGGCAGGCGAAGGTGCTGGCTACGCGGGCGGCATCCTGTCGGCCGGCGTCGATGGCATTCGCACAGCCGAAGCGGTCGCGCTCGATATCGTGTCCCGCACCACGCGCGCCGCGTAGCGTTCAGGTGTCACCTTCGATCTGACTCAGATTCTGACGATCGTCCACTTCTGGCTGCGGTTTCAAGCGGTCATTGGGGTGCAGCAGTCGCCTGTTGCTGATGTCCGCTTCCGACCCGAACCGGCCATGCCGCCTGGATCGCAGGCACGTCACGCCGTGTTCACGCCCGAGCCTCCGACACTCACGCCTCTGCCGATCGGCATCCCGGAGTCGTAGCCATGAAGCTCTTCTCGATCGCAGCAATGATCGCAGCGCTGGCCCTGGCGAGCTGTGCGCGCCAACAGGAGCCCACTCCTGCCGGATCTGACTCCGCAAAGCCGCCGCCGGCCGAATCCGCAGCCGTCTCCCCGAATGAGGCCTTCGAGATTGCGCGGGATGCGTACATCTTCGCCTTCCCGCTGAACTACTACTACCGCACGGTCCATTCGGAGATCCTCGACCCCGGCAACCCGAAGAGCATCGGAGGTTTCGGCAAGTGGCGGCACGACGGCCTCGCCAAGCCCGCCGACACTGAAACGACGATGCCGAACAACGACACGCCCTATAGCTGGGCGTGGGTGGACCTGCGCGCCGAACCGTGGGTGCTCACCCAGCCGCCGGCGGACGGCAATCGCTTCTACAGCAGCGTGTGGGGTGACCTGTGGGGCTTCATCATCGACTACCCGGGCTCGGTGATCGATGGACAGAAGGGAGGTCGCTACCTGCTCGCTCCTTCCAACTGGCAGGGCGAACTCCCGAAGGGGGTCAATCGCGTCATACGCGGCGAAACCACCATCGTGGGCACGCTGACCCGCACCGCGGTATCTGGCCCGGCCGACTTGGGGAAGATGGAAGCCATCCAGCGCGGCTACAAGCTCGAGCCCCTGAGCGCGTATCTGGGCCAACCGGCACCGGCGGCAGCGGCCACCCCTGCGTGGCCTGCATGGGATGAGGCCGCCATGACCGATCCGCGTTTCTTCGAGCTGACCAACTTCCTGCTGCAGTTCGTTGTCCCCAACGAGGGCGACAAGTCCATCTACGAGCGCATGGCGCGCCTGGGCATTGGCCCCGGTGGCACCTACAAGGCTGATGCGCTGGCGCCTGAAATTCGTGATGCGGTGGCGCGCGGCATCGCCGACGCGCACCAGCAGATCGTCGACGGCGCTGCGAAGGCGGTGGACTCCACCCTGCTGTATGGCACGCGCGACTACATGACCACGCGTTACCTGGATCGTGCCGTCGGTGTCGAGGCGGGAGGCATCATTCCCAACGTGGTGAAGCAGGCCAAGTACGGGCAGTGGACGAAAGACGCCAGTGGTCAGCCGATGACGGGCGCGAACAAGTACACGTTCACCCTGCCGGCCTCCGACTTGCCGCCTGTCAGGTTCTTCTGGAGCTTGACGATGTACGACCTCAAGACTCGCTTGCTGGTCGATAACCCCATCAACCGCTACTCGATCGGCGACCGCACGCCCAACCTGAAGAAGAACCCGGATGGCTCGCTGACGATCTATGTCCAGCACGAGTCGCCGGGCAAGGCGCGGGAGAGTAATTGGCTACCGGCGCCTGCCGGCGAGATGAGCATCATCTTGCGCATGTACGGACCGGAGGACCGCATCCTCAACGGCCAGTACAAGCTCCCGGATCCGGTGACGGTGCAATAGCGTTCCCGCCGGCGGAACCCCGGTACCAGCGACACGCCCTCTCCAGCAGAGGGCGCGTCGCGTCAAGCGTGGGTCTATTTTGGTCGCGTGGCGATCCAGTCATCGACTGACGCTTCCAGCACCGCCAGCGGCAACGCGCCGTTGCCGAGCACCAGGTCATGGAAGGCGCGAATGTCGAAACGCTGCCCCAGCGCCGTGCGCGCACGCTCTCGCAACGCGACGAACTTCAGGTGACCGACCTTGTACGAGCAGGCCTGGCCTGGCTGGACAAGGTAGCGGTAGACCTCGTTGCGCACTTCGGTTTCCGGCATGCCGGTGTGCGCGCGCATGTACGTGATGGCCTGTTCGGGTGTCCAGCGCTTGCGGTGGAGCCCCGTGTCGACGACCAGTCGCACGGAGCGGAACAGCTCGGCGCGAAGTCGCCCCAGATCGCCCCACGGGTCGTCCCTGTACAGGCCCATCTCGGAGGCCAGTTGCTCCGCGTACAGCGCCCACCCTTCGGTGAACGCGCTGGGGTTGAGGCTGCGGCGCAGCAGCGGCAGATCGGTCAACGTTTGCGCGATGGCAATCTGGAAATGGTGGCCAGGCGAGCCCTCGTGGTAGGTCAGCGTGGGCAAGCTCCACCGCGTGTTCGCCTTCAGGTTGCCGAGGTTGATGAAGAACACGCCCGGACGCGAGCCATCCATTGCCGGCTGCACGTAGTAGGCGCCGGGTGCGTTGGCCTCGGATTGCCGAGGTACCGGGCGCACGTCCAGGGGCTCGGGCGGCGTGCGACCGAAATAGGTCGGAATGTGAGGCTCCAGCGCCGCCAGATTGTGGCGGATGTCGGCGATGAGCTCGGCGCGTCCGGCCTCCGTATCGGCGTACTGGAACCGCGGGTCCGTCAACAACGCCGACATCCGCTCGCCAACGCTGCCCTCGGTGCGGCCCTGTGTGCGCAGGCGCGCGTCCATCTCGCGTTCGATGCGCGCCACTTCGGAAAGTCCGAGGGCATGGATCTGATCCGCGTTGAGGTCGGTGCTCGTGTTCCAGCGCAGAGCGGCGTCGTAATACGCATCACCGCCTGGCAGCGCCCACACGCCACGGTTGCCCGGCTTGCGCGCGACTTCAGCGTCGAGCCGCGCCAGCAACCGGGCGTAAGCGGGATTGGCATCAGTACGTACGGCGTCGACCGCTTGGGCGAGCAACTCGTCTCGACGGGCTGTCGGCACCTGGGACAGCGCCTCGAGCTTGCGCTTGAAGGAGAGCACCAGCGGACTCAGTGCAGGCTCGGGCGAGATCAGGGCGCGGATCTGCGCGGCGGCGCCTTCCATGGCGACTTGCGGAGGCAGCACACCGTGCGCCTTCTGCATATCGAAGTTCGCACCGACCTCGTCGATCTTCTTCGCCACCGCATGCAGTCGCGACACGTACGAGCGTGCGCCGGCCTCATCGCGCACGGCATGCTGGTTCTCGAGGAATTGCGGCAAAGACACCGGGATGCTGAACAACTGATCCACGGCGTAGGTGGACGCGCCGGCCGGTAACCACGCCGGCGCCCATTCGGGCTGCATCAGTTCAATCTGGCGATGGTAGAACCATACAGCCAGGCCATAGCTCCAGCGATCCTGGCCGGTCAGCTGCATTTGATCGAAGTGCTCGACCTCATCCAGGTTGTGCTGCATCTGCGTGCGCAGCACGGCCCGTCGCTGCAGGGAGACGTCGGTGAGCTGGCCTGACAGGTCGATGCCATCGCCGCTGAGCCCGAGCAATGTCCGCAGCTCGGGATCCTGGCGCACTGCGCCCATCATCTGCGTGTCGAGCAGGGCGCTGACTGTGCGAGGTTTCTCGGCCGCAAGGGCGGGGGTGGCCAGGCCGAGCGCGGCGGCGACCAGCAGCGCGATGGAATGACGGGGCATGCGGACTCCATGGAGCGAAGCGGTGCTTACGCGAGGGCGCTATGGTGCGGGCGCACCGCGCACGCGTCGAGTGCTCTGGTCACGTATTGCGAGCCCATGACGCATCGTTGGGCATGAACATGCATGGGGTGCCTTGCACGAGGCCGCACTGCCTCCGACAAGGGGTGCTGTGAGCCATCGCGTGGCTGCGGTGGCTCAGCCCGCTGTCCCCTCGACGGGTTCCGCTGCCTTGGTCGGGTAGGTCAGCAGATAGAGCAGCACCAGGATGCCTCCCACCGGCGCCAAGCTGATGAGCTGCCACCAGGGATTGAGGCCGGCGTCACGCAGGCGCCGGGTGCACGCCGCGACCCACGGCAGCAGCACAAGCAATGAGGCGATCTGCAGGGGCAACTGACCGACAGCTTCGGCCAGTACCTGGGCGACGGCCAGCAGCATTGCCACGGCGAGCGCGAACCACCAGAAATCAGCGCGTGGCGTCGTGCCGGTGAAGTCCAGGCCGCGAAGCACGCCTTCGCGCATCGCGTCCAGGGCCGGCTGGCTCGGCGACGGATCGCCTGCCAGCAGGCTCTCGGCCGGCACCTCGAAGACGGCAGCCAGTGCCCGCAAGGATTCCGTCGAAATCTTCGCGCCTGACTCGAGGCGCTGGATGGTCCGCAGGTTCAAGCCACTCAGTTTGGCCAGTTGCTCCTGCGACCATTGGCGGGCAGTGCGTAGTTCTCGAAGGCGGGTGCTGTTGACGTGCATGGATGCTCCTGGTCATCAGTGCGCGGGTCACGCCATCATCCTGCCGCATGCCCGCCCCCGTGACGACACGGCCCCGACAGGGGGACGACACGAGGCCGACGGCGCGCCGCCGGGTGCGCAATGGGGTAGGGTGGCGACGGCCGGCGCTGATGTCCGCCCCCGGCCCCGCGGAGGACTACAGCGGAAGCTCTGGCGAAACCGCTCGCCCCTCCGACGCCGCGCGCATCGCCGCTTCCATGACGGCCATCACCCGGATGGCCTCCTCGGGTAGAACGGGATTGGGCCCTTCGCCCGCGATGGCCTGCGCGAGCTCCACATAGAACCGGGACTGGTCACCCGGGACGGCGGCCCGCGTCTGGAGCGGGCCGTCATCGCATCGCCATTGCAAGGGATCGGGATCGATACCCCATTCCGGGTCGCCGGGTCGCAGTCCCGCAATCAGCTGCTGCTCCTGGCGATCGGGCTGCGCCTTGACCAGGGATCCCCGCGTTCCATGCACGACGAAGCGCGGTCCGGGAATCGCAGCGAGCATCCCTGCATGCAGGATGGCCCTGATCGCTCCGAAACCGAGCACGACGTGTGCCCAGTCGTCCGTCGTTGCGCCGCTGCGTTGCTGCGCCAGGTTCGCCTGCACGGTATCGGGCCATCCGAACAGGGCCAGCGCCTGATCCACCAGGTGAGGTCCAAGATCCCACCACAGGCCCGTTGCCGGTCCCGGTCGCTCGCGCCAGCGATCACGCACTTGCGGACGGAAGCGTTCGATGCGCGATTCGAAATGACGAGCCTCGCCGATGAGGCCTTCGCGCATGGCCTGCCGCACCGAGATGAAATCGCTGTCCCAGCGACGGTTGTGAAACACCGACAGGATCCGGCCATGGGCCTTCGCCGTCGCGCTCAGTTCGCGTGCTTCCGACAGGTCGGGCGTCATCGGTTTGTCGACGACGACGTGCTTGCCCGCGCGCAGCGCAGCTTGCGCGAGCGGGAAGTGCGTGTCGTTGGGTGTGGCGATCACCACCAGGTCAATGCCGGGGGCGACGACCGCCCGCAGGGGGTCGCTTTCGACCGGCACGCCGGGAAGTTCGGCCTGCACCTGCCCGGGTCGGCTTGAGGCAACCAGCTCCATGGACAGTCCGGCGACCGACTGGATCAGCGGTGCATGGAATGTGCGCGCGGCATAGCCGTATCCGATCAGCGCAATGCGAATTGGACTGGAAGCGCTGCTCATCGCGGATACCTTCGTGGCTGCTTCATCGTGCGTGTCAGTTTGGGTTTGCATGGCCAGGGCTGTCCAATGCACTGGACCATCAGCCTGGCCTGGTCCATCAAGCGCCAGCGGGGCCATTTGCGGTCATATGCCCGGATGGGGCGGCCAGACGGTGGTAACGTCCGCTCCGATCCATATCGGTTGGGAGCCTCCATGCGTCGTCGCGACTTCCTCACTGCAGCTATCGCTGCCACCGGGGCAGCGTCCACTGCCTTCGTGCCGGCCATGGCTGCGCCCCCCGGGGTTACCGGGTTGACCTCCCTGACCACTGGCGCCAAGCCGATCTCCGTGGAGGAGCGCCTGGCGCGGATCGCCAAGCTGCAACGGCTGATGGTCGACCGGAAAATCGGCGCCCTGATCCTGGAGTCGGGTTCGAGCCTGGATTACTTCACCGGGGTCCAGTGGCATCGCTCGGAGCGTACGACGGCCGCCGTGATCCCGGCGCGTGGCGACGTCGTCGTCGTCACCCCGGCCTTCGAAGTGCCCTCGGTACGCGAGACACTGGCGGTGGGCGGTGAGGTGCGGCCGTGGAATGAGCATGAAAGCCCGTTCGCCCTCCTGGTGGGCGCCCTTCGCGACCGTGGCGTTACTTCCGCACCGATCGCATTCGAATCCACCACGCGTCTGTTCATCGTCGATGGCGTGCGCCAGGCAAGCGCCGGTGCCTACCAGGTGGTGTCGGGCGACGCCCTGGTGAAAGCCGTCCGGCTGATCAAGTCCCCGGCCGAACTCGCGCTGATGCAGGCCGCCAGCAACGTCACCCTGGCGGCGCTGCGCCACGTCCATGGCAACGTCCGCCCCGGCATGCGCCCCGACGAGATCGCCGCCATGACGGATGCCGCCACGGTGGCACTGGGCGGCGTGCCGGGGTTCGCCCTCGTGCTGCTGAACGAGGCCAGCGCCTATCCACACGGCTCCAATCAGCCGCAAACCCTGCGCGAGGGCTCGGTCATCCTGATGGATGTGGGTTGCACCGTGCATGGCTATCAATCGGACATCTCGCGCACCTGGGTGATGGGCAAGCCAACGGCGAAACAGCGGAAGGTCTGGGATACCGTCAAGCGCGGCCAGGAACTTGCGTTGAAGACGGCAACGTTGGGCACGCCGGTGGGCACCATCGACGACGTCGTGCGCGCCTACTACGAAAAGGAAGGCTGGGGCCCCGCCTACCGCCTGCCCGGCCTTCCCCACCGCACCGGCCACGGCATCGGCCTGGACGGTCACGAGCCGCCCTATCTGGTCCACGGCGACACCACACCGTTGGCACCCGGAATGTGTTTTTCCGACGAGCCGGGAATCTACATCCCGGGAGAATTCGGCATCCGCCTGGAAGACTGCTGGTACATGACCGAAGGCGGCCCGAAACTTTTCACCGGTTTGGCCAGGTCGATTGACGATCCGATCTGATCGTCGTTTAGGTTCGTGACGCCGATGCGACGCCAGTGACAGGCGACGCTGCTTTCACCGGCGGAGGACAACAATCCTCCGCCGCCCTCCCGCGGCGTCTACGGAGACAGGTGATGGCCGCGAAGCCAGCCGCAGGCAAGTCCGGAAAAAGTGCGGAGAAGGGCTCCGCGCGTCCCAACATTCTCGTGATGTGGGGCGATGATATCGGCCAGTCGAATCTGAGTTGCTATACCAAAGGCGTGATGGGTTATCGAACACCCAACATCGACCGGATCGCGAAGGAAGGCATGATCTTCACCGACTCCTACGCGGAGCAGAGCTGCACCGCGGGGCGGGCCTCCTTCATCACCGGCCAGTGCGGCCTGCGTACGGGCCTGACAAAAGTCGGCTTGCCGGGCGCGGAGCTGGGCCTGAAGGCCGAAGACGTTACTACCGCCGAAGCGCTCAAGCCGCTCGGCTACCGCACCGGCCAGTTCGGAAAGAACCACCTGGGCGACCGCGACGAACACCTGCCGACCATGCACGGCTTCGACGAATTCTTCGGCAACCTCTACCACCTCAATGCAGAGGAAGAGCCCGAGCATGTCGACTACCCGAACGAAAAGGACTTCCCCGACTTCAAGAAGAAGTTCGGCCCCCGTGGCGTGCTGCACTGCTGGGCCGACGGCAAGGGCGGGCAGAAGATCGAGAACACCGGCCCGCTGACCAAGAAGCGCATGGAAACCTGCGACGATGAATTCCTGGCGGCGGCCAAGAAGTTCATCCAGGCCGCCCATGACGCGGGCGAGCCGTTCTTCGTGTGGTTCAACACGTCACACATGCACGCCTGGACGCACGTGAAGCCCGAGAGCCGCGGACAGTCGGGCCGGTGGCAGTCCGAATATCACGACGTGATGATCGACCACGACAAGTGCATCGGCGAGATGCTCGACTTCCTGGACGAGCTCGGCATTGCCGACAACACCTTCGTCCAGTACAGCACCGACAATGGTCCGCACATGAACACCTGGCCAGACGCCGGCACCACGCCGTACCGCAACGAGAAGAACTCGAGCTGGGAGGGCGCGTACCGGGTTCCCTGCATGGTCCGGTTTCCCGGCAAGATTGCGGCCGGCTCGGAGTCCAACGAGATCGTCAGCCACCTCGACTGGTTCCCGACCATCCTCGCGATCGCGGGGGAGCCCGACATCAAGGACAAGCTCAGGAAGGGCTACAAGATCGGCAGCAAGACCTACAAGGTCCACCTCGACGGTTACAACCTGCTGCCGTATCTGACGGGAAAGGAAAAGAAGAGTCCGCGCCCGGGCTTCATCTACTTCACCGACGAAGGCGAAGTCGCCGCGCTGCGCTACGACAACTGGAAGCTGATGTTCATGGAGCAGCGTGTCCCCGGCACGCTCAAGATCTGGCTGGAGCCATTCGTGGAGCTGCGCGCGCCTTACATCTTCAACCTGCGCATGGACCCGTACGAACGGGCACAGATCACGTCGAACACGTACTACGACTGGCATTTCCGGCACATCTATCTGTGCGTGCCTGCGCAAGCCATCGTTGCCGACTTCATCGCGACCTTCAAGGAGTTCCCGCCACGCCAGAAGGCGGCCAGCTTCAGCCTGGATCAGGTCCTCGCGAAGATGACGAACGCTTCCTCCGGCGGCGCGTGAGTGTCGTAGTCCGGCGAGTGTCCGGTTACGGCCCGCCTGGCGGGCCGTAACCTTGTCGGGGGTACTTTGGCCGCGCGATAAGCTGGAGCCCCTCGCGATAGGAGTCCGACATGTTGCAGATGCGTCCAGGCTGCGAGTGCTGCAATGTTGATCTGGCGCCGGATTCGACAGACGCCTGGATCTGTTCGTTCGAGTGCACGTTCTGCACGACCTGCGTCGAGTCAGTTCTGGGCGGTCGGTGCCCCAACTGCGGCGGTTCGTTCTCCAGGCGTCCCACCCGCGTAGGTGGCGCCCTGGAAAGAAACCCGGCATCTACAGAGCGCGTTTTCAAACCCGGTGGTTGCCCTCCGGTGGGCTGATCGGGAGTTAGGGGCTGAGTGGCCCGGTGATGCCGTCTCGACGACGCCAGGAGCGCGACCGATGGCTGGCCCCTCGCACTGAAATCCCGTGGCCGCTGCGGCTTCATTCCCCACAGACACTCTGGTGGGGGCCAAGGAACGAGTCAGAGGTGGTCACAGGCATCGCGTTGTCGGGGGTACTGAAGCGAGGGCCGGTTGTGGCTGTCAGGATGGTTGGAGGCGCGCTCCCCTCGTCTGGTGATGGCCGGCCCGCGGGCTCGGTCGCGTTGGTACACGTGCTGCAACTTGATCGGCGGCCATGCTTCCAAGTGCCCGACAACTCGTGTCCGTTCTGCGTGCCAGCTTCATGGCGCTGCTTCTGCTGGGGCTGGCGACGCAGCCAGTCCTGATAGCGGCTGGGCAGCTCCACGAAGTCGAACACGCCGCGGCCGGTATCTGGGGCCATGACCACGACCACGACCATGACCATGACCATGTTTATGGCCATGATCACGACCATGATCACGACCATGATCACGATCGTGGTGCGGAGCCCGGGAAGCTTGGCTCCCCCAGCACTGATCCCGGCCACGCAACAGGATCCCACGGCCTTTTGCACCACCACGCGGTGATCGTGGCGGCCGACGTCCTTTCGGTCGCCCCCATATGCGTAATCGTGAAGACGACGTCCACGATCTTCCGCCTGCCCGAGCGCGACGTTCCTGCGGGCAGATGCGCGGGGCCATTCCGTCCGCCAATCGCCTGGGTTCCCAGACCTAGCGCCACCGATCGAAGAAGCTTCGACGCCTAGCGTGTCCGGCATCTGCTGGCGTGCCCATCGGCCCGTTTGGTCGATGGCGGGCCTTGGGTGCGCCCTCGCTACTCGGTGCCTCGCGGCGTCGAGCCAGGCGTCCGTATCGGTGACCAATCCCCCGGATTGGACGATGGACACCATGAAAAACCATTCGAACGGGCTGCTCGCCGCCCCGCTGCTGCCGCTCGCGCGTCGATTCTGGCAGCGACTTCCCCCCGCTGTCCTCGCGAGCAGACCAATGCGCCGGTTGGGCGCAGTCATCTACAACCATTACGTGCGGTACACGGACAGATCCCAGTCTCACTACACGTGGTTCCTGCGCAATCCGCCGCAGCTGGCGCTGGCGGCGGACCTGATCTGCAGCGCACGTCCCGAAAGGACCTCCCTGCGAGTCATGTCGGTCGGCTGTAGTGTGGGGGCTGAGCTCTACTCACTTCTGTGGCTTGTACGCAAAACGCAACCGGACATCTCAATCGATGCGAGAGGCATCGACATAGTCCATGACGCTATTGCATCGGCACGGCAGGCAACCTATCGCCTCGAAGCGCCGTCGTCATCCGGTGGCACTCTTTGGGTCGATGGAAAGAACGTCCTGTCGACTTCTTCGGACGCCGTCGATGAGATATTCGATCTCTGCCCGAACGGTGCCTATCGGGTCAAGGACACAATTCGTGCCGGCACGTCCTGGCATGTCGACGACGCAGCCGATCCCGGGCTGTCAGATCGGCACGGACTGCAGGACGCCGTGCTCGCATGCAACTTCCTTGGACCAATGGGGCCGCAATTGGCGGAGAGGTGCCTTCGCAACTTGGCGAACCTGCTCGTACCGGGAGGCTATCTCATCCTGGACGGGATCGATCTCGACCTGAAGGCACGTGTGGTGAAGGATATTGGATTGCTTCCCATAACGGAGGATGCGCAATGCATCCACGAATCCGATCCGACCAAGCAGGATTGGCCTTGGACCCGCTGGTCCTTGGAGCCATTTGATGAATCACGGGCCGACTGGCCTTACCGCTATGCGACGATCTTCCAACGTCCCATGTTGCTGGAGCGGACGTCCCGCGCTTTCCGACCCCCTGCTCCAGCGATGACCGTGGTGCCGGTTGACTCATTGGGATAGACCTGACTCCTTCGACCCTCCAGCCAGTACAAGGCCCGGGCTGGTAGCGATGCCGGCCGGCTGCATCCGGCCGGCCACCCTCAATGCTTTGCCAGGAACGGGACGATCAGGTCGATTGCCTGCTGGGGTTGCTCCTCCATGATCCAGTGCCCCGAATTCTGGATGACAGCGCCTTCGACATTCGACGCGACGTAGTCGACTTCCGGTTTCATGGAAGCGCCATAGGAGTGGTCGCCGCCGATCGCCAGTACGGGAATCTGCAGCTTGCCAACCTTGGCGAAGTTCGCCTTGTTCTCCTCCGCATCTCGTGAGAACGCCTCGAACTGTCCGCCGAAGGAATTGTGGATGGCGCCAGGCAATGCATAGAGCTCGGCGTAATGCTGGCGCGTCTGCTCGTCGATGCCGGCGGGGTCGCCGCCGAGTTCGTTGTAGAACCGGTCCAGCAGGATGCGTTCGCGACCGGCGACCAGGCGCTCGACGTCCGGGCCGCGGAAATTGAAGTGCCAGACCTTGGGATTGATCAGTTGCGCCTGCCACGTTCCCATTCCCGGCAAGGGTGCATCCATCACCACCCATGCGGTGACGCGGCCGGGATAACGGGCGGCGAGGGCATAGCCGACCATGTTGCCGATGTCGTGGGTGACCAGCTGCACCTGCTTCACCTTCAGGCTGTCGAGAATGGCAACCAGGTCGCGGGCCTGTGCTGATTTCTCGTAACCATCTTCGGGATGCGACGACAGCCCCATGCCGCGAAGATCGGGAACGATCACCAGGTGGTTCTTGACGAGCCGGGCTGCCAGCGGTTCCCACATGTCGCCGGTGTCGCCGAAGCCATGGAGCAGCACGACGGCCGGCCCCTTGCCGCCGACCCGCACGTACTGCGTGCCACCGGCTACCGGCATCTGGCTTTCGCGGAAGCTGGCGGGAAATGGCTTTACCTCCGCCGCAGCCGGCAGGGCGCAGAGCATCAATGCGAACAGCACGGCGCGTGCCATGGACTTCGAACGGGACATGTCAGTCTCCTGGTTTCGATCACCAGCGGCGAACTGGCGCAGGGGCTTGCCCGGCCAGACATTGATTGTCACGGCTGGTCGATGACGGACGACTTCACGCGTCCAGAGCGTCGGACCTCATCGTGCCTGGTTTGGGAGCGGCGGAAATCTCGCCGCCGCGTCCCTTAGTATGCAGACGACAGTTCGCGCAGCTCTGGGGGCAAGCAGATGGATTGCAGGGCATTACCGGGAAGTTTGTTGCTGGCGGTGGTTCTTGTGGCGAACGCGGCCGACACCTCGACCGAAGTTCGGCTGCTGGGCGCGTCGCCGTCGTGCGTGAAGGATCGGCTCGGCCAGGTCTCGGTCACGCTCGGCAGCCGGGAACCGAACCTCCGCACCGGCATGGCGCCGACGACGGTGAGGTATCGGGATGCATTCGCGAAGTTGCAGGCGGCCGCCAGCGCCAAGGGTGGCGAAGCGGTGGTTCTCCGTGGCCACGAAGCGGGCTATTTCACGAAGGGTGCGAAGAAAGCGCGCCGACCCACGTTCCTGTCGCTGCAGGGGGCGGTGGTCACTCTTCACGCCCATGGTGCAGGGTGTGCCCTGGCCGCACTGGATCCGGCGGAGTACGAGCGTGATGTCAGCGGCAAGGAGCCTGAAGACGTCGTCATATTCACGGGCACTGCCTTCTAGCGCTGCCTTGAAGCACCGCCCGCTACAGCTGCGATTCGATCGGGAGCCAGCCCGAGGCCCACGCCAGGGCGCGACTCCAGAAACCGGCATCGGGCTCGCGATCCAGGGCGACCGGGGAGGCCTGGGCACGGTCGAGCCAGCGCAGTTCCCCGGCCCTGTCGCGATAGACCCAGTAGCTCATCGCCGGAGCGGTCAGGCGCAGGTACTCATCGCGCAGTTGCCTGGCCATGACCGGATCGTCGAACAGCACGCCCATCTCCGTGTTGAGATTCTTCGAGCGCGGGTCGACGTTGAACGATCCGACGAAGCCACGGGCATCGTCCAGGACGAAGGCCTTGGTGTGCAGGCTCGCACCGGGGCGGATCAGGCCCGGTGACGGCTGGTCGCGCGGGTGTGCGCGCAGCTCATGGAGGTCCGCCCCCTCGCGGATGAGCCGTTCGCGGTACTGCGCGTATCCGCTGTGCACCGGGTAGACGTCGGTTGCGGCCAGCGAGTTGGTAACCACGCCGACGTAGGCGCCCCGCCGGGTCAAGGCGGCGAGCCTGGCCGCGCCATCCTCGCCCGGAACGAAGTACGGGGAGATCACCAGCACCTTCTTGCGAGCTGCGGAAATCGTTGGCCCGAGACGCCCGATCAGCCATTGCGCGCGGTTGTCGTCCGACCACTTCACGGGCGGGTCGGCGACGACCTCGATGCCTGCACTCCAGTGTGGCTGCAACGCGCGCCCGTAGTAATCGCGTACCAGCTGCGATCTGGCCACGCGATCGAGATAGCGTCGTGCGCCTGTGCTGCGGGCATCGCGGTAGACCTCGCGGAGCAGGGTGCGCAGTGCCTGCGGATCCTTTGTGTCCAGCGTCGTGATCGGCACCGCGGCGCTGCTGTTCCAGTAGCGGTCGAAGATCGTGCTCGCCTGTTGCACGGCCGGCCCCAGCAACAACAGGTCGAGGTCGCGGAAGTTCACCTCGGAATCAGCGCTGAAGTACTGCTCACCGATATTGCGCCCACCGATGATCGCGATCCGGCCGTCGGCGATCCAGGCCTTGTTGTGCATGCGGTGGGTCATGCTGAACGACCGGCGCGCCAACTCGAAGGCACGCCCGGTGCCCTGGCGATTGCGGAACGGGTTGTACAGCCGCAGCTCGATGCCGGGATGTGCGTCCATCGCCAGCAGGTGTGGATCCAGGCCCGCGGCATTCATGTCATCGAGCAGGATGCGTACACGCACGCCGCGCTGCGCAGCGTCGTAGGCCTCGCTAGCCAGCAGGCGCCCGGTCAGGTCGTTGTGCCAGATGAAGTACTGCAGGTCGAGGCTGCGGCCCGCCTTGCGCGCCGAGATTGCCCGCGCCGCAAAGGCGTCGACGCCATCGGTAAGGAAGATGGCGCCCGTCTTGCCCGGGTTGGCTGCCAGCAGGGGCGCCAGCTCGCGATCGATCGCGGTCTGCGCCGGTTGCAGCGGCAATGCATGGCCTGGTCTACCTGTGGCCGGTGGCGCCAGGTGGTTGGTGAGCAGCAAGGCGCCGCCGACCGCGGCGAGCAGGACAAGCAGGGCGATGGCGGACCAGCCAAACAGGCGTCGCATCGTTTCCTCCCGGGTCCAGTGCGACATGTTGATTGCGGGGCGGTGGCCCGGAAGCGTACTCCCCGGCGGACACCTGGGCAGCTTCGCCCGGCTTCAGCACGGTTCGCGGATGCGGCTGGTCATGAAGTCGACGAAGGCGCGGATACGGTTTGGCAGCTGCTTGCGACTGGGATAGCAGATGTAGTGGCTGCGGTCATCCGGCGCGATGTCGGCCAGGCAGGTCACCAGTTCGCCGGAGCGGACGGCATCGCGGACCTGGCAGGCCGCCAGCTGGGCCAGTCCGTGGCCATCGAGCACGGACTGCAGAACCAGCGCGGTATCGTTGAAGACGATACGGGCATTGGGCGACAGGCTGCGCGTGTGTCCGTCGGTCTGGAACTGCCAGGCCTGCAGGCGGCCGTTGGGCAGACGCAGGTTGATGCATGCGTGCCGCGCCAGTTCATCCACCGACGCCGGCAAGCCGTGCCTGCGCGCATAGTCGGCAGACGCGCACACCTGCATGCGCACCGGCACCAGCTGCCGGGCAATCACCTGGCTGTCCTGCAGGGGGCCGTCGCAGAACGCCACGTCGATCCGGTCGGCGGCGAAGTCCACGACGCCTTCATCCAGCAGCAACTCGACCGACAGCTCGGGGAACCGCGCCCGGAATTCAGACAGCAACGGCGCTATCACCTGCCGCCCGAAGCCCTGGGTTGCCCTGACTTTCAGCTGCCCGCGCGGAGGGCCGTCGCGAAGGTCGCGCACGCCTTCCATGGCCGCGACGATCCTCTCCACACCGGGGCGGCAAGCTTCGTAGAACACCTCGCCTTCGCCGGTAAGCGACACGCTGCGCGTGGTTCGCCGCAGCAGCCGCGCGCCGAGCTGTTCTTCCAGTTTCTGCACGCTGCGACTGACCGCGGACCGGCCAATGCCCAGCCGATCAGCGGCGCGGGCGAAGCTGCCCTCGCTGGCCACGGACACGAAGGCGATGACGCCGGCGCAACTGGTCGAGAAGCATGCGGCCAGTGGTTCGGCTCGGGTTGTCGTCGACTGCGGGGAGGGTACTGGCATGGTCGGATCGGAAGCCGTGGCGATCCTGCGAAGGAAGTTGTCGATAGGTACCAAACGGTACCGTTGATCCGTAAGGTAATTGGCGGTACCGTTCGTGTCAAGCCAGGAACGCACCACGCCAATGCCCAAGGAAGCATCCCGCCGCACTCGTCGAAGCTCCAATGAGCTGAGGGACCAGATCCTGGATGCGGCCTGCGAGCTCTTCCTCCGGGACGGCTACGCGACCACGAGCATCGATGCGGTGATCGAGAAGGTCGGGGGCTCCAAGCGGGCGATCTACAGCCATTTCGGCGGCAAGGAAGACCTGTTCGCCGCGATCATGACCAACCTGTCGGAAGAGGCGTTGGAAGCGCTGCCGGATGCCGAGGACTCCGCCGGCGACGACGTTCGCGAATCGCTGCTGATGTTCGCCCGCGCGATCATGCGGATCCTGATGGATCCGCGGACGGTGGCGCTGTACCGGCTCATCATCGCCGAGGGCACGCGCATGCCCGGCCTGGCGCAGGCATTCCTCGACAATGGCCCGCGCCGCGCGACATCGGGCCTGGCGCAGTTGTTGAAGCGGCATCGCGATGCCGGCCTGCTGGACATCCCGCGCCCGACGGAAGCAGCCGAGCACTTCGTCGGCATGCTGCGCGACGACGTCTACCTGGAGGTCGTCCTGGGCGTCCGGCCACCACTGGCGGAACGGGTGTGGAAAGCGCGGGTGACGCAGGTCGTGGACATCTTCCTCGACGGCACGAGGGCCTGAGGCCCCCGCAGCGGTTACAGCGTTTCCGTGGCCGGCACCGAGTGCCCCTGCTGTCCCGCGATGGCATGGTTCACGTCGCGATGGCCTGCCTCGTCCTCGCGCACCGCGATGACCACCTCGCGCAGGCGAGCGTCGGGCGACAGCTTCCAGTACTCGATGGCGATCAGCGGTGCCGGCACGTTGTCGATCCGGCCCGCGTCGATCTCCTCCAGGTAGCGCGTGTAACTCACGACCGCTTCCTCCTCGAAATAGCCGACCAGGCGGTGCGCGGTGCGCGAGGAGACCAGGTACAGCAGCAGGTAGAACGTGAAGAACAGCGCCTGCGCGACCAGCACCATCATCCGTTCGAACCAGCTTGGCCGCGCGATCTCCATGAACGTCATCAGGTGCATGCGCTCGTTGTCGGCTTCGCTCAGCAGTGTGCGGATCCAGCCCTTGTCGTCGAGCATCCAGCGCAGGCAGCGCAGGTGCAGCAGCGCGCCGCCGACCATCCCGGGTACGGCCGCGACCGTTTCCAGGACGATGGCCCTGTTTCCGTAACGCTTGGCGAACAACGTGTCGGCGAAGAAGCGCAGCACGCGCGTGGTGCCGTAGGCAACGCGGTCCGACAGGGTGCGGACCGGGTGGTGCAGGTCGACGGAAATCGGTGAGGTGGGTTTCAACTGGATTCTCCGGGGCCGGAACCAGTGCCGGCCGATGGTGGGATCAATTACCGGTGCCGCCCGGACGATTCCAGCCGGGCTCAGGTCCGCACCGGTGCGATGCGGGTGGCGGCAAACCGGTTGAGGACGGTTTCGACGGCGAACATGCACAGCAGCATGGCGAGGATGGCGACTGCGACCGAGCTTAGTCGATAGAGCGATACGCCATAGAGATCCGAACTGGGCGCCAGTTGGCCCATCAGCACGGCGATGGCGGTCGCTGCGCTCAGGCCGACTGCCGGTCCGGCGTTCTCGCGCACGTGCATGGTCGCAAACAGGAGCGCGCCTATGCCGTACAGCGCCAGGACGAACACGGCGTTGCCCAGGTGTGTGTACAGCAGCAGTTGCACGGCGAGCGCAAACACCGTGCCGAGCAGCGTGCCGACGACGCGCGTCCAGGCCGCGCGCCGGCCACCGGCCAGTGTCATCGGGAACAGGATCAGGACCGTGGCGGCCTGTGCCGAGGGCGAATCGCTCAGGTCCAGCAACTGGAACGCAACGAAGGATACCGTCGCGCAGACTCCGCCCAGCATCATCTGGTGCCGCACGAACGGCACGGGCCTGGGAGGTCCCGGCGGCTGCATGGGCCGCCGCTCCGGCAGCAGCGCATGCACCGCGGCCGACAGGAAGGCGGCGATCAACGTCGCGATGAACTGCGCGGCAAACAGATCGCGCACCGGCACGAACGGGTAGCTCGCAAGGTGCACGAGCACCGACGTCGAGACCATGGTCAGGGCGCCGAAGAGGAAGAACGGCCCCAATGCCATCAGCCGGAAGCAGAAGACGGCCAGCAGGAAGAAGGCGCATATCGCCAGCACCGGCGACACGTTGCCCAGTATCGCCAGCACGTTGGCGGCCGCGATGCTCACCACGCTGCTGGCGATGAACTGCGCAGCCACGCGGAACTTGTAGAACGGCACCAGCCCCAACAGGAGTACCGGATACAGCGCGAAGAACACGCCGAACGGCCAGTCCAGCGCTTTCGCGATGGCAAGCCCGGCCAGCGTGCCGATCGTCAACCGGCACGCCTGCCGCCAGGCGTCCTCGCTGATCGCCAACGGTTGGCGGGCCATTACGGCGGGTGCGTCAGTAGACATAGTGGAGCAGGGTGATCACGCGTATCTGCACGCGTCCCAGCCAATGCCGCAGGCCGCTGGATTGCGGATGCAACTGCACCGTGGCGCGCGCCCCGGTGATGAGCTGGCGGGGCGGCGTCTCGAGCAGGCGAAGGTTCACGCGCACGCGCTCGGCGTCGCGGACCCAGCGGTCGCTCTGATCGGTGGAGGCGAGGCGGCCGTCCGGGTCGATCTGGCCGCGGGCCACGCCGGCATCGAGCGAGGTGACCACGGCATCGAACAACCGGCCCGGCAAGGCATCAAACGCGACCTGGGCCAGCGTTCCGTCTTCGACGTGCAGCAGCGCCTTCTCGCGGAAGTCCGCCTGCAGGTTGGGGGTGGTGCTGATCAGGGCCACCTTCGGCGCACCGGCCTGGGCATAGGCGCCGGCTTCCAGTCGCATGTTGCTGACGATGCCCGGTGCCAGGGCGAACACTTCCGAGCGGCGCAGGTTGAGTTGCGCGTTGGCCAGGACATTGCGCGCGCGGCGCAGCCGAAGGCTGCGGTCGCCATCGCTGCCACGCTGGGCACGGGCGGCATTGAGTGCGGCCCGCGCGGACTGCAGCGCAGCATGGGACACGTCGGAACGTGCCTGGGCCTGGTCCAGGGCCGAGCGCGATACATAGCGCTCATCGACCAGTTCGCGATAACGGCGAAGCTCGCGCCCGGCATCGTCGGCGTTGGCCTGGGCGCGACGGACCTCTGCAGTGGCTGCCGCAATCGTGGCATCGAGCTGCGTGTTGTCCTGCATGGCCTGCTCGACCAACAGCTCGGCATCGTGGACGGCGGTGCGATAGGTGTCGGGGTCGACCCGGAACAGCAGCTGGCCGCGCTCGACCTTCTGGTTGTTGCGGATGCCGACATCGACCACGCGGCCGCTGACGTCGGGAGCGACCTGGGTCACGTGGTAGGTCAGGCGTGCTTCGGGCGACACCGGCATGTGGATGTCGGCGACGAGGTAGTAGAGGAAGCTCAGGCCGGTCAATGCCAGCGAACCGAGCATCCAGGCACGAAAGCGGGCGTCGGGGCTCATTTGCGGTGCTCCTGGCGGGATCTGCGGACCGTCCAGGCGTCATGGCTGGCCGGGCGTGCGCGAAATCTAGATCCCGGCGCGGCAAGCCGGAAGACAGCTCCGCGTAAATTCGGTGTTTCCCGTCCGGCATCAATGCCGAACCGCCGCGCAACGCGGGGCCCGGCGCGACTGATGCAGGACGGGAAACACGGTGCTGATGCGCCGACGCCTTCAGGCGCCGAACGCGACGTCCTACGATCCATCGGCTCCGACGTGGGCTGACCCGATGACTGCAATTGAAGAACCGACCCGGCGGCCGAGCGACCGCCGCTGCGCAATCCTCCAGGAAGTGTCGGACGCACTTCGCATGGCCAACGATGGTGCGACCAGCATCGAGGCATTCCTCGCCGGCACCTCCGTGTCGCAACGGGAGGTCATCGACGAATTCGGCAGCATGGATGACCTCGTCATCGCCCTGGTGGAGAACATCGTCGCCTTCATGCTCGAGCCACTGGACGAGTCACCGACGGAAGCGACCTTCATGCGCCAGCTGGTCGCCTACGGCCGTCGCGTCACGGACGAGTACGCCGACCTGCGCCTGAAGAACCTCTATCGGATCGCGATAACGGACACCATCCGGGATTCGCGCATGAAAGGAGAGTTCTATCGGCGCGGACCCCATGTCGTGCAGAGCGAGCTGGCCCGGTTCTTCCGCTCCGCGCAGCTGGCCGGCGTGAGGCTCGATCTGGACAGTCGTCGCCTCGCCGGCCACTTCATGGCCTATCTGCGCGTCGGCTGGGACTTGTCTGGCACGGGCCCGCAAGCGGATGGATCACAGCCTGCGGACGGCGTCGGCCGGCGGGTCGAGGGGTTTCTCAAAGGCATTCGACCGGAATCGAACGATGCGTGCACTGCTGTCCATGATCAACGCTGAGCAGATTGGTCGCACGGCGGTGACTATTCCGCGGCCGGTGCGCGGCACGTGGCCGATCACCGATGCGAAGGACACCGACGCCATCGAAGTGGACGCCAATGGATCGCCGGTATCGATCGAGGCCAGCACCTGGTTCATCTGCTTCGTGCCCGGGCTGAGGCGGCAATGGTGGCACCGGTTCGCCGATGCCCGGCACAAGCACGTCTTCGCGCTGCGGTCACTTGGCGATGGCAACTGGCTGCTGGTGGAACCGTGGTGGACGCGGTTGATGGTCAACGTGCTCACCCTGGACCAGGCGGTGAAGTTCCTGCGCTGGGGCGCGTCGGGCGACATCCTGAAGGTGCGCGAATCGATACCCGGCCGTGGCAGCCAGATGCGCGGATGGTCGAACTGCAGCGTGCTGATGTCGTTCCTGCTGGGACGCTCCTACTGGACGTGGACGCCGAACGGCCTGTTCCGCAAGCTGCGACGGGAACCCGACGTGGAGCAGGTCAATGTCCACCAGCTCCTGCGCGAGTACTTCCTCGTCGAGGCGAACAGGAATGCCAATGCAGCGCTGAAGGCCTCGCGCGTCCGCCAGGGCGAGCGCTTCGACGAGGTGCTGGTCGAGCTGGGAATGCGGGTCTTCAGCGCGATGACATCGTCTGCGGCGATCGGCTTGCACAAGGCCGCTGTCTCCGAGCATGGCCGATTCGGCGATGCGGCCGATGCGTTCTGGACGTTCGGCCCCGAGCGTGCCGTGGAACACATCCGCGGTGTCCTGCTCGATCCCAGGATCCGCAGCGAAGTTCGCCCGGATGATTGCGATGCCGCCGCGCGGGCGTTCCTTGCAATGCTGCGCAGCAACCTCTACCTGGAAATCGTGTTTGGTCTGCGCCCGTCGCTGGACATGGGCGAGGTCCGTGAGCACGTGATGTCCGTCGTCGACGTGTTCCTGCGCGGAGCGTGGCTGACGGGTGCCTTGCCCGTCGCGTCTGTTGCGGAGCCGCGTGCCCTGGTTTCGGATGCCGGCCCGCCGGCCGCCAACCTGCTGATCCATGAGATCGGAGCCTCGGTGCGTGAGTCGGTCCGCAGCGACGACTGGCAATCGGTTTCCGCATGGGCCGAGGCGCTGTGAAGCGAGTACTCGACTGCCACCGGCTTGTCCTGGGCGCAGGCATCCGGGCGGATCCGCCAGGCGTGGGAAGCGCATTCAGAGCCGGGCGTGCTGGCGAATGTCCTCGTGCAGGATGCGCCGCAGTTCGATGATGCTGGCGGCGTCCTTCTGGACGCTGTGGTCGGAGATGACCGCCACCTCCGATGAAGCCGACGGCAGATGCGAACTCCAGTAAGGCACCAGCCCATCGGTCGACGCCTGGAGCGGGCCATTGCCGTTTCGCCGGGCGATGATGGAGTGGCATTGCACGGCGGGCGAGATCGGCATCTGCGCGACCGCACGGATGAAGGGGCTGGCGGCGTCGAGATTGCGGACACTGTTGGCCAGGTCCTTGCGCTTGCGTCGGTTCGCCGGGCCGGGAGCGTCCAGCAGCTGACGCACGCCGCCGGTCAGCTCCGCAGGCAGGCGCAACGGCGCCGACAGCGTGCGTGCCCACCAGCTGCCGGCAGCGTGCGTACCCCGATGCGGCGTTGCCAGGAAGATCACACGCCCGGCATTGGGAATGGGATCGAAGACCAGCGCCGGCCTGACGCTGGCAAGCACGCGCTTGAGTTCGGCATCGTCGAGGTCGTGGTCGTCGCGCACCATCTGCACCAGCGCGTCGCCGGACGATGACACCATCAGGCGCGCCATCATGCCGCCCATGCTGTGTCCGACCAGCACCATGTCATGGGACGCCACCGATGTGCCGTCGGGGTCGAAATGGTGGAGCGCCGATTGCAGGGTCTGCCGGATCGCGTAGTGGTTGAACACGAGGGGGACGTTGGTTGGGTAATAGACCTGCCATATCTGGAAGTTCTGCCGCAGTTCCTCGTCGCCCATCAGCTCGTTTGCAACGTTGGCCCAGCCCTCCGGGCTGCTGGCCAGGCCGTGCAGCATCAGGATGATGCGGCGGTCCGGATCGAAGGGCTGGATCATGTAAAGGTGCGGGCGATCGATGCCGTTGGCCCGGCCCAGCAGGCTGTCGAGCGACTGCTGATAGAACCCCGAACGCGCCAGCCACCATCCATAGCCGGCCGTGAAGTTGGCGGCGAGCGGCACCGATTGTCCCTGCAGGTTCACTGCCGAATGCCGGTACGGGTCGAGCAGGGTCAGCGTGGCGTCGTGGGTGGCCAGCACCTGGGCCAGGTCCTTGCCCGGGAACCGGGTCAGCACGGAGATGACCGGTGAGTTCATCTCGCCCCATACGCCCTTGCCCCATTGCGATGGTTGCAGACGCGTGCTGCCGAACTTCAGTGGTGGCATGGCGTTGCCGACGCTGCGAGGCGACGTGGGTGTCACCGCCAGCAGTTCGGCGCCGAGGCCGTCGCGCCGGTAGATGCTGCGCAAGCCGGCGAACGACAACGACGAGGCCGGGATCAGCTCGCTGGGGCGCCTGGCGTTTCCGGGGAACCGGATCCCGGCCATGTCCACCTGCACGTTCCAGGCGCCCAGTGTCATGTGGTCCCCGGTCCCTGACCGGGGGGTATGCCTGGCCAGCGCAAACAGGATCCGGGCCGCGTTCTCGGTGGCGAGGTTGTAGTAATCGCGCACCTGCGTCTGGCGTTCGTCGAAGGCGCGGTCGGATGACGCGCGCTCCGTTAGAAACAGGTAGGCGTAGCTGTGGCGTGCCGCTTCCATCCACGAATCGAGCAGGGCAGCGTTGCCGGCATCCGTGCTTGAGTTCATGGCGCTTGAGTTCATGGCGCTTGAGTCCATGGCCATCGCGTGCGCGATCCACAGCTCGGCCAACGCCGACTGGCGCTTCTCTTCGCTGATGCCGGGGCTGGCGACGAGTGCGTCGATGCAGGCGCGCGAAACGCTGGCGCAGGGGCCTTTCGCCAGACCGGTCACGTTGAACGTCTCGCGGGTCGCCACGCTGAGCCTTCCGGTCGTGATGGTGTCGCCGCGCTTGAGTGCGATGTAGCCGGCCGGCGTCATCGGGCCGGTGCTGACTTCCGGCTCCCACAGCGCCGTCACCACCAGCAGGGCCACGCCCAGCACCACCATCACCAGCAGGGCCGGCAACGCCAGTTCGATCTTGCGGGCAAACAGATGCTTCATCCGTACTCCGGCCACGGTCCCACCAGCTGCCCGCCGCGCGTGCATGCCCCCGCTCGCGTCGCTCGCGCCTTCGAACGTGCAGTTCTAGGCATTCCGGCCGCCGATGGGTAGCCCGGTCCGCGGGAATTCATTGTTGATGCAAAGGCATCAATGCGCCCGCGGCGCAGACAGCGGCAGCGAAGCTCCATTCCGACCAGTCTCCGACACCTCGAGCCGCAGACTCAGTGGTTTGAACGGACGCCCTCCGGGGCGGTTGTGCAGTGGCTTCCTGGACTTCGCTCGATCTCGCCCGCTACGTCGTCACCACCTTGGTTCTGGCCTGGGCGGGCTTCGCCATCGTGCGTTCCCAGAAGCCGTTGCTCGTTGCCGGACGCGGCTGGCTGTGGGTCACCCTGACCGCCGCGATCGCACTTGGCCACTGGCCGGTGAACTTCTGGCTGGACAACCCGCTGATCTGTCCGATCGTGGTGTCACTGCTCTACCTGGTGTCGCTGATCGGGCTGGCGCCTGACGACACGGTCCTGACCGCCAGTACATCGCCCGTATCGCACTGGTTCCAGCGTGGCCTGGTCGCCGCGATGGCGGGGACGATCGGCGGCGTCATGCTCTGGACCTTCTTCCTGTAGTCCAGCCGGGCCTCCGGCGGAGCGCCTGGGCCGCCTGGCTGTCCGCTTTGCGGCCCCAGCGCCGTTGCATGAGCTTGAGCTCATCGCCCTGGGGAACCGCCATGACCACCTGCCTGCTGCGCCTGTCCGCTATCGTGCTTGGCGTCGCGGTCTCAGGACCAGGCCTGTGCGATGCGCCCGGCACCACGACGCAGACGCTTCCGGACAATGCCGAGTCCCGCTTCCAGTTCCTCGATGCCAATCGCGACGGCGTGCTGAGCAAGTACGAGTACGACAGCGAGGTCGCCTTCGAAACGGCCGACAGCGACCACAACATGCTCATCTCCGCACAGGAGCTGCAGGAGATCCTGGGGCCGCCGGTGCAGGGAGTGCCAACCGCGGCGGACCGCCTGATCGTTGCCGACCTCGATAGCGATGGCGAACTCGACGATGGCGAGCTGCGTCGCGCGCTGGAGATGCGGTTCGGCTGGCTCGACCGAAACAGCGACGGCAATCTCGACCTGGACGAAATGAAGTCGGGATTCGGCGTTCGCGTTCGTCCCTGATCGCTGGGTGACGCCCGTACCCGTCGCCGTCAGTCCCGGCTGCGATCAGCCGGCTGCGGCATGCAGGTGTTCGTAGAGGATCGTGGCGCCCACCAGGATCAGGATGACGCCGCCGGCCATCTCGGCGCGCTTGCCGATCAGCGTGCCCAGCACCCGGCCGGCCATGATCCCCAGCGTCACCATCGTGACGGTGCACAGTCCGATGACGACGGCCACGATCAGGATGTTCACCTCCACGAACGCCAGGCCGACACCGACGGCCATGGCGTCGATGCTGGTCGCCAGGCCGGTCAGGGCGATCGACCACAGCCCATCCCTGCGTCCGCCGACTGCCGCTGCTTCAGCTGCATCCTGGTCGGTCGCGGCCTTGTAGATCATGTGGAGTCCCAGCGCCCCGAGCATGCCGAAGGCGATCCAGTGGTCCCATGCCTCGATATGGCGCGAGGCGGCAGTGCCCAGCAGCCAGCCTATGATCGGCGTCAGGCCTTCGACGACGCCGAATATCAGCCCGATTCGCAGCGCTTGTGGCCAGCGCGGCCTGAGCATGCCCGCGCCCTTGCCCAATGCCGCGGCAAAGGCATCGGTGGACATGGCCAGGCCCAGCAGCACGATCGATACCGGATTCATGACGAGGCACTCCGCGTGGCCGATCAGGGTGCTCGTGTCCGCGACGCGCGGCAAGCCTCAATCCGGTTTTGCGGGCGCGCGGCGCGAGTAATGCAGCAACCGTCCCCGGTACGGTGGCAGGTCGTTGTCGTCCATCGGGCAGCGCTCCTCGACCAGCACGAACCCCTGCGTTGCCAACAGGCGGGTGAAGCGGGTGCTGTGGCCGCGGCCGGGATCGGTGACCACGATTTCGGCCGCCGGCAGCGCATGCCTTTCGACCACGTTTGCCAGCAGCAATGCGTGATCGAGTTCATACAGCACGTCGCTGGCGATGATCAGATCGAAATGCCCCAGCGTCGGTAGCGGTACGTCCCAGAGCAGTTGCCGATAGTGCAATGCAGGCAGCGCGTTGAGTGCAGCGTTGTACGCGAGGAAGGACTCTGCCAGCGGGTGCATGTCCGATGCGACGACGTTCGCGCCGCGCCATTGCAGCACCAGGCTGGCCAGGCCGATGCCGCAGCCCAGCTCCAGGACGCGCTTGTCGACAACGTCGAAGCGGTGCATGGCCTGCGCGAGCAGGCGTCCGGCCGGCCATACCTGGCCAAACAGGCTCCACTGCGCGGAGGAAATGCCCAGCCGCTCGCCATGGCCGTCGGGGTCCGAGTACTGCTGCTTGTCGCTGAGAACACGCAGGCGATAGTCGTGCCCGCCGACGAGCTCGATCTGGTTTCGGGTTGTATAGCCCGGCATCTGCGCTCCCGGAGGCCTCGGATGGAGGCGGGTAGGTCGGACGTGAAGGGGAGCGAGGAGGGCGGGCGCCGAGCGGCCGAACGAACGCGCGAAGTGGGCGGTTGCGCGATCCATGCTACACCGCGCCCGGCCGCGGCCGCTCATGAACCTGACTCGGGTCCAATCAACCTCCGTAGCCCGGGTAAGCGGAGCGCACCCGGGTTCGCGCTTCCACGAATCCGTCTGCGTGGAGAGGGACCGACGCGCAAAAGCCCCGGGTGCGCTGCGCTTACCCGGGCTACTTTGCGTAGGAGATTGTTACGTCGGCGGCGGTCTTGTTCTGCTTGAACACGCGAGCCGATCCGAGTCCTGAGACTGTCAGCGCAGTTTCCGAATCCCAGCGGACCTTCAGCGGGATGTCGCCGCCCACGATCAGCGTGTTGCCGGGAATGTTGGCCAGCTGGGCCGATTTCGGGAGCACGGCGACCTGCGTGTTGCGTTCCGTCGTTGGGCCGCAGTTGCGATGGAACACGATCGCCCGGAACTGCCCCGACGGCGATGGCGCGACGCTTACCTGCTCGTTGTGGCACTTGTCGCCGCAGCCTGTAACGGCAATGGCCCATACGGCGACAAACAGACCTGGAAGTGGAAGCTTCATGCTGGTGCCAGCCTCGAACAGTGAGATTCGGCGGTCGACTTCGTGCGTCATAGCGTCTCCCGCAGGGGTGACGGCGTCGTGAACGCACGGAGGTCGTCACGTCTGTTTCACATGCGCTGATCGGACGATTGCCAAGGCGCAATGCTTTCGAACCGCACTTTGGCCACCGGGCCGGGGGCCCACGAGTGCGTTGATCTCACGTCCCCGCGTCACCTCCCCGAATCCGGAGCACCCTTCATGAAATGCCTGCAGTCCTCCTTGCTCTTCTGCGCCCTGTCGCTCTTCCTCGCGCCTGGCGCCGCGGCTGTACAAGAGCCGGATGCATCGGTCCAGGTGTCAAAGTCCGCGACCTCCCTGCCAGGCGCCCGCTACGCCTGGGTGGCCATGCCACCGCAACTGGCGGCAGAGTTCGACACGCGCGTCCAGGACCCGAAACTGCGACAGCGCATGGAGGCGTCGCTGGACAAGGCGCTCCAGGCCAAGGGCTACCGGCGCACCGAAGACATCCGCCAGGCCGATATCGCCGTTGCCTACCGCGTCGGCGTACGTGACACCGAGGAAACCACGGTGCGCGACACCGGCTTGGCCAGCGCGAACGAGGCAGGCGTCCAATGCAAGGCCGGTGGTTGCTCGCAGATCGTGACCAAGGGCGCCAACGGCGTGCCGGCGGTGAAGCTGGATACCAAGGATATCGTCGAAGGCGGACTGCTGGTGGAAGTGCTGCAGCCGGACGATATCCGGGTGCTGTGGCGCGCCCTCTATCGCGGATCGGTGCAGGCCAAGCACCGCGGCCCGGTCAACCTCGATGATGTCGCTGCAAAAACCCTGGCGGAGCTGCCTGGCGCTTCGAAACGCACGCCCTGACCTGCGCAGGCATCAGGGCCGGCCGACCCCTGGTGCGGCAGGCCGACTGCCATGGCCTCCGCGCAACCTCGCGCGGATCCGCCGTAATGGTGCCTTCAGCGGAAGCGCGAGGTGCCGGTAGAACCACGAGATCACTCGCCGCGAAGCGGGTACCCGGCGCGCCAGGCCTTCCTCGATGGTGTAGAGGCAGGGCGCGCAGGTTCCGCAGGGCCGGCCACGCACAGGCGTGTGGCAGAACCACGTCATGTCCATGATCTCGCCCCAGCCTTCGGCCTGTGCCTGCCGGTCGATGCCGACCTTGTCGATGGCGAACAGCGGGAAGCTGAAGTAGCGGAACAGGCGGTACTCGGCGGTATCGGCATGGCGCGAATCGACGCGAACGCTGCTGTAGCCGTCCGGGTGGTCGAACTGCTGGGCGTACGGACGCACCAGTGCCTGCACCTTGTCGTCGACGTGCACGCCGAGTTCCATGTCGCCGATCGCGTGGTGCTTGCAGAATGCCGGCAGCCACGCGTACTGGCTGCCGATGAAGCTGCGCCTGCGGATCTCGCGGAGTGCGGCGTTGATCTCGTCATCATCGACGACATCACCCACCGAAGCGACACGGATCGGCCCGAGCAGATCGCGTGTGTGCGGGTACATCGCACGCAGGCGCTCGCCGATGCAGACCATGGTCTCCAGTTCGACCTGGGTCGATGCCCTGGTCGGGTCCTCCAGGTAATAGGGTGCGACCGGAACCCGATGCGTCAGCAGAAGCTGAAGCAGTCTGAATGTCGAATCCCATCCGCCGGTCCAGAGCAGGTTGACGGTGGATCCGCGCGCTGGTTCGCCTGACGCTTCCATCGTTGGATCGTAACTCCGGTGATTGCGCTTTTTGATGTCCAGCTATAACGCACGCCTGGTAGTGAACGAACGCTGCATGGCGTTGCGGCGATTTCCAAACGGGGCATGAACCGCGCGGGCATCAACATTGATGATGAATACGCGTGAGGTGCAATGAAGGCACGCATCATCCAATGGGTGATGAACAATCGCGCGAAACTGCGACACGCTGGTCAACGCAGAGTGAAATGCAACCGTGCTGTGAGAAGTATGCTCGCGTCGAACTCTCCAGGGTTGGACGAATGACATTGCTGAAGAGCTTGGGCGCGCAGGCAACACCCTCTTTCGAATCCGGCGTGATGCACTCCGGTGCGTTGGATCGACAGAGCTTCTGGCAATTCGCCGACGCTGCGAAGGAGGCCACCGAAGCGCTGGCCGCGCAGAAGATGGCCGTATTGCCACAACTGTCCATCGAAGACCTTCGCCAGGTCTGCACGCAATACCGCTTCTTCACCATCGACTACATCAGCGACCTGGCCCTGCTGGTGGCAAAGCTTCCCTTCGGCGGGCTGCGGAGTCTGTTGAGCGAGATCCTGGCCGAGGAACTCGGTGAGGGTGACCCGGACAAGGCACATCCGGCCATCTACGACCGCTTCCTGGCGACCATCGGTGTGGAGCCGGCACAGCTGCACCGCTCGCTTCCGGCCAATCGCGCGAATCTTGATTCGCTGACGCGGCAGCTGTCGGCCCGCAGTTCGGCATTCGGTGTCGGGCTTCGCGGAATGGGCGGCGAATGCCTGTGCCAGACCTATCTTTCGGTCATGTTTGAGCACCTGCAGACCCATCCCTACATGCGCGAGCATGCCGATCGCATCGACTGGGAGTTCTGGACGATCCATACCGGCGAGCAGGACATCATCCACGGCGAGTTGACGCGCCAGGCCATCGACGACTACATCCGGCACGAACCCGGAGCGCTCTCTGAACTTGCCCAGGGTTACGAATGCAGCATCACCGCCTGGAACCAGTTCTGGCAGAACATATTCGACGCCTGCCGCACGCGCCCGGGATCGGTGTCATGAGTTCGATCCCGCAGTTCCACCTGGCCTTTCCGGTGCGCGACCTCGACGAGGCGCGCGGCTTCTATGGCGACGTGATCGGTTGCCCGCAGGGCAGGAGCGACACCAACTACCAGGACTTCGATTTCTTCGGCCATCACCTGGTCGCGCACCTCGGCGGCGATGGCCAGCCGCTGCTGGACAGCCGCTTCGACGGCGAGGCCGTGCCGGTCCCGCACTTCGGCATGAACCTCGACCGCCAGGCATGGGAGGCGCTGGCCAGGCGCCTGAAAGCCGCTGGCATCGCCTTTGCCGAGGAGCCCCATCTGCGGCTGAAGGGCAAGCCGGGCCAGCACGTGACGATGTTTCTCTTCGATCCCTCGGGCAATGCGCTAGAGTTCAAGTCGTTCGACGACCCGGAACAGACCTTCATTCCCTGAGTGCGCAACGCCATGCGTGACGTGAACCTTGATAGCGTGCCCGGCGCGGGCGAAACGCGGTCGGCCGCTGCCCGCGACGACCGACTGCATGTCCTGCATTCGTGGTCCTCGCACGGGGCGCTGGATCCTGTCGTCGTTACCGGCGCGTCGGGGCTCCACTTCCACGACGAGAGCGGGCGCCGCTGGCTCGATTTCTCCAGCCAGCTGGTCAACGTCAACGTCGGTCACCAGCACCCGAAGCTCATCGCCGCGATCCAGGCGCAGGCACAGACGCTGTGCACGATCGCGCCCTACCACGCCAACGAAGCCACCAGCGAAGCGGCGCGGCTGATCGCGGAGGTCGCTCCGGGCGATCTCAACCGGGTCTTCTTCACCAACGGCGGCGCCGAAGCGATCGAGAACGCGATCCGCATGGCGCGCCTGCACACGGGACGCCACAAGGTCCTGACCGCATACCGCAGCTACCACGGCGCGACGGCTGGAGCGATCACCGCGACCGGTGATCCGCGCCGCTGGGCGTCGGAGCCGGGTGCTCCCGGTTTCGCCCGGTTCTGGGGTCCGTACCCGTATCGCTCCGCATTCCACGCAGCCGACGCCGAGCAGGAGTGCGAGCGCGCGCTGGCGCATCTGGCCGACACGATCATGGTGGAGGGCGCGCAGGGCATCGCTGCGATCGTGCTGGAACCGGTGATCGGTTCCAGCGGCGTGCTGGTGCCACCCGACGGCTACCTGCAAGGCGTGCGTGCCCTGTGCGACCGGCACGGCATCCTGCTGATCGCCGATGAGGTCATGGTCGGTTTCGGTCGCTGTGGCGAATGGTTCGCGATCGATCGCTGGAAAGTCGTGCCTGACCTGATCACGTTCGCCAAAGGGGTGAACTCGGGATACGTGCCACTGGGCGGCGTGATCATGAGTGACGCGATCGCCGCCAGTTTCGAGTCGCGTGCCTATCCGGGCGGATTGACCTACTCGGGCCATCCCCTGGCCTGCGCGGCAGCAGTCGCGTGCATCGGGATCTACAAGGAGGAGGGCATCATCGAACATGCCCGACGCCTGGGTGACGAGGTGTTCGCACCGGCGCTGAAGGCAATGCAGGCCCGGCACCCGTCGGTCGGCGACGTGCGCGGTCTCGGTGCGTTCTGGGCGATCGAGCTGGTGCGCGATCGCGCGACGCGCGAACCGCTCGTGCCGTTCAACGCCGCCGGCGCCGACAACGCACCGATGGCGGCATTCGCCGCCGCCTGCAGGCAACGCGGACTGTGGCCGTTCGTGGTGGGCAACCGTTTGCACGTGGCGCCGCCGCTGATCATCGACGAGACGACGTTGCGCGAGGGTCTGGCGATCATTGACGAGGCGCTGGAGACTGCCGATCGCTATTGCGTCGGGTAGGTTCCCCTTCCCCGGGTGCGCTTCGCTTACCCGGGCTACGCCTTCATTCCTACCCGTAGCCCGGGTAAGCGAAGCGCACCCGGGATCTGACGCCGCCTAACATCCGCCAGGCACACGGATCAGTGCCGAGGCCCGCCAGGATGGTGCGATACCGCCGCAACCACGTCGCCGGAGCGACGTACTTCTTCACCGTGACCCTGCGCAACCGGCGCGGCGACGCGCTGGTTCGGAACATCGACCTCCTGCGTGAATCCTGGCGATGCGCTATGAAGCGGGTGCCGCACGAAGTCATAGCCGCGGTGGTACTACCCGACCACCTGCATGCGGTACTCACGATGCAGGACAACCGCGACGACTACTCGCGCCTGTGGCAGGAGATCAAGAAAGGGTTCACTCGGCGCCTTGGCGCACCGTCGCCCTGGCAGTCCCGCTTCTGGGAGCATACGATCCGATCGGAGTCAGACTTGTCGGCACATGTGGATTATGTGCACTTCAATCCGGTGAAGCATGGATTGGTTGCGTCGGTTTCGGCTTGGCCACAATCGACGTTTCATCGATATGTGCGAAGCGGGCAATTGCCGGCCGATTGGGCGGGTAGCAGGGAGTTTCCGCAGGGTTTCGGTGAACGGTGAGGGCGTCCCGGGTGCGCTTCGCTTACCCGGGCTACACGCGGCCGGTAGCCCGGGTAAGCGAAGCGCACCCGGGGACGCAATCACGCCACGGTCCCGATCACCACACCCTGCGCCCGCAATGCCTGCAACAGCTCCCGCCCCTGCGCAAGCACGGACTCGGCATCGGCGCCGGTCTGCGCCGCGAGCGTCGCCAGATGCTCTCGCCCTGTCCAGGCGTTGGCCTGCAACGAGGCCAGCAGGCAGTACGCCAGCGGCGCAATGCGCGTGAAGCGCACCTGATGCCCACCGTCGCGATGCACCAGCAGCGTTGTCGGCGCGTCCGGCGCGATGCGCGGCACATGTCCCGGTCCGATATCCGTCACCGGCCAGCGGTAAGCCAACGGCAAGGCGAGCGGCGACAGCACCGGCACGCCTTCCATCAGGTCACCGTCCGGGTCATGTCCGGGCGCCTGCGCATCGCTGGTGAACAGTGCCTGCTCGACCCATTCGTAATGCGCCAGCTCGGGCAGCCACGGCGGGATGTCATCGCCGCCATCACGGCCCTCGAGATAGTCGACGAACTCGCCGGCAATCTGCGGGAACAGTGGCGTGCGACTGCGATGGCCGGCATAGAACGCGCGGACCAGCACCCTCCAGCGCTTGTCGCCCAATGTCTCGCGTATCACCGGGAATCCAGCCGCCAGCAAGCCTTCGATGGAGTTGAAGAACAGCTCCCGGTAAATCCGCAGGCGCCGCTCCTCGAGTCCGGGCGGAGGCGCGTGGGTGGCCGGGTCGCGCAGATGCTGCGCCAGGGCGAACTGCTGCTCGCGAAGAACGTCATGCATGGATCTGCTCCAGCAGGCGATGGCGGTCGGCGTGCGTCGTCTGCATCATGCGGATCCGCCAGGTTTCGGCCAGAAGCTCCGCCAGTGGTGGAAAGTTGAAATCGCGCTCGAGCAACGTGGGACGCACGCCGAAGCGGCGGTAGGCGCTGTCCAGCAGCGACCAGACGTCGCTTTTGACCGGTGCGCCGTGCGTATCGACCTTCAGGTCGATGTCCTCATCGAAATGGCCGGCGATGTGGTACGACGCAATCCGCTCGCGCGGCAGCTGTGCCAGGAACGACTGCGGGTCGTAGCCGTGGTTGATGGAGTTGACGTAGAGATTGTTGACGTCCAGCAGCAGGTCGGTGTCGGCCTCGGCCAGGACAGCGTTGATGAAGTCGATCTCGGCCAGCGCCTGGTAGGGCGCTGCATAGTAGGAGACATTCTCGACCGCGATGCGGCGGCCAAGCACGTCCTGCACCTGGCGGATGCGCGAGGCGACGTGGACGATGGCCTCGTCGGTGAAGGGGATCGGCATCAGGTCATACAGCTGTCCGTCGTCACTGGTGTAGCTCAGGTGCTCGCTGTACAGCACCACGTCGAAGCGGTCGTTGAACTCGCGGGTGCGCTTGAGCAGCTCCATGTCGAGCGGCTCACTCCCGCCCAGCGACAGCGACAGGCCGTGGGCACTGATCGGGAAGCGCGTCGACAACTGCCCCAGCTGCTCGCCGAACTTGCCGCCCACGCCGATCCAGTTGTCGGGAGCGACCTCGAGGAAATCCACGGCGCCGTCGTCCATGGCCAACAGTTCGGGAATCAGCCCGCGGCGCAGGCCCAGGCCGGCGGATGTAGGGGTAACGATGGAGCGCATGGCGGTGGTCTCGGTGTGCGCCCCCGCGGCATGGTGGCCGCGGGGACGCGAGGCGGGCAGGGGATTACTCCGGGAAGGCGGCGAAACGGCCGATCGGCAGCTTCTTGCCGTTGGCCTCGTAGCGCGACTTGGTGTAGTCGTACGCTTCGCGCTCGGAGATGAAGCCATCGCGGTTGCTGTCCTTGTCGCTCCAGCCCTGGCCATTGGGCACGACCTTGAGGTACTCGGCCTTCGACACCTGGCCGTCGTCGTCGCTGTCGGTCTTGTTGAAGCGGGCATCGCCGCACTGGCCTTCGCCGCACTTGCCTTCGGCGGTCTTGCTCGCGGCTGTCCTGGTTACGGCGGTGGTGTTGTCGGACTTGGCGTCGCTGGCGCCGCATTTGCCTTCGCCACACTTGCCTTCAGCGGCAGCATGGCTGGCGGCGAGCATGTAGCCCTGCGACAGCGGCTGCATGGCGAACGCCGAACCACTCAGGACCAGGCCGGCCAGGGCGATGCCGAGCATGCCGGCGGAATTGCGATTGTTGATACGGGACATGGTGTAGCTCCAGGGGGGGCACGGCATTGCCGTGCGGGGGGGACGCCACGGTTGTGGCGAAATACGAAGGGGAGGGTGGACAGCGGATCGATCAGGCGACTGCGTAGCGGCCACCGGGCTGCGAGCGAAGACGCGTCCAGGCCAGCAGCGCGATGCCGGCGACGGCGGCCACGCCACCGAACCAGGGCAACAGCACCGAGACGGTCGCGCCAACGGCGAACAGCACCAGGCCCCAGGCAGACGTGTCGGCAGCGGCGGGCGAGGCCGGCGCCGGACGCAGCGCATTGATCACGCGATCCAGGCTGAAACGCCCGCCACCGTTGAGCATCAGCGGCAGCAGCATCACCAGGTAGATCAGCGGCAGCTTGTAGTTGCCGTAACCGTCATTGCTGATGGCATAGCCCTGCCACAGCTCCGACAGGCTCGACCAGTCCGACGGCCAGTGCACGGCGTAGATGGCGACGACCGTCAGCACCCACAGCGTGGCTGCGGCGTATCGCGTGCCGATGCCCAGCAGCAGTGCGACGCTGCCGATCAGTTCGAACCAGGTGGCGAGGGTCCAGTTGACGTTGGCGCTGAGCAGGGAGAACGGCAGCGGGAACTTGTCGCCGAGGTCGGCGAACCAGTTGTCGCCCTGCAGCTTCTCGCGACCGGCTTCGAAGAACTCCCACGCCAGCAGCACGCGCAGGCCGAGCGGGGAGAGCCATTGGCCGACACCGTCGACGCGCGACAGCAGGCCCGGGGATGTGGTGGAAGGGGTGGCGGACATTGCGGATTCCTCGGCGAGGCGGTGGGGATTCGATGGCGCCATTTCGAGGTCGCGAGGTATCGCGCAGTTGTCGCCGGACCCGCGGTTTTGTCTGCGAGGTTGGCCTGGGCGGCCGCGGATACGTTCAGTTACAAAGCCGGACGGGGAAGCGCTTCATTGCAGGAATCGGAAGACTGGCTGCCGGACGCCGGCGATTCCGGTGGGCCAAGGCCGGTCGCAGACTTTGGCCACTTCCCCCGCATCGGAGTTCCACCATGAACCTGCATCTCATCGCCGCCGCCATCCTCGCCGCCGGAATGGCCATCGCCAGTCCTGCACTCGCCCAGAAGCCGCCGGCATCGCACGCTGCGTCAAGCACCGTTGCGGCGAAGCAGATCCACGTTACCCGCGTCACCCCCGAGTACTGGCGCGTCACCTTCCACAATCCGCCCTACAACATCTATGGGCCGGAGACGATGCCGCAGTTGAACGAGGTGGTCAGCGCGATCGAGACCGACCCCAGGCTCAAGGTCGTCGTGTTCGACAGCGACGTGCCCGATTTCTTCCTGACCCATTACGACTTCGTCCCGCCGCTGACGGACACGACCCGTCTTCCGCCCGGCCCGACCGGCCTGCCGCAGCTGCCGGACATGCTGGTGCGCATCAGCAAGGCGCCGGTCGTTTCGATCGTGTCGATCCGCGGCCGTGCGACGGGCGTCGGCAGCGAACTCGCCCTGGCCAGCGACATGCGCTTCGCCAGTCGCGAGAAGGCCATCCTGTCGCAATGGGAGATCGGCGCGGGCCTGGTTCCCGGCGGCGGCCCGATGGCCCGCCTGCCTCGCTTGATCGGCCGTGGACGCGCACTGGAGGTGCTGCTGACCGGCAACGACATCGACGGTGCACTTGCCGAGAAGTACGGCTACGTGAACCGTGCGCTTCCCGATGCCGAGCTGGACCCGTTCGTCGACACCATGGCCCGCCGCATCGCGACGTTTGACAAGCAGTCCATTGGCGAGATCAAGCGCCTGGTCGACGCCAACAGCCTGCCCGGCAACGACGAGATCGCCGCCGAATGGGAAGGCTTCATCGGCTCGGTCAAGCGCCCGGCGGCGCAACAGCGGATCGGCAAGCTGATGGAGCTTGGCCTGCAGAAGAATGCCGACGTCGAGAAGCGTATTGCGGACTACACCGGCACGCTGGGTGAAGCTTCGAAGTGATCGTGGCTTTGGTGGTCGCACCCGGGTCCCGGTGATCGGGGTCCCGGGTGCGGCCTTTGGCCTTACCCGGGCCACGGTTTGGGGGGGGCGGGCGGGGGGATGGGTGGTCCATTGCCGTCGCGGATGGCTATGATCGACACCGTGCCGTCACTCATCGCAGCCGCCCTCGATGCGCTCGTATTCGTCGTCCTCGCCTGGTGCGTGTGGCGCGCGATGGGCCGCTCCATTCCGATCGCGGTGATCCCGATCGTCATCGGACTGGTGCTGGCGGCGACCGGCGTAGTGCCGGCGTCATGGGGCCTTCCCTCGGTCATCGGCGACAACATCGGTTGGGCCGGCGTGCTGGTGCTGGCCTTCGCCGCCGGGCTGGAGACGCGCCAGTCGGCGCACCTTCCCGGGCATGCCGATGCGAGCGCGCAGACGAACGCGCGCAAGCTGCGCTTCCTCGCCAGCGCCGCGGTCGCGCTGCTGCTGCCCTTCTGCGCCGGTACCATCGCCGCCCATTTCCATTTCACCCAGTTGCCCGGCTGGGCGGCGCCGCGTGGTGGCGAATGGCTGGGGTCGATTGCGATCGGGCTGTGTGTAGCGGTCAGCGCGCTGCCGGTGCTGATCGGCATCGTGCGCGAACTGGGGCCATTGCACCGTCCGTTGTCGCAGCTGGCATTGAGCATCGCGGTGATCGATGACGCCGTGCTCTGGATCGGGCTGGCGGCATTGTTGCTGGCAGCCGATGGCGGCTCGTTGTTCGATGGCGTGTCGGCTGCGCAGTGGCTTGCGCTGCTGCTCATCGTGGCGCTGGCACTCAGCGCAAGCGCAGTGACGCGCCTGGGCCTGTCGCCGCCGCGCTGGGCGGCGTGGGCGGTGCTGCCGGTGTTTCTGGCCGTGGGTTCGTGGTCGACCTCGCAGCTGGGACTGCACGAACTGCTGGGTGCCTACTTCGCCGGCGCGATGGTGCCGCAGGCATGGGCGAAGCAGGTTCCGGTCGAACGCATCGGCCAGTTCGCGCTGCTCGCGCTGGCGCCGCAGTTCTTCGGTCACAGCGGCCTGAAGATCGACGGCGAAGTGCTGGGCTGGGCGTCGATGCAGGCGGCGGTGTTACTGCTGGTGCTGGCGGTGGGGGCCAAGCTCGCCGCCGTGCTGATCTGTCCGCCGGCGCCGCGACTGCAGCGCCGTGAAGCACTGGCCGTAGGCGCGCTGCTGCAGTGCAAGGGCCTGATGGAGATCGTGGCGGCCACTATCCTGCGCGACAAAGGCCTGTTGTCCGAGCACGCATTCGCCGCGCTGGTGACGCTGGCCGTGCTGTCGACGCTGCTGACCGGACCGGCATTCCGCTGGCTGGTACGCGAGCGCGCAGCCGAGTCCCCAACCCGCGAGATGGCCTGAACCCCCGTAGCCCGGGTAAGCGAAGCGCACCCGGGAACGAGGCGCACCCCGGAACCCAAGCGCACGCTCGAACCGATACACGTGAACCCGGGTGCGCTGCGCTTACCCGGGCTACGTTCTGGTGTCAGTGGCGCGGATGGGCAATCGCTGCGCCTGCGGGCTGGCCGAGATGCTCGGCCACCCTGGAACCGCGCATCCCGTACCACGCGATATACGCGTAACAGGCCAGCGGCACCGCGAATGCCGCCTGGATGCCGATGCGGTCGGCCAGTCCGCCTTGCAGCATCGGTACCAGCGCGCCACCGACGATCGCCATCACCAGCAGGCTAGAGGCCTTGCCCGTCAGCGGTCCCATGCCCTCGATCGCCGACGCGAAGATTGTCGGGAACATGATCGAATTGAACAGGCCGATCGCCAGGACACTCCACATGGCGATGTTGCCGTGCGTGCCCATCGTCGTCGCCAGCAGTGCCGCCGCGACCACCGCGAACAACGCCAGCAGCTTGCGCGCATCGATCACGGTCATCAGCGCCGCACCGATGAACCGCCCGACCATCGCCCCGCCCCAGTAATAGACCAGGTAACGGCTGGCGGTGGCCTCACTGAGCCCGCCGATGTCGGGCTGGGCCATGTAGTTGATCAGGAAGCTGCCGATCGAAACCTCCGCGCCGACGTACAGGAAGATCGCCAGCACGCCCCAGCGCAGGTGCGAATGCTGCAGCGTCTCGCGGTAGGTGTGGTGGTGCAGCGTGTCGCCGGCGTCGGTCGCCTCGCGCAGCGACGGGATGCGAAGCAGCAGCACCAGTGCCGCCATGGCGAGCAGGCCGCCTGCCAGCAGCAGGTACGGCACCTGCACCGACTGCGCCTGCGTGGTCTTGTACGCGGCCACCGCCTCCGGTGCCATCGCCGCCAGCTGGTCCGCGCCCAGCACCGCGCCGGACAGGATCAACGGGCCGATGAAGAACGGAAAGACCGTCGTGCCCAGCGAGTTCAGCGCCTGCGCCAGGTTGAGGCGGCTGTGCGAAGTCGCCGGGTTGCCGAGCAGGCTGATGTAGGGATTGGCGGCGACCTGCAGCAGCGTGATGCCACTTGCCAGCACGAACAGCGCCGCCAGGAAGACCGCATACGAAGGCAGTCGCGCCGCCGGGTAGAACATGGCCGCACCCACCGCCGCCGTCAGCAGGCCAATGACGATGCTGGACTTGTAGCCGATCCGCGACACGATCGCGCCCGACGGCAACGACATCAGGAAGTAGGCCCCGAAGAAGGTGAACTGGATCAGCATCGTCTGCGCGTAGTTCATCGCGAACACGGCTTTCAGGTGCGGGATCAGCACATCGTTGAGGCTGGTCATGCCGCCCCACGCGAAGAAGATCAGGCTGATGATCGCGATGGTGACGGGAGTGGACAGCTGGCGTTGCTTCATGTGGGCTCCGCTGACGAAAGTGTGGGCCTCAGGGGGCGCCCGGTGCGTTGCTGACCGCCGCCTGCTGCTGCCTGACGTGGGTCATGATGTTGACGAAGGTGTCGACCCAGTACACATCGCGGTGCCGGGCCAGGTAATCGAGGAGCTCGTCGTGCGCATTGGCCGAAGTGGTGAGGTAATCGCCGCCGACCCCGTGGAAGGTCAGGCTGACCAGGCCGTGCCGGCGCCTGGCCTCCTTCACCAGGGCGATCATCTGCTTGCCCGTCATCCCGTCCGTCGAGACGACCGTGACGGCAGCCGGGTCCATCTGCGAGACATTGGCGGTGATGGCGTTGCCGCCGATGCGGACACCGACGAAGGCGTCGGCGACCAGCGCCAGGTAGTTGCCGTCCTGCGCGGTGGCTTCATTGCAGGGCAGGGCCAGCGTGCGGCGGGTGTTGCCGTCGATCGCATTGAGCATCGTGCTGGCCAGCAGCACCTGCTCCTTCATCTGCATCGCCGTGGTGGTGTCCAGATCGCGCTGCGGCTCGACCCACTCATGGCCCTTGGCCGAACGCGAGCACTGGTGGAACAGCGTGTGGTTGCCCAGTTCGTGGCCGTTGGCGGCGGCGGCACGCCAGTCGGCAAGACGCGCTGCCACCGGCTTGTTGGCCATCACCAGGTAGAACGACCCCTTGAAGCCGTGCCGGTCGAGGGCGGGGATGGCGATGTCGAGCTGCGAGTCGAGCGCATCGTCGTAGCCAAGGCTGACCGCAGCCTGGCGACCCTGCGGCCAGGCGAACTCCTCGGCGGCCAGCGCGGCATGCGAGCACGCCAGCGCCGCCAGCAGGACCAGCGCCGCTGTCGCGGCGCGTGGCCTGGTCGCCCTACTTGGCCTTGCCACAGTCGATCGCATCGGCTTGCCTGGCAGCACCTGCAACGACGGCGATGCGCGTGAACGCAGCCTCGAACGGTGCCTGTGCGGAAACGCTGAAGGGGACATCGACGCCGCCGATATCGACCTTGCGATCGCCGAAGCAGCGCAGCGGCACGTTGATCGTCACCTTGCTGCCGATGCCAGCCGCGGTCAGCTGCGGTGCGATGTCGATGCTGGCCGAGACCTTGCCCGAGCCCATGCCCAGCAGCACCGGCGACGTCGGCGCCTTGTGCACGACGACATCGAACTGCAGCGCACCCTCGGCGAAGGCCAGGGCATTGAGGTTGTTGGCGCCGGTGCTGCGCGCGAGCAGCCGCGCCGGAGCCAGCCACGTCACCCGCTTGGCATCCTGCTGCGTGTTGATCTGGCTGGTGCTGACCCGGATCGCCGGCTTGGCCGTGGGCCAGGACAGCGTGTCGTTGAGGGACGCACCCACCGCCTGCACGGAATCGCCGGCTTCGACCTGGAGCTGGAAGGGCACGGCATCATTGGTGTTGAAGACCGGCAGCGAGGTCGCCGGACCACACGCCGCGACATCGGGCTCATCGAGCCTGGGCACGGACGCCGGCCTGGCGTAAGTCAGGCCGTAGCCGCGCTGGAACAGCGGTGGCTTGCCCGCATCCGGGCGGTTCTCGGGGGCCGGGCAGGGCACGCCCGGCCACGAGAACGACAAGCGGCCGCGGAATTCGAAACGCTTCGCTGCCACCAGCGCATCGGCGACGCCGGCACCTTCAGAACCCGGCAACCATGCTGCGACAAAGGCATCGGACAGGTTGATCAGGTCGTTGCTGTAGAGCGGTCGGCCGGACATGAAGACGGTCACCACCGGCTTGCCGTGGGCGGCGGCCGCCTTCAGCGCGGCCAGGTCCTCCGGATGGCGGCGACTGTGCGCCATCGAGTCCGAACCGATGATGTCGCCATTGGTTTCGGCATAGGGCGTTTCGCCGATCACCGCCACGACGACGTCGAAATCGCCGGTGCCGGCGGTCGTGCCGGTCGGGTCGAACGTCACCCGGTCCGGTCCCAGTGCTTCGCGCAGACCGGCAAGTACGGTGTCGGCGTTGAGGTAGTCGGCGCTGGTGTTGTCCGTTCCCTGCCAGGTCAGCGTCCAGCCACCGGTCTGGTTGGCGTAGCTGTCGGCGCTCTTGCCGACCACCAGCACGCGCTGGCCGCGCTTGAGCGGCAGCGCCTTGCGCTCGTTCTTGAGCAGCACCAGCGACTCGCGCACGGCCTGGCGGGCGAGTTCGCGGTGGACCAGCGCGTCTGCCTTGCCGGCGTAACGGCCATCGGACGGCTTGCGATCGAACAGGCCGGCGCGCAGCTTCACGCGCAGGATGCGGGTGACGGCATCGTTGATCCGCGCCATCGGGATCGTGCCGTCCTCGACCTGCTTGATGGTGTTGGCGATGAAGGCCTTCCAGTCCTCCGGCACCATCACCATGTCGATGCCGGCATTGATCGCCTGCGGACAGCTGGCGTTGCTGCAGCGGGGCACCTGGGCGATGCCGTTCCAGTCGGAGACGATGAAGCCGTCGAAGCCGATCTTGTCCTTCAGCGCGCCGGTGAGCAGCGCCTGCGTGCCATGCATCTTGCCGTAGTTGACGCCGCCCTCGACGTCATCCCAGCTGTTGAACGAGGCCATCACGGTCTGCACGCCGGCACCGATCGCGCCGTAGTAGCCCTGGCCGTGGACGTTGATCATCTCGGCGCGCGGAATGATCGCGTTGCCCTGGTCGCGGCCCATGTCGGTGGCGCCGTCGCCGATGAAGTGCTTGGCCGTCGCCACCACGGTGCCGTCGCCGCGCAGGTCGCCCTGCAGGCCGCGGATGTAGGAGGTCGCGTATGCATGCACCACTGCCGGGTCGGACGAGAAGCTCTCGTAGCTGCGTCCCCAGCGGAGGTTCTGGGCGACGGCGAGGGTGGGCGCGAATGCCCAGTCGATGCCGGTTGCACGCGTGGCCTGCGCGGTGGCGTGGCCGATCTTCTCGACCAGCTGCGGGTCGTGTGCCGCGCCCAGGCCGATGTTGTGCGGGAACAGGGTCGCGCCGACCACGTTGTTGTGACCGTGCACCGCGTCGGTGCCCCAGATGACCGGGATGGGATTCTTGACCGCGGCGGTCATCGACGCCTGGTGATAAGCGTCGGCCAGCGCCAGCCAGTCGCCCACCGTGGCGTGCTTGTTCATCGCCGGCCACGAACCGCCGCCGTTGAGGACCGAGCCGATGTGCCAGGTCCGCACCTCGTCGGGGGTGATCATCTTGATTTCCGGCTGCGTCATCTGCCCGATCTTCTCGGCCAGGCTCATGCCGGCGAGGATCCTTGCGGCGCGGGCCTCGATGGTGGCGTCGCGGCGGATGGCGCTGTCCACGTGCGGCCAGTCCTGCAGCACCGGCGCGGTGTCTGCGGCGTTGCTGGTCCCGCCATATAGATACAGTGCTGCACCGATCGCCAAAAGACTTGCTCCAACGAAGACTCTCGCCTGCACCGTGTGTTCCCCATGGCCGGATTGTGAAGCGGCAAGCTGATCGCGATCGTGCCTTGGCAGCGAGCGAATCAGCCAGTTGACAGCGCTGTCAATACAAGGGCGAATGCGCCCTTGTCAACGTTCGCGGCCGCCGGGCGTGCCGGAATGTGGACTCGTCCAGACTTGGCGGAGGCCTGTGCAGGCGACGCTGTTGCGCCGCAGCAAGCCTTTGCGATGCATACTCTGGCCGCTCGGAGCCGTGGCCGGTCCTGTCATCGTGGACCGGTACGGTTCTGGCACCATCTGCCGCGTTCCGCCCCCTGGAGCATCCGTCGCTCAATGCGTATTCGAATCGAGGATGTCGCCGCCGCTGCCGGCGTGTCGATGAAGACTGTCTCGCGCGTGCTCAACAACGAGCCCAACGTGCGCGAGGAGATGCGCGAGCGCGTAATGCAGGCGGTGACCGAGCTGCAGTACAAGCCCAATCCATCCGCGCGCAGCCTTGCCGGCCAGCGTTCGTACAGCGTGGCGCTGGCCTACAACAACCCGTCGCGCAACTACATGATGGAAGTGCAGAACGGCATGCTCGAGGCCTGCCATGCCAGCAACTACAACCTCTTCCTGGCCGCGGTCAGCCTGGGCCGCGAGCGCGTCGCCGACATCCAGGGCCTGTTCCGCAACTTCGGCCCGGACGGCGTGCTGCTGATCCCGCCGCTGACCGACGACAAGCTGATCATCGACGAGCTGGAGAAGATGGGTGTGCCGTTCGCCTGCATCGCGCCCAAGAGCGCCGCTGGCCGGATCGGCGTGGCCATGGACGAGACGACGGCGGTACTTGAACTGATGGCCAAGCTCGTCGAGCTGGGTCATACCCGCATCGGCCACATCAAGGGCGCCACCGCGCACGGCGCCTGCCGCTGGCGCTTCGACGGTTATAGAAAGGGCCTGCAGAACGCCGGGATCGCCTTCGATCCGGAACTGGTGGTGCAGGGCGCGTTCTCGTTCGAGTCCGGCTGCGCCGGCGCGCAGGCGCTGCTGGACCTGCGCAAGCCGCCGACGGCGATCTTCGCCGCCAACGACGACATGGCGGCCGGCGTGATTCGCGTTGCACGCGAGCGCGGATTGAACGTGCCAGGTGACCTGTCGGTATGCGGCTTCGACGACACGCCGATCTCGCGCCATATCTATCCGTCGTTGACCACCATCCGCCAGCCCACGTCCGAGATGGGACGACTGGCCACGCTCGAATTGCTGGCCAGGATCCGCTCGCCGGAGGCCGGTCGCATGCTTCGCGTCGACCATGCACTGGTGATGCGCGAGTCCACGCAGGCGCCTGCACGCCGCTGATCCACTAGTCCTCTTGATCGCCCCCCGTCCCTGACCGGTGGCGAATGCATCGCGCATGCAGTTCGCCCATGCAGTTCGTATGGATGCTAGCGCTAACACTTTGCTCCGATGTCTGCTCGCGCACGGCGATCGGACTCGAATTCGCTGCACTGCACAACGGAAAAACGGGGAAAAAACCCGCTTTTTGACCGAAATCAGCCTTCTGACAGGGGTGTGTTGACAGCGCTGTCAATTCAACGTCAAATCGCCTCGCACTAAAACTGCGGGCCGCGTGGCGACGCCTGCATCTCTATCGTGAATTCTGGGGAGGAGTTTCGATGAAGCAGTCGCGTGTCGCCCCCAAGCGCACACTTCTTACGTCTGCATTGCTGCTGGCGCTGAGCCAGCCGTTGTATGCGCAGCAATCCACATCCAGCACCGAAGCCGGGCAGCGCTCGGCGACGGTCGACGAGGACGCCAGGACGCTTGATACCGTCGTGGTCCAGGGTATCCGCGGAAGCCTGACCTCGTCGATGAACCTCAAGCGGGACTCGCAGGGTGTCGTCGACGGCATCGTCGCCGAGGACATCGGCAAGTTCCCGGACACCAACCTGGCCGAGTCGCTGCAGCGCATCAGCGGTGTGTCGATCGACCGCTCGCTCGGCGAGGGCGCGCGGGTCACCGTGCGCGGCATCGGCCCGGACTACAACATGGTGATGCTCAATGGCCGGCAGATGCCGGCTTCGAGCAACGCCAACGGCGCCGGCGTGTCCAACTCGCGTGCATTCGACTTCGCCAACCTGGCGTCGGAAGCGATCTCCAGCGTCGAGGTCTACAAGACCAGCCGGGCCAGCATCCCGCCCGGCGGCATCGGCGCGACCATCAACATCCGCACGGCACGACCGCTGGAATCCGAGCCGGTCATCAACGTCGGCATGAAGGCGGTGCACGACACGTCCAACGGCAACCTGCCTGATTCGCTGCAGGGCCACGACATCACGCCCGAGATCTCGGGCATCTTCAGCCAGCGCTATTTCGACGGAAAGTTCGGCGTTGCGCTGACCGGGAGCTACCAGGAACGCGACTTCGGCTTCAGCCAGGTCGGCGTGCCCAACGGCTGGCGTCCGTTCCGCGGCGACGAGAACAACTGGGGCACCATTCCGCAGCCGGGCACGCCGGGCTCGGAGAACATCACCAACCGCCCCGGTCCGACCGACATCTATTCGGTTCCGCAGAACCTCAACTACAGCGTCAACGGCGTGCAGCGCCAGCGCACCAACGGCCAGATGACCCTGCAGTGGCAGCCGGTCGACAACGTCACCACGACGCTCGACTACACCTACTCCGAGAACAAGATCCAGCAGCAGCGCAACGAGCTGTCGGTGTGGTTCAACTACGGCCCGTCGGTCTCCTCCTGGACCGATGGCCCGGTGGCCGCGCCGCTGATCTACAAGGAAATCATCAATCCGGCCACCAGCGACGTCTCGATGGGCGGCATGCGCCTGGCCAACGTCAACGAGAACAAGTCGCTCGGCTTCAACGTCGACTGGCAGGTCAACGACGCCCTCGACCTGTCGCTGGACTACCACAATTCCTCGGCAGAGACGCGCCCGGACAGCCCGTGGGGCTCTGCCGGCGTGCTGGGCATGTCGGCGTTCGTGCGCGGCGACACCACCGCGGACTTCAGCCGCGACTTCCCGGTGCTGACCATCGCGCTTCCGCCGGGCGTGGCGCAGGTTGATCCGTCGCAGGCGCTGGTGTCCGGTTCGGTGTTCAACAACGCCTACAACAAGTCGGAGATCGAACAGACCCAGGTCAAGGGCCGGTTCGAATTCGGCGAGTACTCCGGGCTCGACTTCGGCGCGTCCTATACCGATGTCGAGAACCGCACCGCGTTCGGCTTCATGCAGCGCGATACCTGGGGCGGCGTCGGCACAGCAGCCGATTACGACGACAGCATCTTCTCCCCGGACAACATGGGGGACTACTTCGAGAGCTTCTCCGGCCACAACGATCCGGCCTTTACCGACCGCTTCCTGCTGTTCGATTTCGATCGCCTGCGGGCCCGCGCGGCGGAGCTGACCGGTCACCCCGAGTGGTACCGGGCGCCGGACGCGTTCACCCGCGACCTGCGCACGGAAGAGAAGTCCACCGGCGGCTACATGCAGTACACGACGACCTTCAACTGGTCGATGCCGCTGAACCTGGCGGCGGGCGTGCGCTACGAGAAGACCGAGGTGACCTCGTCGGCGCTGGTGCCCAACGCCACCGGGATTTCGTGGAGCGCGGCGAACGAGCTCAATCTCAACTTCGGCGATCCGGGCTTTGCCACCCTGCGGGGCGAATACGACTACTGGCTGCCGAACCTGGACGCCAGCCTCGACATCACCGACAGCATCATCCTTCGCGGCAGCTACAGCCAGACCATCGGCCGGCCGGGCTGGGCGGACATTCAGGGCGGACGCACGCTCGACCAGATCGTGCGCGTCGACGGCGGCACCGGCACCCAGGGCGATCCGACCCTCAAGCCGCTGCTGTCGGACAACTTCGACCTGTCGTTCGAGTGGTACTTCGCCGAGTCGAGTTACGTGTCGGTGGGCTACTTCCGCAAGGACATCGAGAACTACATCGGTACCTCGCAGATCGTCGACGTCGGCGGCAGCGACGGCGAGACGCCGTTCAACCTGCACACGCCGGTGGGCGGCGGTTACTGGAACGCGGCGTTGGCCAACGGCTGCCCGCAGGCGGACGTGGTGTGCATCCGCAACTACATCCTGGGCAACTTCAACGGCCAGCCGGGTGTGACCGCGACCGGCACCGACGCCAACGGCAACATGACCGGCACGATCAACGGGCTGGCCAGCGACCCGCTGGCAAGCTTCAGGATCACCACGCCGGCCAACAAGCAGGACTCCACGCTCGACGGCTGGGAATTCAACGTCCAGCACGTGTTCGGCGAGACCGGCTTCGGCATCGCCGCCAACTACACGATCGTCGACAGCCCGGACCTGAACTACGACAACGCCGTGCTCGGCGGACAGTTCGCCCTGGTCGGCCTCAGCGACTCGGCCAACCTGGTGCTGTTCTACGAGAAGTACGACTGGTCGGTCCGCACCGCCTACAACTGGCGCGACCAGTTCCTGTCCGCGGTGTTCGACGGATCGGGCATTCCGAACCCGAACTACGTCGATGACTACGGCCAGCTCGACATCAGCATCGGCTACCAGATCAACGAGCAGATGTCGGTGCAGTTCGAGGGCATCAACATCACCGACGAGACGGTGCGCGTGTTCGGTCGCAACGAGCGGCAAACGCTGTTCGCCACCCAGAACGGGCCACGCTACATGCTCGGTTTCCGCTACCAGTTCTGATGTTCGCAAGCGTCGGGAGTCGCCGGTACGCCGGCGGCTCCCGTTCGCTGTCCAGGGGAGGGTGCCACGCTAACTGACGTGGCCAGGGGGACGATTTGAGTCAGGCGGTAAAGCACGTTGTGATCCTGGGCGGTGGCTCGGCAGGCTGGCTGACGGCGGCGGTACTGGCCGCCGACCACAACGCGGCCTCCGGCACCGGCCTGAAAGTAACCCTGATCGAGTCGCCTGACGTGGCCACCATTGGTGTTGGCGAGGGCACCTGGCCGACGATGCGCGACACCCTGCGCAGGACCGGCGTCACCGAGACCGACTTCATCCGCGAGTGCGACGGTGCCTTCAAGCAGGGCTCGAAGTTCGCCCGCTGGACCGAAGATCGCGACGACGATTACTACTACCACCCGTTCGTGCTGCCGCAGGGCTACCTGGAGACGAATGTCGTCGCCGGCTGGATGCAGCACGCGCAGGTGCCGTTCGGCAAACTGGTGAGCTTCCAGCCGCACCTGTGCGAGGCCGGCAAGGCGCCCAAGCAGTTCTCCACGCCCGAATGGGCCGCGGTGGCCAACTACGCCTATCACCTCGACGCCGGCAAGCTCGGCGTGTTCATGCGCAAGCACTGCATCGAACGCCTCGGCGTGCGCCATGTCAGCGACCACATGACCGGGGTCAACGCACACGACAACGGCGATATCGCCTCGCTGCAGACGCGCGACAACGGCGCCATCGAAGGCGACCTGTTCATCGACTGCACGGGCATGCGCGCGCTGCTGATCGGCCAGCACTACGGCATCGACATCCAGTCGCAGAAGCATGTCCTGTTCAACGACCGCGCCATCGCGTTGCAGGTGCCGTACGCCGATCCGCGCCAGGAGATCGCCTGCCAGACCATCTCCACTGCGCAGAGCAGCGGCTGGGTCTGGGACATCGGCCTGCAGACGCGCCGCGGTGTCGGCCACGTCTACTCGAGCACGCACACGACCGACGAGGCGGCGGCCGACGAACTGCTGAAGTACGTGAAGGCCACCGGCGGGCGCGAGCATGACATCTACACGCTGCCGAAGATCACCATCCGCCCGGGCTACCGGCCCAAGTCCTGGCACCGCAACTGCGTCGCGATTGGTCTGTCGAGCGGGTTCATGGAACCGCTGGAGGCGTCGTCGCTGGTGCTGGTGGAGCTGGCGGCCGGGATGCTGAGCGACCAGCTGCCGGCCACCCGCGGCGACATGGACATCGTTGCGGCCCGCTACAACGACTCGTTCCAGTACCGATGGGAGCGGGTGGTCGACTTCCTCAAGCTGCACTACGTGCTGACCAGGCGCACCGACACCGACTACTGGCGCGACAACTGCCGGCCCGAATCGATCCCGGACCGGTTGAAGGAACTGTTGCAGCTGTGGCGCCACCAGCCGCCGTCGCGCTACGACCTGTACCGGGTGGAGGAAGTGTTCCCGTCGGCCAGCTACCAGTACATCCTTTACGGGATGGGCTTCCACCCCGACCCGCGCCCGACGACGCGGCGAATGGACGATGTCGCGCGCGCCGAAAGCTACTTCCGCGAGGCGGCCGAGCTGACCCGCAAGATGCTCGCGGCGCTGCCGGGACATCGCGAGATGCTCGACCACGTCATGACGCGGGGGATGTCGCGGATCTAGGGCCGCGGATCCAGGGTCGCGGCCGCGCGCAGGGACGCCCCGGCGGCATAGGATAGGAACTCACGCGTTTGCCAGGACACACCAGGGCCATGCCGAACCACGTACTGCTCAACAACATCGATCACATGAGCCTTCGCGTCGATACCGGGCACGACCCCGCGCTGGGCGACGATGTCATGTTCACCGTCACGTTCCCGGCGGAGTTCCGCAACGTCCAGGCGCATTACCCGATCGTGTTCCACAAGGACGCGCAGGGAGAGCTGCAGCCGGTGGCACTGTTCGGCTTCCATCAGGGCAATCAAGGGCAGGGCAGCAACCTGTTCCTCGATGGCGGACGCTGGGACGCGAGCTACGTGCCGCTGGCGATCGAGCGCCAGCCGTTCCTGATCGGTCGCGATGGCGAGGAACTGATGGTGCACATCGACCTCGACCACCCTCGCGTGCGCAGCGACCGCGGCGAGATGCTGTTCCGCGACCAGGGCGGCACCACCGACTACCTCGACCGCATCACCTCGGTGCTGATGACGCTGCACGATGGCCTGGGCAGCACGCCGGCGTTCATGGAGGTACTGCTGCGGCACAACCTCATCGAGTCGTTCACCCTGGATGTCGAGCTCGATGACCGCTCGCTCAACCGGCTGGTCGGCTTCTACACCATCAATGAAGAACGGCTGCGCGCACTCGATGCCGATGCCGTCAACGAGCTGCACCGCGCCGGTTACCTGGAGCCGGTGTACATGGTGGTCGCGTCGGTTTCGCGCTTCCGTGACCTGATCGCGCGGATGAATCGCCGCCATGCTGCAGGGCACTAGCGCCATTCCCGAGCGGGCGGGCGTTGATCCGCACGCCATCCCGCAGGAGCTGCTGCAGTCCGGCGAGCCCATCGTGCTGCGCGGACTGGTCGCGCAGTGGCCGATGGTGCAGGCCGGCCGCGAATCCGCCGAAGCAGCGGTCAGCTACCTGGCCGGCTTCGAGCGTCCACAAGCGCCGCCGGTGGTCGCCACCGTCGGTCCGCCGGAGATCGGCGGGCGCTTTTTCTACAACGACGACATGAGCGGCTTCAACTTCCGCCAGGAGAAGGTGCCGCTCGGCGTGGCCCTCAAGACCCTGCTGAAGTACGCGCAGCAGGACACGTCGCCTGCGATCTACATCGGCTCGACCACCATCGATACCTGGCTGCCCGGGTTCCGCACGGGCAACGACCTGTCGATCCCCGGCGCCGAACCGCTGGCCAGTATCTGGATCGGCAACCGCACCCGCATCGCCGCGCACCAGGACGTCCCCGACAACCTGGCCTGCGTCGTGGCGGGCCGTCGCCGCGTGACCCTGTTCCCGCCGGCGCAGCTGCCCAACCTGTACATCGGTCCGCTCGATCACACGCCGGCCGGGCAGCCGATCAGCCTGGTCGACTTCGCCGCACCCGACTACGCACGCTTCCCGCGATTCGCCCAGGCGCAGCAGCACGCGCTCAGCGCCGAGCTTGGACCGGGCGACGCGGTGCTGATCCCGAGCCTGTGGTGGCACCACATGGAGGCGCTGGAACCGTTCAATGTGCTGGTCAACTACTGGTGGCGGCAGACGCCGGCGTGGATGGACACGCCGATGAACGCGCTGATGCTGGCGATCATGACCGTGCGCGACCTGCCCCCGGACCAGCGCGCCAACTGGGAGGACGTGTTCCGTCACTACGTCTTCCAGCCTGGCGAGGCCACCGCCGACCACATTCCCGAGAGCGCGCGCCGCGTGCTCTCGCCCCTCGATGAAACCCAGGCGCGCAGTCTGCGTGCGCGCCTGCTGCAACGACTCAACCGCTGAGGAAGACGGCATGACGAGCGACAACACCAGTTTCCCGCCCAAGGCAATACGGCGCGTGGTCATTGCCGGTGGCGGCACCGCTGGCTGGATGGCGGCCGCCGCGCTGTCGCGGACGCTGGGCAAAGTGCTCGACATCACCCTGATCGAGTCGGAAGAGATCGGCACCGTCGGCGTGGGCGAGGCGACGATCCCGACGCTGGTGACCTTCCACCGGCTGCTCGACATCAACGAGCAGGAGTACATGTCGGCGGTGAAGGGCACCATCAAGCTCGGCATCTCGTTCGAGAACTGGCTCGACGAAGGCCACCGCTACATCCACTCCTTCGGCATCAGCGGCAAGGACCACTGGTCGGCCGGCTTCCAGCATTTCTGGATGCGCGGGCGCGAGCTTGGCATCGCCAGCGGGTACGAGGACTATTGCGTCGAGCTCAAGGCCGCGCTCGAGGACAAGTTCGCGCACCTGCCGCGCGGCGGCATCAACTACGCCTACCACATGGACGCGAGCCTCTACGCGCGCTTCCTGCGTACCCTGAGCCAGGGCCATGGCGCGCGCCGCATCGAAGGCAAGATCGTCGATATCGAAACCGACGCGGCATCGGGTTTCATCACCGCGCTCAAGCTCGCCGACGGTTCCACCGTCGAAGGCGACCTGTTCATCGACTGCACCGGCTTCCGCGCGCTGCTGATCGGCAAGACCCTCGGCGTCGGCTTCGAGGACTGGTCGCACTGGCTGTTCAATGACAGCGCCCTGGCCACGCAGACCATGGCGGTACGCGATGCGGTGCCCTATACGCGCGCCATCGCCGGCAAGTCCGGCTGGCAGTGGCGCATCCCGCTGCAGCACCGCGTCGGCAACGGCATCGTCTATTCCAGCCGCCACATGAGCGACGACGAGGCCAAGCACGAATTCCTGTCCAGCGTCGAAGGCGAGATCATCAAGGATCCGTGGCCGATCCGGTTCAAGCCGGGACAGCGCAAGAAGAGCTGGGAAAAGAACTGCGTGGCGCTGGGCCTGGCCGGCAGCTTCATCGAGCCGCTGGAATCGACCACCATCCACCTGATCCAGCGCGGCATCGTCCACCTGCTGCGGATGTTCCCGCAGGTGATCAGCCAGCCCGACATCGACCAGTACAACGCCACGCTCGATTCGGAACTGCAGCACGTGCGCGACTTCGTCGTCCTGCACTACCACCTCAGCAACCGTCGCGATTCGCAGTACTGGCGCGACATCGCCGCGATGGAGATTCCGGCGACGCTCAAGCACCGCATCGACCTGTTCCGCGAGACCGGCAAGGTGTTCCGCCAGGCCGAGGAACTGTTCGCCGAGAACTCGTGGATCCAGGTGATGATGGGGCAGGGCATCATGCCCAGGCACTACCACCCCACCGCCGACGTGATGAGCCAGGCCGACCTGGGCCGCTTCCTCGACGACATCCGTCGCAATGTCGACAGCACGGTGAGGGCGCTACCGCAGCACCAGGCCTACATCGACCAGTACTGTCCGGGCCCGCGCGAGCCGGCGCCGGTCAGAGCGACCTGAGGCCCGCCACGTGCGCGCGCTCGACGAGGCCGGTGGCGTCTGCCGCCGGGTCAGGCGAAGAGCGGGCCCGGTCGCGGCCTGCGCGCTCATCGCCTGCTGCCTGCTCGCCGCGCCGCCCGCCAATGCGGGTGGTTTCCTGCGCGCACAGGCCAGGCAGATCGTCGACGAGCAGGGCAACCCCGTGCTGTTGCGCGGCATCGGCCTGGGCGGCTGGATGCTGCAGGAAGGCTACATGCTGGAAGTGCCTGGCAGCGGCACCCAGCGTTCGATCCGCAAGCGCATCAGCGAGCTGATCGGTCCGGAGAAGGCCGAAGTGTTCTACCAGGCGTGGCGCGACAACCATGTCACCAAGGCCGACATCGACGCACTGGCGGCATGGGGCTTCAACTCGGTGCGCCTGCCGATGCACTACGAGCTCTACACGTCGCCGGTGTCGGAAGAGCCAGTGCATGGCCAACAGACCTGGCGAGAGGAAGGCTTCCGTCGAACCGACCAGCTGCTGTCGTGGGTGAAGGCCAATGGCATGTACCTGGTGCTGGACCTGCACGCGGCGCCTGGCGGGCAGGGCAACGACCTCAACATCGCCGATCGCGACCCGGCCGCGCCGTCGCTGTGGGACGACGCCGCCAACCGCGACAAGATGGTCGCGCTGTGGCGAAAGCTGGCCGAGCGCTACAAGGACGAGCCGGCCATCGCCGCCTACGACATCATCAACGAGCCCAACTGGGGTTTCGCCGACGCGGCCGACAAGCACGGTTGCAGCGAGAACGGCAACGCGCCGCTGCGCGAGCTGCTCGTGCGCACCACCCGGGCGATCCGCGAGATCGACCGTCGCCACATCGTCGTGATCGAGGGCAACTGCTGGGGCAACAACTACCGAGGCGTGCTCGACCAGGGCCCGTGGGACGACAACCTGGTGATCAGCTTCCACAAGTACTGGAACGGCACCGGCCGCGACACCATCAAGGACCAACTGGCCTTGCGCGAGCGCTGGAACATGCCGCTGTGGCTGGGCGAGACCGGCGAGAACTCCAACGACTGGCTCACCCGCACCATGGCCACGGTCGAGTCCGAAGGCATCGGCTGGGCGGTCTGGCCGATGAAGAAGATCCGCTACAACAACCCGCTGCAGATCCAGCCCAATGCCGGTTACGACAAGGCGCTGGCGTACTGGCGCGGCGAGGGCGGCAAGCCGGCGCCGGCAGAGGCGCAAGCGGCGCTGATGACGCTGGCTGCGCACGATATCCGCTTCGAGCACAACACGTTCCATCCGGACGTCGTCGATGCCCTGCTGCGTGCGCCGGGCGATGATCGCAGCGTGCCGTTCAAGGACCATCGCATCGGCGCGGGCGGCGGCACGATCGCCGCCGTCGACTTCGACATGGGGCGCAATGGCGTCGCCTACCGCGACCTGACGCCCGCAAACGAAAGCGGCAAGCCAAACACCGACTGGAACCCTTCGAAGACCTACCGCAATGATGGCGTCGACCTGGCCGCCGGCAACGATGGCCTGCAGGTCGACGACATGCAGCCGGGCGAGTGGTTGAAGTACACCTTCATGGCCGCCAGTGCGGGCCGTTACGAGTTGCAGCTGCTGGGCAGTCGCGGCGAGGCACGGGTCACCCTCAACGGTGTGGTGGTCGGGAAAGCCGCGACCGGACGGCCGCGCGCGGTGGCGCTGCTCGAAGGGCGCAACACGCTCGTGATCGAGGCCGTCAGTGCCGGCACCGACCTGCAGTCCCTCCAGTTCAGGCCGCTGCCCGCGGCATCGGAGCGCAGATGAACAACGCCGCGGCGTTGGCAAGGCGGGCAGGCACGCGCGTGCTGGTCAGCGACATCGGCGGCACCAATGCGCGTTTCGGCCTGGCGGACGTTGGCAGTCGCGGCATGTTGCTGGACGGCAGCATCCGCGAGTTTCCGGTGGCGGCGTTCCCCTCGCTCAGCGAGGCGGCCGCGAGCTACCTGGACATGCAGCACGAGCGTGTGGACGCCGCGGTGTTCGCCGTGGCCGGTCGCATCCTCGGCGACGAGGTCCGCATCACCAACCACCCATGGGTGATATCGCGCGAGCGGACGCAGCGCGCGCTTGGCGTCGCACACGTGGCGTTGCTCAACGATTTCGCAGCGCAGGCCATGGCCATCACCTGTCTGGAGCGCGACGACGTCGTCGCGATCGGTGGGCGGGACTGGCGCCCCTTCGACGCGCGAATGCCGCGCACATACGCGGTGATCGGTCCGGGCACCGGGCTCGGCGTCGGTGGGCTGATGGTGCGCAACGGCAGGTGCCATACCCTCGAAACCGAAGGCGGCCACGCCGGATTCGCGCCGGTGACGGTGGCGGACCTGCGCTTGCTGGAATGCCTCATCGGCCGGTTCGGCCGCGTCTCGTGCGAGCGGCTCGTGTCGGGCCCCGGCCTCGTGAATCTGTACAGCGCCGTGTGCGAGATCCACGGCCGCGCAGCGGACGTGCTGGAGCCATCGGCGATCACGGCGAGGGCAGCGGCAGGCGATGCGGATTGCCAACAGGCGATCGAAGTGTTCTGCGAGGCCTTCGGCTCCATGGCCGGCGACCTGGTGCTGACGCACGGCGCCTGGGATGGCGTGTTCCTCGCCGGTGGGCTCGTGCCGAAACTCCTGCCCGCACTGCAGGCGTCATCGTTCCGCGCGCGCTTCGAAAGCAAGGGCCGCTTCTCTTCGGCGTTGGCCGACGTTCCATCCCTCGCCATCGTGCATCCCAGCTCCGGGCTGCTGGGTGCGGCCGCACACGCAGCGGAGCTGTTTCACTCACCGCCTGCGCGAGGCTAGAGTTGCAGCATGAGCAACCGTCTCTTCGTTTATGGAACCCTCGCACCGGGGCGGCCCAATGCGCACGTGTTGGCCGACGTGCCTGGAACCTGGGAGCCGGCCACGGTTCGTGGAACGCTGTTGCAGCAGGGATGGGGCGCCGCGATTGGCTATCCGGGGATCGTCCTGGACGAATCAGGCAACGAGGTCGACGGTCTTGTCTTCACCTCGGACGAGCTTGTCGGCCACTGGTCGCGCCTGGACGATTTCGAGGGCGATGGCTATGAGCGAGTGCTGACGGTGGCGACACTGCAGGACGGCACGCAGGTCCAGGCCTTCGTCTATCAGCTAAGTGATCGACCTTCTGCCGAGTGCATCTGACCCTGTCGGTGCGCAGATTGTGGCTGCCATCGTCGATGGCTGGCGGCAGATTTACCACTCGTGGCATCAGTCCTTTGTGACGTCATTTTCCAGATTTCCCATCGAATGAGCTACGCCACCGGCAAGTAGAGAAACGACGCCAGCGCAGATGAATATCCCGACAAGGGCCTTAAATGCCGGAAAACCCATGGCCACCATGGCAAACGAGGCTATCGCCCCCAGCAAGGAAATCAACCCAGCCTTGAGTACCATCGAGATCGCTCCTTCATAAGCAGATAGTTACGGCCTTGCAGTGCAATCCACCGGCTGCTTGACTTCCCCCCGGAACTCCTCCGCCGACCCCAACCATTCCTCGTGAGACAGATACGCCACTCGAATTGCCTGTAACTTGGAACTCACCCATTAAACCCTCGGCATGGCTATAAATTCGCTTCAATGACAGGCCCATCTCCCCTGCGCTGGCGAAGTCCAACTCGGCCTCAACCTTGTTGCCGGTAGAACGCCCCACGGGATTTCCGCTGCAATCATTGGGATCGACCCTGATTGCCTCGCCACGCTTGGATTAAACCAGTTTCCCAGACGCGCCGGCCTGCGCGGCTCCGTCATGGGGTGTCACCCGCATGGTAGAAACTCGCATGGAGGGGCGACAAGGGGCGGGACGTTACAGCCGGCTCCGACGAATTGGTATGAGAATGGTCTTATGTGCAGACGGGAATTGCTCTCTAGCTGTGATCGCCGCCGGGACGTCTACGAAGAGACCCAGATACTTCCGCCTGTCAGCTTCAGCAGCGACTTGAACAGTCCCTCGCCCCAGTCGAGCACGCCCGGGACCTGGACGATCGCCAGGCAGACCGCGAGGATCACGAACGGGAACGCGGTGTAGTTGAAGAGCGTGGCGGAGAACTCCATCTTCGCCGAGCGGTTGCACAAGATGCTGCTCATGACTTCGTTGCGCTCGAAGGACATCGCCGTGAATCCGGCAAAGAATCCAACGACAACCAGCAGGCCCAGGTTGAACAGCACAAGGGTGTTTCCTCCCGATACGGGATACAGATAGACGAATGCCGCCACTGCCAGGCTGCAGAAGGCACTGCTGAACGTTGCCCAGCGGGTCTGCGAAATCTCGCTGGCCAACAGCAGGTACACCGCGACCCGGGCATCTCCTTCGCGATCCGGCTTGTCCAGTTCGGCGATGCGCGCTGCCAGCGCCTGCCACTTCGACCGACCGAGCAGCTGCAAAGCCTCCTCTCCGGCATCCTTCAGGCGCGCCGAGGCGGGAGTGGCAGCAAAGCGGACGCGAAGCGCGTCGCCCTTTGGCCACAGGGCCACAGTGCTCCTGTCGGCTTGGGACGGCGCCGGCCTGTCGCCCGTGCCCTTCGGAGCGGGATCCGGCGGGGCTACGGCTGGTGGTTGCGTCATCGCCTGCCGCAGGATCTCGGAGATGCGCAGCGCGCGCTGTTGAAGCCGGACCGCATTGGCAAAGAAGCTCAACGCGACGAAGCTGAGCGAAGTGGCAGCGATCGCGGCGACGATGGCCGCCGTCCTGCCGAAGATGGTCAACTTCCACGGATAGACGGTGACCAGGCACAGCGCCAACAGCAGCGCTCCGATGGCCATGATGGCCGACCTTGGCACGATGCTGATGTGGAAGATCGCCTTGTAGTTCCGGCCGAAGTCCGTGTCGTGACCGAGACCAAGCCCTTTCACCAGGACATACCGATTGCGTCCCGATGCACTACGCGCGACGCAGATGGCGTTGTCGGTGTACACGATGGCGAGGATCGATATCACCATGGCCACGCCGAGTGCCATCCCATGGTCGGTGTTGTAGGCCAGGCGCGCCATCGCCGCGTACTCCTGCGGATCGCCGCGCAATACCAGTGCGATCCACCAGCCCGCCACGATGGCCAGCAAACCTACCGCCACAATCAAGACGGAGTGGCGACCTGTCTTCATCCTGATCTGGCGCAACATTGTCAATCCACTGTGCACAGGCGGGCTGTTCATCGCGTGAGTGCCGGCCTGGTAGGCGACTGCCCAGCAAAATATGGGCAGGACGAAAAGCGCAAGCGTGAAGGTGCTGCGGCCACCGCCAAGGAACGCCGCCAACGCCAGCTCGACCAGGCCGAGAACCAGTCCAAGCGCAGACGGGTTGATGGCCGGGTCGCTCGACCTCATGGCGCGGCGAACCTTCACGCAGAACCAGCGCGAGGCGCCGCGTGGCGCGGGTACACGCCCCAGCAGGGATTGCATCGAGGGGCTGGCCAGCATCAGCGTCACGATTGCGATGATGGTGAGCAGGGGCACGGCGAGTACCTTTCTCTGTACTTCCCACGGGGCGGGGCAGTTGGTCGGAACCATGCTCTTGCGACCAACCACGTAGAGGATCGGGCCAATGTCGCAGGGGTCGCGCTGGACCGGATCATAGTCGTCGATTCGCCGGACAGCACGACGCAGCATGGCCTGGTAATCGGTGGAGGCCATCGACACTTCGACCACCTGCTCGGACTGGTCGTACGTGGTCACCCGGTGGGATGCCACCAGGACGGCGCCACGCGTTGCGTGGATGTAATCCGGCGACACCATGAGCGCATCCGCCTCCAGGTCGACCAGCTGGGACTGGGGGACGCCCTCGCGCAACAAGTCGAAGAGGAACAGTCGGTCCCTCACGTCTGTCGCGACGACGATGATCAGGCTCGGACTCACGGCTGCCAGGGACCGGATCGCCTTGCGCAGTTCAATCTCCGTACCGGCCGCGGTCAGTCGCGACTGGAGGCTGTCGGGAAGCTCACTGCCACTGCCGTTGCCGTCGTCCAGTGACAAATGCTTCTCGCTCGGAATCATTGTCGCCAGCCCGCGCCCCCCCTCCTTGGCCTCCTTTCGCAACCCGACACGGACGTCGGCGATGTTCGACGGAAATGAAACCAGGATCGCGTTCCTGCAGAGATCTTCGCGCCCGGTAGACGGTCCCGCTGGCGCCAGGTCCGGATCAGGGCATACCTCGTGACCAAAGACCGAGGTTTCGCTGAAGATGGCAACGCCGTGCCATCGGTCGGCCCTGATCCGTCTGGCGAAATCCCATAGCGCCGTCAGCTTCTTCTCGTCGTCGGTCGCCAGCGAATGGAGTTCCGGTGCCGGCGCGTTCTTGGCGTGGTTTCCCGGAAACCACTCGATCTTTGCGTTCGATGCAACGGTCGCAGACGTGGACACGGCGCAGATCTGCGGCAGGCCCAGCGTGTTCGCCCTCAGGTTGATCTGGGCGACGGAGTCCACGGAGCCGGAGAAGTTCGGTCCGAGCAGGAGCAGTTGGCCGGCAGGGGATGTGCATTCCCGAAGCGTTGCCCTGCGGGCCAGGACGCGGGCCGGTGTGTCGTCCGCCTGATCAGTCGCTTCAGCTTCGGGAGCACCGGTGGCAGGTGCGCCGGCCGCGGCGTCCGTGGGCGACGAAGGTGCCTGCGCAGGCTTGCCCTCGTGACAGAGGTCGAGTCGCTTTCCCGGCTCCTTCTGTGTCTGCCGGGATATCTCGCCCATTGCCGACAGGGTCGTGTTGCGGGGCAGGCCGTAGGTCGTGGTTTCCGGAACCAGGTAGAGGGCGCGCAGTCGTGGTGCATTCTTGCTGGCCCGGGACATCGCGGACCGCCACTCGTCCCTGCGAAAGATCATCACCCCGAACCTGCAGTCGTCGGTGAGACGGTTGCGGATGCCGGATCCGTCCTCGCCCTGGCTCAGGACGCCCTCCCATGGGAAAACGTAGCGATCGAGCGCGTATCCGGAATCCAGCATTCCCTGGATCATGGCGACGATGCTCAGATCGTAGGCGCGGCGATGGCGCGGCACGCGCGGGTCGGGAACCGCGGCCAGCGCCAGCGACACGTCGGATACCGCGTCGAAGTGCGATGCAACGCCTTGTTCGGGCTCGATTTGCCGGAATACAGGCTTGGCTTCGGCCTTGCTTGCCTGGGACGTGGTGGTGCCGCTTTCCTGCGTTCTGTCTACTTTCGAGGCGCCGACATCACCCGGTGCGATCGATGCGGCAACGATGAGCGCGAGCGCCATCCATCCCTGCCGACGGATAAGGTGGTCTGTAATGGGTGGCGAGATCGCCCTCAGCCATCGCATCCGGGCACTTCCCGCCACGACTGCACCGCGACGAACCGGTAGAGGAACTGACTGAACCGGTCGCCCCAGATGCCGTTGTGGGCATCGATGATCCCAGGGTCGACGCTGACCACGTAGAACGGGTTGCGGCGCTGACCGTCGGTCTGCATCGTCGGTCGGCGGCTCAGCGCGAGCTCTCCGAGCGACCAGGCATCCGTGGTTCCGGCCTGGTAGGCCTGCCAGGCGCAACCGTATTCGGAGTAGGTGGATAGCCGCAGCAGGGCCTGTGTATCGGTTCCTGCGGCGGTGGTCAGGTTGAGGTCGTGGGTCTGGAACAGGGTGTAGTGACCCAGCGCCGTCCGGTTCTCGCGACGCTGCTCGTCCGACGTATGGCTCTGGAACAGCGTGCCCAGCGTCCGCCCGACCGGGAATGCCCTGCCGGTCGCCGTATCGTTCCTCGAGGTGAACACGGCCAGGATGGGCCGCTGGGAATCCGGATGGGTCATCCCGGCAGCGCGGCGATTCAAGGCGTGGAAGCGCGCAGCCTCGAACGCTGGGTTCACCAGGACGATCAGGTCGGCGGCGTTGCGCGCCATGCTTCCCCGATTGAGGTACCACGTATCGCGCATGAGCTGCTGCTGGATCGCGGTGTAGATGAGCGCGCCGCCGAAACTGTGGCCGACGATGATCATTCGACCCAGATCGTTTCCGCCCTCGATCTTCTTCAGCTCGGCGAGGACTTCCATCGCGCCATCGGAGCCGACCCGCTGGGCCCGGTCCTTCCTCGTCCAGAAGGACAGCTCCTTGAAAGGCTCGACGGAGGCAGACAAGCCGCGCCAGCCGAGGAACACGCCCACCACCTGCCGATCGGCGCAGGAGTGGCCTGCGCACGCCTTCTCATCTTCGACGGCAATGCGCTGGAGCAGCCTGCCGAAGTCGACCACGTTCGAATCGGACGCCGCAGCGTTGTGCTTCCAGCCATGCGCGAACACGACGATCAGCAGCGGGTGCGCATCCGCTTCCGCGCGGACACGGGCCATCAGCGCGTTCTTCAGTTCCGGATGCCTGAGTTGCCCCTGGTCGTCGAACTCGACGAATCCCAGACCGACCGGATGGCGCGAAGCGGGAAGGCCCGGGCTGGAAGCAGGCGGCAGGCGTTGCCAGACATCGCTGTCGCATGCGGCTGAGGCCAAATCGCAAGGTTCACCGGTAGGCGCCATCCGCGTCCGGTACGCAGCATTGGGGGCACACCCGCAGATCACGACCGCCGCGAGCAGGAACATGCTTGCGTACCCGGCGCGCCTGAAGCGGGTCATGGCGGCGACACCACCGGTGTAGGAGCCGAAGTCGGCACAGCGGCCATGCCGGGGCAGAGCGCTTGCTCGGAGCGATCGACCCGGATGTTCGCCGGAAGGTTCGTTGCTCGATAGTGCAGCTCAGGCGACGCCTGGCGCTCCAACACGCCTGGATGAACCCAGGGACCGTCGGGGATGAAGCGGCGCCTGGCAAGATTGAAGCGAAGCCGCCTGCGGAAGCCCTGTCGCGGATCACGGAACCACTTCGGGACGATCTCCGCCAACCACCATGCGCCGCGCAGCGAGCGGTGCATCGGCGCCAGCGGGTCGGGTGCCACCGGCTCCCCCGGCTGCGTCGTCTGCGGAAGCCAGCGAAGCTGCGCCAGGGGTTCCAGCTGCAGTCCAGCCGAGCGCGCGTGGCAGACCATCCAACGCAGCGCCAGTTGCGCCAGTCCTGCCTCCGGCTCCGGATAGGAACCGCCGATGTCGGAATGCACCCCGGCGAACCAGGTTTGCCTGACATCCTGGTTGGTGGCCGAGTCGTTCCACAGGTTGGTGCGGAAGAACGCGCGACGTTCATCGATCGCCACCGCATGTCTGACAATGGCGACGCTGGGGTTGTCGCGCGTATAGGGCAGCACTTTCGGGTTCCACACCCATCCAACCGAGCTGACCGTGTCCCACAGTCCCAGGAAATGCACCGGGCACGCTTGCGAGAACGTGTCGCGGAACCCGTGGACCACCGATGATCTGTTCTCTTTCTTGAAAATGTCGACCGCATACGGAACCAGGTCGTGCAGTTCCGGCCGCAGCAAACCCACCTTGTGCAGCATCCCGGCCAGCGCACGCGCGGCGTAGGCGCCGCGACTGAAGCCGAAGATGTACACGCGGTCGCCTGGCCGGTAGTTCCTCTGCAGGAAGCCGTAAGCTTCGGCCAGCGTGGTGGCGAGCCCATAGCCGAACGCAAGCCCCATCACGCGCGTGATCCATTTGCTTGCGCGCGTCCACGCGCCTTGCGCGCTGAACGTTCCCACGCCCGGGTCGTAGTAGGCCACCTGCACACGGGGATCGTGATCGAGCATGGCGTAGATCTTCACCACATTGGTGTTGGCACTGCCATAGGCGTTGCCGGTGCCGTCGAGGCAGACCACCAGGTTGCGACTGCCGATGTCGTGCAGTTCCGGATTCATGGCGCTGGCTCGCGGGCTGGGTTGCACATAGTCAGGTGGCCCGGTCAGGAAGTCATTGGTCTCGCTATCGCAGGACGATGTCGTTCAACGACGTGATGCTCACGCCCTTGTCGTCGCGCAGGCTCTCGTTCGCGCCGCCGCGGCGCAGGACGTCGGCGGCCAGGATCGAGTCGTCGAACTGGACACCGGTCTTCTTCGTGATGTCGCCCACGGGGACCTGGTGAATCTCGTACTCGCTCATGTCCATCCGTTCGAAGCCCAGTCGCTCGATCGCCTCGGTCTGGTCGAAGATGAAGGCGTAGGCCAGCGGCTCGGAGCCGTCATCCTTGTTCGACACGCACATCACGATCTTCCAGAACTTCATCGGTACCTTGATGAGGTTGTCGTCGTCGTACCCGTGCCTGGGATCGCGAAGCCCGAGGACGGGCCCGGCGAATACGCACAGGCGACCGTCGAGCGCCTTGGCTTCGCGCTGGATATGCTCTTCGAACTTGCCCCAGATGCCGTGCTCTCCGGACTGATTGAAGGCCTGGCTCTGCGGCGTGCAGTTGGTCCAGTGATAGGTGTCGGAATTGGCGAACTCGGCTTCCTTGGCCGTGCTGCCCCAACACGCGTCCTCGCGCCGGACGATATGCCCGCGATCGATCTTGGTGGCCGGGCGATAGAAGTCGACGTCCTCGATCTGCAAGCCAGGCACCTGCAGCGCCACGCGCGGATCCAGGCGCCAGTTCTCGCCGCCGTATTCCTTCCGGGGCTTGGTGCGTTTCCTCGCAGCAGGGCTGTAATCGACGTTGCTGGCCGCCCAGATCAGGAGTCGCCGGGGTTCGTGCATGACCAGTGAGTAGTGGTAGTACTTCAGCACCCAGGGGCTGCCGTTCTTCTTCTTGAGGGCCTTGGCCTCCAGTGCCTGGGTCAGTTGCGGTGCCGGGATCCTCCATCCGCGCAGGAACGTGGCGTCGTAGCCGAGCGCGTCGCGCGACCCGTAGTCCTCATCGAAGCGCAGCTTCTTCTCGAAGAATTCCGTCGCCGCGATGCCTGCGCTTGCCGATGGTGCCGCCGCTGCAGCGGGCGTGGCCGCGACGGTAGGCTCCACGGTTGCGATCCGGACGGCCGCCGCCGCGGCATGTCCATCGCCAACGTAGATGGTCACCGGCCCTGAAAACTGGAAGGTTTGGCTGGCCATGGGATTGCCCCCGGGCGACGCGAGTGATTCGGATTGGATCAGCGGACTGTTCGTGGCGACCAGGCTCAGTGTGTCGAAGGTGCTTTCGATGATCCTTTGCAGAATCGTGGACTGCTCCGTTCCATCGACGCGCTGCTGCTTGAAGGACTCCACCATGGCGCTGACGCGCACGCCTTCGTTTGCGATCCAGATGAGGTCCTTGTCGTCGACTTCGGCGCTGGTCGGAACGATCTCGCCATTGCGCTTGACCAGCTTGCCGTCCTGCATCTGCGGGACGCCGCAATGGTGCAGGCCGATCACTTCCCACCACTGGCTGAACACCGGGGATCCGCTCGATCCTTCCAGTGTGTCGGTTTCGTACAGCAGGAAGCCGTCGTCGCGCAGGTCCAGCAGGAGGTTGTTGACGGTGGCGTACTGCTTGGGTCGTCCTTCCGGGTGCTGGATGATGTTGACGGGGCCGCCTTTCTCTATCTTGCCCTTCGCCCCGATCAGGGGCAGGAACTGGAACTGATCGAGCGACGCTTCCGTCAACGACTTCGCCTTGACACCCACGAGGGCGTAGTCGAGTTCGCGGCAACTGATGAAGAACCGATCCGGGTCGAGTTCGAATATGAGGCCCGACCGCACCCCCTGTTCGATCCGTTCGAACAGGAACTGCGCGCCACAGTGGGATGCGTCGCTGGGTTTCTGGAAGACGTGGAAGTTGGTCAGGATCACGTCCTTGGCGATCAGGAAGCCGGTGGCAAACCCCTTCGGTTCGATTCCGTTGCCGCCCAGCGATACCAGCCTGGCAACGGGACGGCCGGCCTTGAGTGCCTGCTCATTCGGCGGAAGGTCGGCGAAGTCGAGGGTCGCCCCGACTTGCCGCTCCGCGGCAATCCTTACGCCTCGGTACGCAGCGCTTTCAAACACCTGCCGCAATCGCTGGCGTTCCTCGAACCGCGTCTTCTGCACTGGCGTGCTGACTGCGACGGTCGGCCGCGGCACGGAACCATCGATGTTCCGCATGGCCGATTCGAGCGGCCGTTTCGCAACGGCAAAGTTTTCCCAGCGGCCGTAAGCGTCCGTCCAGAGTCCACGACGCTTGGACATGACTTCCCTGACGCGATCCATGACAGCCTCCCTTGAGGTACTGCGAGTTCAGACCATGAACTCGCGGATCCACTCTCTGAACACGTCGCGGGAAGATTCGCGCGGTCACCTGATCGAGCAGTGGAACGCTAAGCGGCACTGCCGCAATGCGTCGCAAGCCCCTTGCCGCGGGCTGGCGCGGCAAGTGGGCAGCGAAACCCGTCAACATCGCGACAGACTGGATGCCCGGTTAGGCGCCCTTGCCCAGGGGCAGGCGGCTACCCACCCGCGGCAGGCACATCCGGCCGAGGACCCGTTCACTGGATCGTGCATACTTGTAAGTGATTGGTGCAAAAGGAATTCCGCATTGCAGCAAGCCATTTCCCGAAACGCTGGGTAGAGTTCCACCATCCGTCCCGGGACCCCCTTCGACCTATGAATCGGCTGGCCGACATCCCCAGTGATGTTTTTTTATGCGTCCGGAGTGGTAGCGCTAACTTTTTTTCTGGAAGGTCTGCATGAGCCTGTTCGTCGGTCTCGACGTTGGTACCCAGAGCGTCAAGCTGATTGCCTACGATGCGCAGGCACGCAAAGTCGTGGCCACGCACGGCCAGGCACTGGAGCTGATCGCCGGCGATGACGGCAGCCGCGAGCAGCACGCGCAGTGGTGGATCGACGCGATCCGCGCCTGCTTCGCGCGCATGGAACCCGCGCAGCGTGCTCGCGTGACCGCGATCGGTGTCTCCGGGCAGCAGCACGGTTTCGTGCCAGTCGCTGCCGGCGGCGAAGTGCTCGCACCTGCCAAGCTGTGGTGCGACACCAGCACCACAGTCGAGTGCGACGAGATCATGGCCGCGGCCGGTGGCGCCAAGGGCTGCATCGCGCTGGCAGGCAATCCCATCCTGGCCGGTTACACCGCATCCAAGCTGCCGTGGACGCGCAAGCATCGGCCCGAGGTCTACTCGCGCCTGGCCGCGATCATGCTGCCGCACGACTATGTCAACTTCTGGCTGACCGGCGAGCGCTGGATGGAGTACGGCGATGCCTCCGGCACCGGCTGGCTCGACGTGCGCACGCGCCGTTGGTCCTCGCGCATGCTCGCCGCGACCGATGCGCAGCGCGATCTGTCGGCGATGCTTCCACCGCTGGTCGAGGCCGATGCCAGCTTCACGATCGCTGCGAAGATCGCCGACGAGCTGGGCCTGCCGCACGGCGTGCGCGTGGCCGCCGGCGGCGGCGACAACATGATGGCCGCCATCGGCACCGGCAACGTTGCTTCCGGCGTGCTGAGCATGAGCCTGGGCACGTCCGGCACGCTGTTCGCCCACGCCGACCACCCGGTCGTCGACGAGGCCGGTGGCTGGGCCGCGTTCTGCTCGTCCACCGGTGGCTGGCTGCCGCTGATCTGCACGATGAACTGCACCGTCGCCACCGAGAGTGTCGCGCGCATGTTCGGCTTCAGCAGCCGCGACGGCGATGCGGTGATGGCCGGCACCGCGCCGGGCGCAGGCGGGCTGGTGATGCTGCCGTTCCTCAACGGCGAGCGCACGCCGGACCTGCCGCATGCGCGCGGTTCGCTGCACGGCATGGACTCGACCAACCTCACCCGCGGCAATGTCTACCGCGCAGCAATGGAAGGCGCTACCTACGCGCTCCGCTACGGCTACGACGCACTGACCGCAGCCGGCCTGCAGTTCGATGCCATCCGCCTGACCGGCGGGGGCAGCCAGAGCGCCGCCTGGCGGCAGATGGTGGCCGACGTGTTCGAGCTGCCGGTTGCCGTGCCGGAGCAGAGCGAGGGCGCCGCGTTCGGTGCTGCGCTGCAGGCGCTGTGGGCGCACGGCCGCGCCAGCGGCGGTGGCGACGACATCGCCGCCATCGCGCGCGAGCACGTCGCCACCGACGAAGCTTCGATCGCACGCCCCGACGGCAACGCTGCCACCGCCTATCGCTCGCATTACCGCCAGTTCCGCCGCCACCTCGATGCGGCCATGCAGTCCCACGCCAACTCCAACAACCCCTGATTCCAGCCGGGCTGCCGCCCGCCACTCCTCACACCCGACAGTGATTCCCACCATGACGACTCCCTTCATCGGCGCCCGCGAATACTTCCCCGGCATTGGCCGCATCCCGTTCGAGGGACGCGATTCCGACAACCCGCTGGCGTTCAAGCACTACGACGCCAACAAGCGCATCGGTGACAAGACGATGGCCGAGCACCTGCGTTTCGCGGTGTGCTACTGGCACAGCTTCTGCAATGCCGGCCACGACCCGTTCGGTCCGGGCACGCGCGTCTATCCCTGGGATGCCGCCGCCACGCCGCTGGCTCGCGCTGAAGCCAAGGCCGATGCCTCGTTCGAGTTCTTCACCAAGCTCGGCGTGCCGTACTACTGCTTCCACGACATCGACCTGGCGCCCGACGCCGACGACATCGGCGAGTACGAGAAGAACGTCAAGCACATGGTCGCCATTGCCAAGGAGCGCCAGAAGGCGACCGGCATGAAGCTGCTGTGGGGCACGGCCAATCTCTTCAGCCACCCGCGCTACATGAACGGTGCCTCCACCAACCCTGACTTCGCCGTGGTCGCGCGCGCTGCCGTGCAGGTCAAGGCTGCGATCGAAGCCACGGTCGAACTGGGCGGCGAGAACTACGTGTTCTGGGGCGGCCGCGAAGGCTATGCCTCGCTTCACAACACCAACATGAAGCGCGAGCTGGCGCACTTCGGCCGCTTCCTGACGATGGCGCGCGACTACGGCCGCAGCATCGGCTTCAAGGGCAACTTCCTCATCGAGCCCAAGCCGATGGAGCCGATGAAGCACCAGTACGACTTCGATTCGGCCACGGTGGTCGGCTTCCTGCGCGAGCACGGCCTGGACCAGGACTTCAAGCTCAACATCGAAGCCAACCACGCCACGCTGTCGGGCCACACCTTTGAGCACGACCTGCAGGTCGCGTCCGATGCCGGCATGCTCGGCAGCATCGACGCCAACCGCGGCAACGCCCAGAACGGCTGGGACACCGACCAGTTCCCGACCGACCTGTACGACACCGTCGGCGCGATGCTGGTGGTGCTGCGCCAGGGCGGCCTGCAGCCGGGCGGCCTCAACTTCGACGCCAAGGTGCGTCGCGAGTCGACCGATGCCGACGATCTGTTCATCGCGCACATCGGTGGCATGGACGCGTTCGCGCGCGGCCTGGAAGTGGCGCACGCGCTGCTGACCAGGTCGCCGTGGGAGCAGTGGCGCGCCGAGCGGTACGCCAGCTTCGACAAGGGCGCAGGCAACGACTTCGCCTCCGGCAAGATGGACCTGGCGACGCTGAGCGAGCAGGCGCGCAAGGGCGCCGAGCCTGCCAAGATCAGCGGCAAGCAGGAGCGCTATGAGAACCTGCTCAACCAGTACCTGATGCGCTGAGCGGCACAGGCCTTCCCCCGTTCCGGCGACGGGGGAAGGAAGGGAGGGTCACCGCGCCACGCGCGGTGACAGGGGGCCGGATCAACGATGAGGGGTAGGCCATGAACAGCGCCACGCTCGAAAACGCCACGTCCAACCACGACGCCGAGAACACCCGCCTGATCATCCTGGTCAGCTGCGTGGCCACCATCGGTGGCTTCCTGTTCGGTTTCGACAGCGGCGTGATCAACGGCACCGTCGACGGATTGCAGCAGGCATTCGGTTCCAGCAAGGCCGGTCTCGGTTTCGAGGTTGCCTCTATGCTGCTGGGCTGCGCGATCGGCGCGTTCTTCGCCGGGCGCCTGGCCGATCGCTGGGGCCGACGCTCGGTGCTGATCATCTCGGCGGTGCTGTTCCTGTTGTCGGCGATTGGCGCCGGCGCGGCGGCGACCTCGTGGATGTTCGTCACCGCGCGCGTGCTCGGCGGCTTCGCCGTCGGTGCCGCCAGCGTGATGTCACCGGCCTACATCGCCGAAGTGGCCTCGGCGCGCTACCGCGGCCGCCTGGCCACGGTGCAGCAGATCGCGATCATCGGCGGCCTGTTCTGCGCCTTCCTCAGCAACTACCTGCTGGCCAAGGCCGCCGGTGCCTCGACCGAGGGCCTGTGGCTGGGCCAGGCCGCATGGCGCTGGATGTTCTGGGTGCAGGCGATCCCGTCGCTGCTGTTCCTGCTGTTGCTGCTGACGATTCCGGAAAGCCCGCGCTACCTGGTGGTGAAGAAGCGCCAGGCCGACGCGCTGGCCGTGCTGACGCGCCTGTACGGCGCCTCGGAGGCGAAGGCGAAGCTGGCCGAGATCGATGCATCGCTGTCGGCCGACCATCACCGCCCGCAGTTGTCGGACCTGGTCAACAAGGCCACCGGCAAGATCCGCCCGATCGTCTGGATCGGCATCGGCCTGGCCACGTTCCAGCAGCTGGTCGGCATCAACGTCGTCTTCTATTACGGCGCGGTGCTGTGGCAGGCGGTCGGCTTCTCCGAGAGCGATGCGCTGCTGATCAACGTGCTGTCGGGTGCGCTCAGCATCGGTGCATGCCTGGTCACGGTGCTGCTGATCGACCGCATCGGTCGCAAGCCCTTGTTGTGGGTCGGCTCGGCCGGCATGGCGATCTCGCTGGCGCTGATGACGTGGGCCTTCACCACCGGATCGATCGACGCCAACCACAAGCTGGCGCTGTCGGATTCGATGGGCACGCTGGCGCTGGTCGCGGCCAACGTCTACGTGATCTTCTTCAACATGTCCTGGGGCCCGGTGATGTGGGTGATGCTGGGCGAGATGTTCCCCAACCAGATCCGCGGTTCGGGCCTGGCGGTCGCCGGTGCGGCGCAGTGGACATCCAACTTCGCCATCACAGTGACCTTCCCGATGCTGCTGGGAAGCATCGGCCTGGCCGGCGCCTACGGCATCTACACGGTGGCCGCGATCATCTCGGTGTTCTTCGTCCTGCGCTACGTCTACGAGACCAAGGGCAAGGAACTGGAACAGATGGAAGGCTGAGCCGGAGGATGCTTCCGGTTCCGCCCCCACTGCCGGACGTACGCATGCATGACGTACGCATGCATGACGTTCGGATCAAGCCGGCGGCGCAGACCTCAAGGGTCCTTGGCGTCGCCCGGCTTGGCCGGCGGCGCGACCGAGTCGCGCGACACGAGCTGGTGGGGCAGGACATGGTCGACCACCACGCGCGTGTTGCGATCCTTGCGGCGGATGTTGCGCAGCAGGATGTCGACCGCCGAATCGGCCATCGAGGCGATCGGCTGGTGGATGGTGGTGAGTTCCGGCCATACCGTGGTCGCGGCCGAGGTGTCGTCGAAGCCGACAACCGACAGGTCGCGCGGCACGTCGAGCCCCCGCCGGTGCGCGACCGAGATGACCGCCGAGGCCATGTCGTCGTTGCTGGCGAAGATCGCGGTGGGTGGCTTGCGCAGCCCCAGCAGCTTTTCCGTGGCGTCGAGACCCGAGCGATAGGTGAAGTAGCCCTGCTGGACCAGAGCCGAATCCAGCGCGATACCGGCTTCGCTCATTGCGGCCTGGAAACCCTCGTATCGGCGCGCGCTGGCAGTCTGGTTCGGATTGCCCTTGATGTAGCCGATGCGGGTATGGCCGAGCGCGATCAGGTGCGCGGTGATCTCGCGGCTGGCATGGAAGTCGTCGATGCGGACGCTGGAGATTTCCTGGCTGAAGCGACCCGACGCAATCGCCACCACCGATACGCCGGCGCTGACCAGTTCCGAAACCACCGCCTTGGATTCGCACAGCGGCGGCGGCAGGATCGCGCCGGCCACGGTCTTGGCCAGCGCACGCGCGGCATGGCGCTGCTGCTCGGCGTCGAAGTTTTCCCAGGTGTCGATGACCAGCTGCGCCGCGGTACGCGATGCACCGTTCAGCGCACCCACCAGCAGCTCGCGCAGGTACGCGGCGCTGGGGTTGGTGTAGATCAGCGCGATGCGGGTGTCCTGCGCCGCGGCCAGCGAGCTGGCGGCCTGGTTGGGCGTGTAGCCCAGCTCGCGCACGGCCTGGGTGACGCGCTCGCGGGTGGACTCGCGGACCTTGCCGTAGCCATTGACGACGCGCGACACGGTCATAGGCGAGACGTTGGCGAGCGCCGCGACCTCGTCGATGGTGACGGCGCGTCCCTTGCGGCGGACCGATTTCTTGGGCTTCTCCAACGTTCCTTCCTTCGCTCTGCTTGGGTCGGCGCAGACGTTCTCACCAACGTGGTCTCAATCAACGCGAGCACAACCAACGTGACATCGGACAAGGCATGACAGCAAACCACATGGTACCGACAACCGCTGCCAGCAGCGAACGCACGCCGCCGATGGCGGGGACGAAGCGGCGGCTGCGCCAGGCCTTCCATCGCCTGGGCCTGGCCGGTGTCGCCATGGTGGCCCTGTTCGCGGCGCTGTCGGCGGCGCCGGTCGCGCACGCCGAGGATGGCTACGACCTGTGGCTGCGCTACCGGCCACTGCCTGCCGATCGTGCCGCGGCCTACCGCGCGCAGGCCTCGCAGCTGGTCATGGCCGCTTCGACGCCGACCCAGGCCGCGACCCGTAACGAACTGCTGCGCGGCCTGTCCGGGCTGCTGGGCACGGCACCGGCGGTATCGGATCCGGTCAGCGCAGACGGTGCCGTCATCGTCGGCACGCCGGCCTCCTCGCCGCTGGTGGCCGGGCTGCGCCTGAAGCTGCAGGACCTGGGCCGGGAGGGCTACCTGATCCGCAGCGTCAGCGTCGACGGTCATCGCGCCACGGTCATTGCCGCCAATGAAGACGTCGGTGCGCTTTACGGCGCGTTCCATTTCCTGCGCCTGGTGCAGACCGCGCAGCCGCTGGCAGCGCTCGACCTGCGCCAGGCCCCGCGCGCGCAACTGCGCGTGCTCAACCACTGGGACAACCTGGACCGTTCGGTCGAACGCGGCTACGCCGGCGAATCGATCTGGGACTGGCACAAGCTGCCCGACTACCTCGACCCGCGCTACACCGATTACGCCCGCGCCAATGCCTCGCTCGGCATCAACGGCACCGTGCTGAACAACGTCAACGCCAACGCGCTGAGCCTGACGCCGATGTACCTGGAGAAGGCGGCGGCGCTGGCCGGCGTGTTCCGGCCCTATGGCATCCGCGTCTACCTCAGTGCGCGCTTCAGCGCGCCGATCGAGGTCGGTGGACTCAAGACCGCCGACCCGCTCGATCCGCAGGTGCAGCGCTGGTGGCGCGACAAGGCCGACGAGATCTACAAGGTCATTCCCGACTTCGGCGGCTTCCTGGTCAAGGCCAACTCCGAGGGCCAGCCCGGCCCACAGGATTACGGCCGCACACACGCCGACGGCGCCAACATGCTCGCCGACGCGGTCAAGCCGCACGGCGGCGTGGTGATGTGGCGTGCGTTCGTCTACTCGCACGAGGAGCCGGACGACCGCGCCAAGCAGGCCTACAGCGAGTTCGTGCCGCTCGACGGCAAGTTCCGCGACAACGTCATCGTGCAGGTCAAGAACGGCGCCATCGACTTCCAGCCGCGCGAGCCGTTCCATCCGCTGTTCGGCGCGATGCCGAAGACGCCGCTGATGATGGAGTTCCAGATCACCAAGGAGTACCTGGGCTTCGCCACGCACCTGGCCTATCTGGGGCCGATGTACCAGGAGACCCTGGAAGCCGACACCCACCGTCGCGGCAAGGGTTCGACCGTAGCCAAGGTCGTTGACGGTTCGCTGCACAAGTACGCGCTGACCGGCATGGCCGGCGTCGCCAACATCGGTTCGGACCGCAACTGGAGCGGATCGCAGTTCGACCAGGCCAACTGGTATGTCTTCGGACGCATGGCCTGGGATCCGTCGCTCAAGGCCAAACCTATCGCCGAGGAATGGGCGCGGATGACGTTCTCCAACGACGCCGACGTGGTGAACCCGATCGTCGGGATGATGATGGGCTCGCGCGAAGCGGTGGTCGACTACATGACGCCGCTCGGCCTGCATCACCTGATGGGCAACGGTCACCACTATGGTCCCGGTCCCTGGGTGTCGGGCGGACCGCGCGCCGACTGGACCTCGGTCTACTACCACCGCGCCAACCGCGACGGCATCGGCTTCGACCGCAGTGCCAGCGGCACCAATGCCGTGGCCCAGTACGCGCCGCCGGTGGCGCGTGAGTTCGGCGATACCGAGCGCGTGCCGGAGAAGTACCTGCTCTGGTTCCACCACGTGCCGTGGGATTACCGCACGCAGTCTGGCCGCACCCTTTGGGACGAGCTTGTGAACCGCTACACGCACGGCGTCGACGGCGTGAAGCAGATGGAGCAGACCTGGCAGGGGCTGGGCGGCCGCATCGATGCCGAGCGCCACGCCCAGATCGCCACCTTCCTGTCGATCCAGGAGAAGGAGGCGCAGTGGTGGCGCGACGCCAGCATCGCCTACTTCCAGACGTTCTCGCAGCGGCCGTTGCCGGAAGGCCAGGCGGCGCCCGCGCATCCGCTCGAGTACTACGAGGCACTTTCCTTTCCCTTTGCGCCGGGTCACTGAGCCAGCATGAAATCCACCGCATCGAACCCATTGCGTCTCCCGCGTGCCGGCGCGCTCGTGCTGGCGCTGTTGGCGGCATCGGCGGCACACGCCGGCAGCAACGCCCACGAACCATTGCAGGACCAGCCCGGTACGACGACGACCGAGCGCAGGCCGGCACCGCTGCTGCACGAGATGTTCCAGGACCACGCAGTCCTGCAGCGCAATGCACCGATCCGGGTGTGGGGGCAGGCGGGGCCGGGGCAGGTGGTGAAGGTGACACTCGCGCGCAAGCAGGCCAATGCCCGCGCCGACGAGAACGGCCGCTGGCAGGCGACCTTGCCGCCGATGGCGGCGGGCGGCCCGTACACGCTCAACTTGAGCGCGCAGGGCGGCATGAAACAGACCGTCGACGACGTGATGGTCGGCGAGGTCTGGCTGTGCTCCGGCCAGTCCAACATGGTGTTGCAGGTGCATCGCACGCTGGACTCGCGCGCCGAGATCGCCGGATCGGGCAACGACAGCATCCGCATGCTCACCGTCGGCGAAACCGGCAGCGTCACGCCGCTGGAACACTTCGCCACCCAGGTGAAGTGGCTCAAGGCGTCACCGGAGACCGTGCCGGATTTCTCCGCGGCGTGCTTCTACTACGCGCGCGAACTGCAGAAGACCGTCAAGGTGCCGATGGGCCTGGTCACCGCGGCCTGGGGCGGCTCGCGCATCCAGGCCTGGACCAGCGGCGAGGCGCTGCGTGCCTCGGGCCAGTACGACGACGAGCTCGACGTGCTGGCGGCTTACTCGCGTGACCCTATTGCCGCGGTCGGTCAATGGGGCGAGGTCTGGGCCAAGTGGTGGCGCGGTCGCAAGGAGTTCAAGGCTGGCGATGAGCCGTGGGCGGCCAATTACGCCGCAACCGAAGGCTGGCGCAACGCGCCGCGCGCGCTGGGTCCGTGGGAGGAGTGGGGCGTGAAGGACCTGGCCGAATACGACGGCCTGGTCTGGTTCCGCACCTCTGTAAAACTCACCGGACAGCAGGCCGCGCAGGACGCGGTGCTGCTGCTGGGTTCGATCGATGAAGTCGACATGACCTGGGTCAACGGCCATGGCGTCGGCAGCACGTATGGACCAGGCTCCGGACGCGAGTACCCATTGCCGCCGGGATTGCTGAAGGCCGGCGACAACTCGGTCACCATCAACGTGCTCGACACCTATCGCGCCGGTGGCATGAGCGGTCCGGCATCGGCGTATGCGATCCGGTTCAAGGACGGCACGAGCGTGCCGCTCGATCCGGCGTGGAAGTACCGCCCGGCCCCGGGCCACGACTGGCCGCCCCGCGCGCCGTGGCAGACCGCCGCAGGCCTGTCGACGCTCTACAACGGCATGATCGCGCCGATCGGCAAGTACGGTTTCCGCGGCATGCTCTGGTACCAGGGCGAGTCGAACACCTTCGAAGCCGACCGCTATGCCGACCTGCTGCGCATGTGGCGCAAGGACTGGCGCTCGCGCTTCGGCGCCGACCTGCCGGTGCTGGTCATCCAGCTGGCCGGCTTTGGCATGCCCAAGCCGCAGCCAACCGAAAGCGGTTGGGCCGAACTGCGCGAAGCGCAGCGCATCGTCGCCAACGAGGATGCCAATAGCGGCCTGGCGGTGGCGATCGACATCGGCGACCGCTACGACATCCATCCGCCGAACAAGCAGGAACTCGGACGCCGTCTCGCCCGCGCCGCGCGCCACGTGATCTATCGCGGCAAGCAGCCGCCGTCTGGGCCAGTGCCGGCGTCGGCCACGCGCGAGGGCGGTGCGGTGAAGCTGGTCTTCGCCGACGTCAGCAATGGCCTGGTCGCATTCGGCGCTGACGGTCCGATCGGCTTCGAACTGTGTGGCGCGGCGAAGGACAGCTGCCACTACGCCGATGCCCGCATCAGTGGCGACACGGTGACGCTGCGCGCGCCGAACGCAGTGGATGTCACGCGCGTGCGTTATTGCTGGGCCGATGGCCCGGTCTGCACCCTCTTTGACGGCGCCGGCCTGCCGGCGGGTCCGTTCGAAACCCCGATCAAGTAACTGCATCCAGCCCGAGTGATTCGATGATGAGCACGAACCCCCAAACCGAAACCACTACGCACGGCTCCTCGCGTGACCGCGAGATCGTCGATGCGCGCGTCATCGTCACCTGCCCGGGGCGCAACTTCGTCACGCTGCGGATCGAGACCCGCTCGGGCGTGGTCGGCCTCGGCGATGCGACGCTCAACGGCCGCGAGCTGGCGGTGGCGTCCTACCTTCAGGACCACCTGGTGCCGAACCTGATCGGCCGCGATGCCGGCCGCATCGAGGACATCTGGCAGTTCTTCTATCGCGGCGCCTACTGGCGCCGGGGCCCGGTGACGATGACCGCCATTGCCGCGGTCGACGTCGCGCTGTGGGACATCCTCGGCAAGATGGCCGGCCTGCCGCTGTACCAGCTGCTCGGCGGACGCTCGCGCGAAGGCGCGCTGGTCTACGCCCACGCCAATGGCCGCGACATCAGCGAGGCCAGCGAGGAAGTCGGCAAGTACCGCGAGAAAGGCTTCCTCGCCGTGCGCGCGCAGTGCGGCGTGCCCGGCGTGAAGAAGGCCTACGGCATCTCCAGCGGTGGCAAGCCCTATGAGCCGGCCGAAAGCGAACTGCCTGCCGAGACGGTGTGGTCGACGCCGAAGTACCTGGAAGTGGTGCCAAAGCTCTTCGAGCGCCTGCGCGCCGACCACGGCAACGACGTCGAGCTGCTGCACGACGTCCACCACCGGCTGAGCCCGATCGAAGCCGCGCGCCTGGCCCGCGACGTCGAGCCGTACCGCCTGTTCTGGCTGGAGGACGCCACGCCGGCGGAGAACCAGAAGTCGTTCGAGCTGATCCGCCAGCACTCGGTCACGCCGCTGGCGGTGGGCGAGGTATTCAATTCGATCTGGGACTGCAAGCACCTGATCGAGAACCAGCTGATCGATTACATCCGCACGACCATCGTGCACGGCGGCGGCATCACGCATCTGCGCCGCCTGGCCGACTTCGCCGGACTGCACCAGGTGCGCACCGGCTTCCACGGCGCCACCGACCTTTCGCCGGTGTGCATGGGCGCGGCCCTGCACTTCGATACCTGGGTGCCGAACTTCGGCATCCAGGAGTACATGTTCCATTCCGAAGAGGCCAACGAAGTGTTCCCGCACGACTACGTGTTCCGCGACGGACGCCTGCACGTCGGCGACACCCCGGGCCACGGCGTCACCATCGACGAGAAGCTCGCCGCGCGCTACCCGTACTCGCCCAAGCAGTTGCCGATCGCGCGCCTGGAAGACGGCGCGATGTGGGACTGGTGATGGCCATGTGGCGGCTACTCAGGCGGATCTGCCCATGGCTGCTGGCCGTGTCGGCGGCAACGGCACACGCGGGCGAACCGGTGCTGTTCGACTGGTTCGAATACGAAGGTCACGACGCGACGTTCGAGCAGCCGTTGCCGAAGGGCAGCTACCGCAACCCGGTGCTCGCCGGATTCCATCCGGACCCGGCGGTGGTGCGCGCCGGTGACCGCTACTACCTGGTCAACTCCAGCTTCAGCTACTTCCCGGGCATCCCGGTATTCGAGAGCCGGGACCTGGTGCACTGGACCCAGATCGGCAATGCGATCGAGCGGCCGTCACAGCTGGACTTCGACGGCCTGGGCATGTCGCGCGGCGTGTTCGCACCGACGATCGCCTACCACGACGGCATCTTCTACGTCGTCAACACCGCGGTCGACAACGGCGGCAACTTCCTGGTGACGGCGAAGGATCCGGCTGGCCCGTGGTCGGATCCGGTCTGGCTGCCGACCATCGACGGCATCGACCCGTCCTTGTTCTTCGACCGCGACGGCAAGACCTACCTGCTCAACAACGGCGAACCGGAAGGCAAGCCGCGCTACGACGGTCATCGTGCGATCTGGATGCAGGAGTTCGACCTGGCGCAGCGCAAGCCGGTCGGTCCGCGCAAGGTGCTGATCGACGGCGGTGTCGATCCGTCGAAGAACCCGATCTGGATCGAAGGCCCACACATCTACCAGCGCGAGGGCTGGTACTACCTGGTCTGCGCCGAGGGCGGCACCGGCCCGGATCACTCGCAAGTCGTGCTGCGCAGCCGCACGGTGTGGGGGCCGTACGCGCCTTACCCGGGCAATCCCATCCTGACCCAGCGCGATCTCGACCCGGCGCGCGCGAATCCGATCACCAACGCCGGCCATGCCGACCTGGTCGAAGGGCTCGACGGCAGCTGGTGGGCGATCTTCCTCGCCAGCCGCAACTATGGCGGCGTGCACTACAACACCGGCCGCGAGACCTACCTGCTGCCGGTGACGTGGAAGGATGGATGGCCGGTCATCCTCGATCACGGGCGCGCGATCCCGCAGGTCCTGCCGGGTCCGGCCTTCATGGAACGCGGCAAGTCGCAGGCGCCGATGACCGGCAACTTCACCTGGCGCGACGAGTTCGACAAGCCCGCGCTCGATCGCGCGTGGATGCATGTGCGCGTACCGAAGCAGCCCTGGGCCGACCTGGCCGCCAGGCGTGGCCAGCTGACGATCCATCCGCTGGCCGAAGGGCTGGACACGTTGCGCAATCCGTCGTTCCTGGCACGGCGGCAGCAGCACCTTGCCTTCGAGGCGAGTACCGCGCTGACGGTGCCGGTGGAGCAGGGCACGGACGCCGGCATCGCCGCGTTCCAGAACGAGCGCTACTGGTACTTCCTGGGTGTGCGCCGCGTCGCCGCCGGCCTCGAGCTGTTCCTTCAGCGCAGCAGCGACGGCAAGGCCAGCACCGTCGCTACCAGGACGATCGCTGCCGACGCGAAGACATTGAAACTGAAGATCGCCGGTGACAGCGGTGCCTACTCGTTCGCCTTCGATGCCGACGGCAAGGGCTGGCAGTGGCTGCGGCGAAATGACGACGGCACCATCCTCAGCACCGATGTCGCCGGCGGATTCGTTGGCGCGGTGGTGGGCCCCTATGCGAGTGTGGAGACGGACAAATGAATGAGATTCGCCGCGAAGATTTCTGTTCGTCATTGCCGCGCAGGCGGCAATCCATGGACGTTGTCACTTCACGAGCAGCGTCCCTGGATCCCCGCCTTCGCGGGTATGACGGCTGCAGAAGAGAAGTGGGTGCATCCTTGCACGCGGTCATCGCGGCCGTGCTGTTTGCCGCCAGCGCGCAGGGGTTCTGCGCGCCTGCCATGGCCGACGTGAAGGCGCCGGGCTACCTCGACCTCAACCGCAGCTTCGAGGAGCGCGCCGCCGACCTCGTCTCGCGCATGACCCTCGAAGAGAAGGCCGCGCAGATGCAGAACGGCGCGCCCGCCATCGAGCGCCTCGGCGTGCCGGCCTACGACTGGTGGAACGAAGCGCTGCATGGCGTCGCGCGCGCCGGTGCGGCCACCGTGTTCCCGCAGGCGATCGGCATGGCGGCGACCTTCGATGTCCCGCTGATGAGCCAGACCGCCACCGTGATCAGCGACGAAGCACGCGCCAAGCACCACGAGTTCGCGCGGCAGGGGCAGCACGGCCGCTATCAGGGCCTGACGTTCTGGTCGCCCAACATCAACATCTTCCGCGACCCGCGCTGGGGCCGCGGCCAGGAAACCTACGGCGAGGATCCGTACCTCACCGCGCGCATGGGCGTGACGTTCGTCAAGGGCCTGCAGGGCGATGACCCGAAGTACCGCAAGCTCGACGCCACCGCCAAGCACTTCGCCGTGCACAGCGGTCCCGAAGCCGATCGCCATACCTTCGACGCGCGCCCCAGCGAACGGGACCTGTACGAGACCTACCTGCCCGCGTTCGAGGTGCTGGTGAAGGAAGGCCAGGTCGACGCGGTGATGGGTGCCTACAACCGCGTCTACGGCGAGTCCGCCAGCGCCAGCAAGTTCCTGCTGCAGGACACCCTGCGCCGCGACTGGGGCTTCAAGGGCTACGTCGTCTCCGACTGCTGGGCCATCGTCGACATCTGGAAGCACCACAAGATCGTCGCCACGCCGGAGGAGGCCGCGGCGCTGGCGGTGAAGAACGGCACCAACCTCGACTGCGGCGACACCTACACGCCATCCCTACCGGTTGCGGTGAAGAAGGGACTGATCAGCGAAGCCGAGATCGACCATGCGCTGACGCAGCTGTTCACCGCGCGGATGCGCCTGGGCATGTTCGACCCGCCGGAGAAAGTCCGCTGGGCCGGCATCCCGTACCCGGTCAACCAGGCGCCGGCGCATGACGCGCTGTCGCGCAAGGTCGCGCAGGAATCGATCGTGCTGCTGAAGAACGACGGCGTGCTGCCGTTGTCGCGCGATACCAGGCGCATCGCCGTGGTCGGCCCGACCGCCGACGACACCATGGCGCTGCTGGGCAACTACTACGGCACGCCAGCCGCGCCGGTGACCATCCTGCAGGGCATCCGCGAAGCCGCGCCGAACGCGCAGGTGGTGCATGCGCGCGGCGTCGACCTGGTGGAAGGCCGCGACGATCCGGCGGCCACGCCGCTGATCGAACCGCAGTACCTTCGCCCGGAGAAGGACTCCAGCGAACGCGGCCTGCGCGGCGAGTACTTCCGCAGCCGCGACCTGTCGGGCAAGCCGGCCCTGGTCCGCGTCGATTCGCAGATCGGCTTCCGCTGGGACCGCGGCTCGCCGACCGACAACCTGATGGCGCGCGGTGAGGCGCACGGCGGGCAATCGGTGCCGTCGGACAACTTCAGCATCCGCTGGAGCGGCCAGCTGCTGCCGCCGGTGTCGGGCACCTACCAGCTGGAAGCATCGGCGAACGATGGTTTCCGCCTCTACCTGGATGGCAAGCCGGTGCTGGACCAGTGGAAGGACAGCGACCGCCTGCGCGCCGACAGCGCCACGGTGACGCTGCAAGCCGGTCGCAGCTACGACCTCAAGCTTGAGTACTACGACGGCGAGCGCGATGCCGGCGTGCGCCTGGCCTGGCGCATGCCCGGGGCCAAGCCGCCGTTCGAGGAAGCACTGCAGGTGGCGCGCGAGTCCGACGTGGTGATCTTCGTCGGCGGCCTCACCGGCGACGTCGAAGGCGAGGAGATGACGGTCAGTTACCCGGGTTTCGCCGGTGGCGACCGCACCGACATGCGCCTGCCGGCGACGCAGCGCAAGCTGCTCGAAGCACTGCACGCGACCGGCAAGCCGGTGGTGATGGTGCTGACTGCCGGCTCCGCGCTGGCGGTGGACTGGGCCAAGCAGAACGTGCCGGCGATCGTGATGGCCTGGTACCCGGGCCAGCGCGGCGGCAACGCGGTCGCCGACGTGCTGTTCGGCGATGCCAATCCGGCCGGTCGCCTCCCGGTCACGTTCTACAAGGCCGACGAGAAGTTGCCGGCATTCGACGACTACTCGATGCAGGGACGCACCTACCGCTACTTCGAGGGCGAGCCGCTGTATCCGTTCGGACACGGCCTGTCGTACACGACGTTCGCGTACTTGGACCTGCGCCTGGACCGGACCATGGCCGGTCCGAAGCAGCCGGTGACAGCGACGGTGAAGGTGCGCAACAGCGGCAAGCGCGCCGGTGACGAGGTCGTGCAGCTGTACGTGCGCGCGCTCGACCCGAAGCAGCCGCGTGCACGCAAGGACCTGCGTGGCTTCCAGCGCGTGACGCTGCAGCCGGGCGAGGAGCGCACGCTGACGTTCTCGCTCGATCCGTCGGTCGACCTGCGTTACTACGATGTCGGAAAGAAGGCGTACGCGGTCGATCCGGGCAGCTATGAGGTGCAGGTAGGCGCGTCGAGCGAGGACATCAGGGCAAGGGTCAAGCTGAGCGTAACCAGGTAAATGTCACCGTCGTTCCCGCGAAGGCGGGAACCCATGGACGTCAACTACGCAACAGCAACGTCCCTGGATCCCTGCCTTCGCGGGGATGACGGAAAAGGCAACTCGAAGGAACTCCATGAATCACCGATTGAACCAGTCCGCCCTCGCCACGTTGCCGCCCGGCGTCGTGCGCCCCGCCTACGACCGCGCCGGCACCCGCATCGGCATCGTCCATATTGGTGCAGGCGCGTTCCATCGTGCCCACCAGGCGGTCTATCTCGATGACGTGCTCGCCAGGGAGCCGGACTGGGCGATCTGCGGCGTCAGCCTCAACAGCCCTGACGTGCGCGACGCGCTGCAGTCGCAGGACGGCCTCTACACACTGGCGCTGCTCGGGCAGAACCCGTCCCTGCGCGTGATCGGTTCGATCCGCGAACTGCTGTTCGCGCGCGAGCAACGCGAGCAGGTGCTGCGGCGCCTGGCCGACCCGCTGGTGCGCATCGTCACCCTGACCATCACCGAGAAGGGCTATTGCCTGGCAGGCCCGGACCTCGACCTGACCCATCCGGAGATCGTCCACGACCTCGCCTCGCCGGGCGCGCCCAACGGCGCCATCGGTTACCTCGTGGCGGGACTGGCGGCGCGGCGCAGGCTGCGGCTGCCGCCGTTCACCGTGCTCAGCTGCGACAACCTCCCCGAGAACGGTCGCAAGCTGGGGCGTGCGGTGGTGCAGTACGCGTGGAAGATCGATCCCGAGCTCGCGCGCTGGATCGAGTCGGAGGTGGCCTTCCCGTGCTCGATGGTCGACAGCATCACTCCGGCAACCGACGACGCATTGCGCGATAAGGTTGCCGCGCAGCTGGGCTGCACCGACGCCTGGCCGGTTCAGCGCGAGGCCTACACGCAGTGGGTCGTCGAGGACAGCTTCTGCAACGGCCGGCCGGCGTTGGAGCGGGTCGGCGTGACCCTGAGCAGCGACATCGCCGGCTACGACCGCGCCAAGCTGCGCCTGCTCAACGCACCGCATTCGGCGCTGGCCTACCTGGGCGCGCTGATGGACATCGAGACCGTCGCGCAGGCGATGGCCGCGCCGGTGCTGGCCGGCTTTGTCGAGCGGCTGATGCACGACGGCATCGTGCCGAACGTCAAGGCGCCAGCCGGCTTCAACGCCGGCGCTTACGTCGAGGCGATCCTGGCGCGCTTCCGCAACCCCGCCATCCAGCATCGACTGCTGCAGATCGCCTGGGACGGCTCGCAGAAGCTGCCGGTGCGGCTGCTGGGCACGATCGCCGATGCGCTCGCCGCAGGCCATCCGATCGACCTGCTGTGCCTGCCGGTGGCGGCGTGGATGCAGTTCGTGCGTCGACAGGCGCGCAACGGCGTGGCGCTGGTGGATCCGATGGCGGACGTCCTGGCCGAAGTGGGGCGCCAGGCGACGGGCGATGCGACGGCGGATGTCGACGCTTTCCTCGCGCTGGACGCCGTGTTCGCGCCGCTGTCGGGCGACGCGCGTTTCGTTTCCGCCGTGAGTACAGCCTACGCCAGGCTCGGCGACGGCTCGCCCTCGACGGTGTGGCGGGCACTGGCGGACTGACCAGGCCTCGGCGACCTACATCAACGTCAACCGCCATCCCTGCGCACCGGCATCCAGCCGCGCATCCAGCGCCAGTCGTTGCAGGAATGCCTCGTCGTGCGACACCACCACCATCGCACCGGGATAGCGCAACAGCATCGCCTCCAACGCTTCGACCGACGCCAGGTCGAGATGGTTGGTGGGCTCGTCGAGCAGCAGCAGTTCGGCCGGCTGCACGCGATACACGGCGCACGCCAGCGCAGCCTTGAGGCGCTGCCCGCCGCTGAGGTGATCGTTCGGCATCAGTGCGGCCTCGCCGGGCAAGCCCAGCAAGGCCAGCCGCGTCCGCAGCTCGGCCTGGGTGGCGGTCGGATTCGCATCTGCCAGCGACTGCAGTGGGGAGGCCTGGGCGGCCAGCGTTTCCAGTTGCTGCCCCAGGTAGGCAGCGGGCACGTTGACCTCGCAGCGGCCGCCAGCAGGCGCCAGCGATCCGGCCAGCACTTTCAGCAATGTCGATTTGCCGCTGCCGTTCGCTCCGACCAGACCGATGCGCTGGCAGCCGCCGATATCGAGGTCGAGCGGATGGGCGGCAGCAGTGCCAAACGGCAATAGCAGCTGCTCCAGGCGCACCGCGCGACGTTGCGCCGCTGCCGGCGGCAACGGTGCGAACAACGCCACGGCCGGCTCGGATTCCACACGCTGGGACGCTTCGCGCACGTCTTCCTCGCGCTTCGCGGCGAGGTCCGCGTGGCGGTGCTGCAGCTTGCCGGCGCTGGCCTGGCTCCACTGCTTCAGGTTGCCCAGCAGGATCTTGGCCTGGTTGGCGTCGCGCGCCTGCCGGGCATCGCGCGACTGGCGGCGTTGCTGGCGCTCGCGCTGCTCGCGCATCTCGGCCTCGCCGCGGCGGCGCTCCAGTTTCACTCTTGCCAGGTCGCGCTCGGCTTGCGCCTGATGACGCGCACGCGCCTGCGCGTAGAACGAATAGCCGCCCGCGTAGTCGTGCGCGCCGCCCGGCGTCAGTTCGACAATCCGTTCCATCGATTCGAGCAGTTCGCGGTCGTGGCTGACCACGAGCAATCCGCGCTGCCATCGGCGCAGCTGGTCGAGCAGGGCGCTGCGCTGATCCCGATCGAGATGGTTGCTGGGTTCATCGAGGACGAGGTAGTCGGCTTGGCCCAGCCACGCCCCGAGCAGCGCAACGCGGGTCAGTTCGCCGCCGCTCAGCGTGGCGGCAGGCCAGTGCGCGCGCAACTGGCCGAGACCGCACTCGATGAGTCCGGCCTGGAAGCGCTCGCGCATGTCCCAGCGGTCGACGACCAGATCGAAATCGGCCACGTCCACGCTGCCGTTTTCGATACGCGCCAGTGCGTCCAGAACCGGTCGCACGCCGGCCACCGACGCGACACTGGCGCCCTGCGCAGGGACGATCTGTTGTGGCAGGTAATGCACCGATCCGGCACGCAGGCACTGCCCGCCGGTTGGCGCCAGGTCGCCAGCCACGATGCGCGCGAGGACGCTCTTGCCCACGCCGTTGCGACCGACCAGGCCGGTACGGCGCTGGTCGAGCTGGACGTCGAGATCGGTGAAAAGCGGCCTGCCGTCAGGCAGGACAAATGCGACGCGCTCAAGCGCGAGCAAGGGTGTGGTCATGCGTACTCCAGGAGATGCCAGGGTCCGGGCCACCCGGATGGGGTGGAGGCGGTCAGGCCGTCAAGACGACGGCGGCATCACTGGCGCATGGCGCAACACCTCGGAGCAGTATGGAGAACGGGGGCGATTATAGCGGCCAGAAGCGCGGCCGCTCGCCGCGCCCGGCCGCGCCGGTCAGTCGCGGTTACCGGTCGGGCGTTGGAACCCCAGGCCGGTGACCGCCACGCGCACGCGCGCCACGAAGCTGTGCGAGGTCAGGTACAGCGTGTGGCCGTCGTCGCCGAAAGCGCAGTTCGACACGCGCGAGCCGGTCTCGATCAGGCCCAGTCGCTTGCAGTTGGCATCCATCACCAGCAGGCCGCCCGGCGCGGAGGCGAACAGGTGTCCGTCGCTGGACAGGCATAGCCCGTCCGGCGCGCCGCTGGCACCGGCGGCAACCAGGTCCGACGCGTCGGCAAGCACGCGCCGGTCGAGCACGTCGCCGCGATCGTCCAGCCGGTACGCCATCCACACCGGATGCTTCTCGTCCGAGTTGGCCACGTAGAGCGTGTGTTCGTCGGGCGAGAGTGCGACCCCGTTGGGGAAGCGCAGGCCGCCTTCAATCAGGTGCACCGAGCCGTCGCGGTCCAGACGGTAGACGCCGTTGACCGGCTGCTCCTTCAGCGGTGATTCGTCGATGCCCTTGAGGCCGTACGGCGGATCGGTGAAGTACACCGATCCATTGCGGTGGCGGATGACATCGTTGGGACTGTTGAGGCGCTTGCCCTGGTAGGTCGCGGCAAGCGTGGTCTTCTGCTTCGTCGCCGGGTCCAGACGCGCGATCAGGCGCGAACCGGAATCGGCGAGCAGCACCGTACCGGCCGGTTCGACATCCAGCCCATTCGCCCCGGCCTCGCGCAGCCCGTCCAGTTCCGCGCCGCCGTAACCCGATGGCTTGAGGAACACCGCCAGGCCGTCGCGCGATGACCAGCGGTACATCGTGTTGCCGGGCACGTCGTTGAACAGCAGGTAGTGGCCGTCCTGCATCCACAGCGGCCCTTCGGACCAGGTGAAGCCTTCGGCGATCCGCTCGATGCGCGCGTCAGGCGCGACGATCGCGCGCAGGGCGTCGTCGTACACGGTGATCCGCCCAACGGTCGGGTATGCGTGCGTGGCGGCCGGGTCGACCGCGGGTGCGCACGCGGTTGCCGCCGCCAGCAGTGTGGCGACAAGCGCGCTTTGGAGCACGTGGTGACGCATCAGCGCACCTGCACCGTGGTTTGCGCGTCCTGCAAATGTGCAGACATCGCCCGCACGGTCACCGCGCCGGCCTGGCCCGGCCTGCTGCGCACGATCACCAGTGCAAGGCCGTTGAACGCGTTGCGCTCGTGCGACGGGAACGCTGTCATGTCGGTGGGATCTCCGTTGTCGGTGGCGACGATTTCGGCCGGGCCATCCACGCTGAACGCGATGCGCGAGGCCGCATTGGGCACCGGGCGCCCGTCGCGGTCAAGCACGCGCACGGTCACGAACGACAGATCGCTGCCGTCGGCGCGGATGTCGCCGCGATCCGCCTGCAGTTCAAGCTTTGCCGCCGCGCCCGCAGTGCGAACGCTCGCGTCCGCCCATGGCTTGCCGTTGCGGTAGGCCTGCACGCGCAGCTCGCCGGGCTGGTACACCACGTCGTCCCAGCGCAGCCGGTAGTCGTACGGGCCCTTCTTCCTGCGGCCCTGCGACTTGCCGTTGACGAACAGCTCCGCCTCGTCGCCGGAGGTGAACACATGCACCGGAGTGACCTGGCCCTCGCGCCCCGGCCAGGTCCAGTGCGGCAGCACGTGCACCATCGGCAGGTCCGGCCGCCAGCGCGCCTGGTACAGGTAGTAGCGGTCCTTCGGGAAGCCGGCCAGGTCGACGATGCCGGAGTAGGAGCTGCGCGAGTCGTAGTAGGGCGTGGGCTCGCCCAGGTAGTCGAACCCGGTCCAGACGAACTCGCCGGCGACATACGGATGGCGGTCGAGCGAGGCGAACACCTTGTCGGCGCTGGAGCCGAAATCGACGGCATGCAGTTCGTACGCGCTGACCTGGCGGATCTTCGAATCACCGCCGCGGCCGTCGCGGACTGGCGCGCTGGTCTCCTTCGTCACCGGAAACAGGTACACGCCGCGGCTGCTCAGCGCCGATGCCGTCTCGGTGCTGACGATGGCCTTGTCCGGAAACTTCGCATGGAACGCGGGGTACTGCGGCACGGTGCGGATGCGCTCGGTCCCTTCGAACTCGGGCGTGTCGCGGATGCCTTCGCCCTGGTAGTTCAGGCCGATCACGTCGAGCGCGGCCGGCAGCGGCATGTCCGGCTTGGCCCAGTTCATGGCGTTGGTGGTCGGCCGGGTCGGATCTTCCTCGCGGACGATGTCGTGCAGGCGCCTGGCAATCGCCGCGCCTTCGTCGCCGGTGTACTGCTCGCCGACTTCGTTGCCCACGCTCCAGGCGATGATCGACGGGTGGTTGCGGTCGCGTCGCAACATCGAACGCAGGTCGGGCTCAGACCAGTCCTTGAAGATCAGGTGGAAGTCGAGCGGGGTCTTCCTGCGTTCCCAGGAATCGAAGACCTCGTCGATCACCAGCAACCCCATGCGATCGGTCAGCTCGAGCAACTCCGGTGCCGGCGGGTTGTGGCTCATGCGCACGGCGTTGGCGCCCATGTCGCGCATGATCCCGAGCTGGCGCTGCGCCGCGCGGACGTTGAAGGCGGCGCCCAGCGCACCGAGGTCGTGGTGGTTGTTGACGCCGCGGATGACGATGCGCTCGCCGTTGACGATCAGGCCCTGGTTGGCGTCGAAGCGGACGGAACGGATGCCGAACGGTGTCTCGTGGCGATCGACGATGCGGCCGCCGCGCGAAACCGTGGTGATGGCGACATAGCGGTTCGGGCGCTGTGTCGGCGGTGGGCCCCACAGCCGCGGGTGGGCGAGGGTGGTCGAGCCGGTGACGCTCCCGCTGGAACGCGCCGGCAGCTGCGTGCGCATCGGCGCGATGCGGGCAACCACGTCGCCGGACCGCTGGCCGGAATCGTCGAGCGCAACGATCTCGGTGGCGACCTCGATCTCGGTGGCACGCGCGGAATCGTTGTCGACCACCACGTCCAGCCGGATCGTCGCCGCCTCGCCAGACACCTGCGGCGTGGTCACCCGCGTGCCCCAGTGCGCCACGTGCAGCGGAGCGACTTTCGTCAGCCAGACATTGCGATACAGGCCACCACCGGGATACCAGCGCGCCGAGTCGGGCGGGTTGTCGAGGCGGATCGCCAGCTGGTTGTCGCCACCGGGCCGCAGGTACGGCGTCAGGTTCACGCGCCATGAGTTGTATCCGTACGGCCAGCCACCGACGAGATGGCCGTTGAGCCACACCGTCGCGTACGACATCGCGCCGTCTACATCGAGGAAGACAGAGCGGCCGCGGTCGCTCGCCGGGATGTCGAGCTTGCGCCGGTACCAGCCGATTCCCCAGCTGGGCAGCCGGCCCATGCCGCCATACGGGCCTTCGCGCAGGAACGGCCCGGCGATCGCCCAGTCGTGCGGCAGGGTGACCGGCTGCCAGTCGCGATCGTCGAAGTTCGTCTGCACGAACGCGACGTCGCTGCCCGGATCACCTGCGGGCCGGGCATGGCGACGTGCCGGGTCGCCGATGAAGGCATTGCCACTGGGCAGGATCCACGGCTTGAGCACGCCGTCTGCCTGCGCAGCAAGCTTCTCGGCTTCCTCTGGACGGGCATCGGCGGCCTTGCCGTCCTGGTTGCCCGTCACCTTCGGCCGCACGTCGTAGTCCAGGCGCGTCGTCAGGCCTGCAGGGTCGCCCTGGTGGAACCGCCAGCCGCTGTTGATCGAAACGCGCTCGCGCGGCGACGGGTCGTCAGCGGCCGCATGCGCAGACGCGAACAGCAGCGCGAGCAACGGCGCAGCCGCCACGCGAAGGCAGCACCGCAACGTCACAGCTTGTAGGCCTGCTTGGGCAAGCGATAGGCGAGATCGACGGCAAGCTCGGCTGCCTCGTCCTCGTCCATGCGGTGCTCGCTGACCAGCTTGGCAAGGAAGGCGCAGTCGACGCGACGGGCGACATCGTGGCGCGCCGGGATCGAGAGGAACGCACGCGTGTCGTCGTTGAAGCCGACGGTGTTGTAGAAGCCGCCACTGCTGAGGGTCTGCTCGCGGAAGCGCCACATGCCTTCGGGCGCGTCATGGAACCACCACGCCGGACCGAGGAACAGCGCCGGATAGTGCCCGGCCAGCGGCGCCAGTTCACGCGCATAGGTGCTTTCGTCGAGGGTGAACACGATCACCCGCAGGCGCGGATCGTTGCCGAAGCGGTCGAGCAGCGGCTTGAGCGCGTTGACGTAGTCGGTGCGCATCGGCATGTCCGCGCCCTTGTCGCGGCCGAAGCGTTCGAACAGGCGCGCATTGTGGTTGCGGAAGCAGCCCGGATGAATCTGCATCACCAGGCCGTCGTCCAGGCTCATCGTGGCCATCTCGGTCAGGACCTGGGCGCGGAACAGTTCGGCTTCGGCCGCGCTCGAACCGCCGCGCGCGACTTTCTCGAACAGGCGGCGCGCTTCGTCGGCAGGCAGGTCGGCGGTGGCGGCGGTCGGGTGGCCGTGGTCGGTCGAAGTGGCGCCCATCGCCGCGAACGCGGCGCGACGCTGACGGTGTGCGCGCAGGTAGCCGTCCCAGGTGTAGACGTTCTCGCCGGTGATCTCGCCCAAGCGCTCCAGCGAAGCGGCGAACTCCTCGTGCTCCGGGTCGACCACCGGGTCCGGACGGTAGGCCGTGACCACGCGGCCCGGCCAGCCGCTGTCGCGGATCGCGGCGTGATGCTGCAGCGGGTCGAGCGGGGATTCGGTGGTCGCCAGCAGCTCGATGCGGAAACGGTCGAACAACGCGCGCGGGCGGAACGCCGGCTGCTGCAGCGCGGCGGTGATGTGGTCGTAGTAGCGGTCGGCGCTACCGGCATCCAGGCCCTCGCGCAGGCCGAACACCTCGTGGAAGACATGGTTGAGCCACATCGACGACGGCGTGCCGCGGAACAGGTGGAAATTGGACGCGAACAGGCGCCAGGCCGCGCGCGGATCGACCGGCGAACGTGAACCGTCGCGGCGCGGGATGCCCAGCGCATCCAGCTCGATGCCCTGGCTGTAGAGCATGCGGAACACGTAGTGGTCCGGGATCAGCAGCAGCTCGGTGGCGTTGGCGAACGCCTCGTTGCCGGCAAACCACGACGGATCGGTGTGGCCGTGCGGGCTGATGATCGGCAGCTGCGCGACCTGGCCATAGAGGCGTCGCGCGATCGCGCGTGCGCCGGCCTCGGCGGGGAACAGTCGATCCGGGTGCAGGTCCAGTGCTTTGGTGGTGCTCATGGTGCGGGTCTCTTCGTTGCTTTGGCCGGCGGCGGGGTTCGCAGTGCTCCGGCGATTGGATGGGTCGGATCAGCCGGCCCCGATCACCTGGTGGTGGCAGCGGTGTCCGCCGCCGGCCCGGTCACGCTGCGCACGTAACCACGCAGCCATGCCAGCGCCGGCCGCTCGCTGCCGTCCTTGCGCACCAGGTAGGCCTTCTCTTTCGTGCGCCACATGCCCGGGCGATAGCCCCACAGGGTGATGCCCTTGACCCCCGGATGCTCCCAGAACACCGGGAAGATCCGCTGGTAATCCTTGAGCTGCTGCGCGTCGGTGGCACCGTCGATGTCGAGCTCGGTCACGTAGATCGGCAGGCCGGTTGCGGCGAGCCGGTCGAGGTTGGCACGGTGCACCGACATCGGTGTGTCGGGCTTGGTGGCGAACGCGTGGCCCTGCACGCCGATGCCATCGACCAGGCTGTCTTTGCGCAGCAGCTCGATGATCTCGAGGTAGCGCCGGGTGTTCTCGTCCTTGTTTGTGATGTTGTAGTCGTTGATCAGCAGTTTGGCGCGCGGGAAATTGCGGCGGGCGAGGCGATACGACTCGATGATCCAGTCCCAGCCGCTGGCGCCGCTGCCGCCGAGCGCATTGATGTAGTTGCCGCCGCCTTCGTCGTCTTTGTTCGGCGGGTCGTTGAGCGGCTCGTTGACGACCTCGACGTAGTCCAGCTCCGGGTAGCGCTGGGCCACCGCGGCGAACCATTCCTCGATCTCCTCACGCTGCTCCGCCACCGGCAGCTTCTCCATCCACTCCGGCTGCTGGTTGCCCCAGACCATCACGTGCATCTGGAAGGGGAAGCCGTGGCTCCTGGCGAACTGGTAGGCCGCGTCCAGCCCGGACCAGTCCATCTTGTCGCGCACCGCTTCGACCGAGCCCCACTTGCCCGCGTTCTCCGGCGTGACCTTGTTCCAGTAGCCGGTGAAACCGGGAATCTGGGTCGGGCTGTGGACGCTGCCCAGGAACTTCGTCTGGCCGGCGGCGAGCGGTGCGCCCTGCGCGTTCAGCGCCAGCGGCATGGCGGCGAGCGTGACGAGAGCGGCCAGCATCGGTGCTTTGAACATGGAATCCCCCTTGAAGCCGGTCATGAAGCCGATCATGCGACTGCGCCGTCCAGCTGCGCCGGTTCCAGGCGCGGCGCCAGCAGGTGCACGACCAGCAGTGCGATGAGATAGGCCGAGCCGGCCATCAGGAATACCGGCACGTAGCTGCCGGTGGTCTGCAGCAGGAAGCCGGTGAAGGTGGCGATCATCATCCCGCCGACCGCGCCGGCGAAGCCGCCGATGCCGACCACCGAAGCGACCGCGCGGCGCGGGAACATGTCGGAGGTCAGCGTGAACACGTTCGCCGACCAGCCCTGGTGGCCAGCCGTCGCAAGGCCGATCAGGCCGACCGCAAGCCACAGGTTGTTGGCCTGCGCGGCGAACACGATCGGCACCACCGCCAGGCCGCACAGGCCCATGGCGGTCTTGCGCGCGCGGTTGACGCTCCAGCCCATCCGGATGAAGCGTCCGGCGAGCCAGCCGCCGAAGATGCTGCCGACGTCGGCCATCACGAAGATCACGATCAGCGGCAGGCCCAGGCCGAGCAGGGTCAGGCCGTACTCGGCGTGCAGGAACTTCGGCAGCCAGAACAGGAAGAACCACCAGATCGGGTCGGTGATGAACTTGGCGGCGACGAACGCCCACGCCTGGCGATGACGCAGGATGCGCGACCACGGCACGCGCACCGCCGGTTCCGCCGGATCGCTGCGGATGTAGGCCAGTTCGCCGGCACTGAGCCGGGGCTGATCTTCGGGCGTGCGGTAGATCAGCAGCCAGGCGACCAGCCAGGCCGCGCTGAGCGCACCGGTGACCAGGAACGCCGCCTGCCAGCCCCAGGTCGCGGCCACCACCGGGACCATCATCGGCGCGACGATCGCACCGATGTTGGAGCCGGAATTGAAGATGCCGGTGGCCAGGGCCCGCTCCTTGCGCGGGAACCATTCGGCCACGGTCTTGATCGCGGCCGGGAAGTTTCCGGCCTCGCCGAATCCGAGCACGAAGCGGGCGGCGGCGAAGCCAATCACGCTGGCGGCGAGCGAATGGCTCATTGCCGCCAGGCTCCAGATGCTGATCGCGATGGCGTAGCCGATGCGCGTGCCGAGGCGGTCGATGATCGCGCCGGCGCAGAGCAGACCGATGGCGTAGGCAGCCTGGAAGGCGGTGACGATGTAGCCGTACTCGATCTCGTTCCAGCCGATCTCGGTCTGCAGGAACGGCGCCAGCACGCCGAGCACCTGGCGGTCGATGTAGTTGATGGTGGTTGCCAGCAGCAGCATCGCGCAGATGCGCCAGCGGTACATGCCGACCTTCGTTCCCGGCGCCTCGGTGCCGGCCGTCGTGGTTGCTTGGCTCATGCCGCCCCCGCCCGGACCTGCACCAGTGTCGCCGCAGCGTGACCGGTGCAAGGGAAAATGCTGCGGTGCAGCGCGTCATGCGCGGGTCTGGCGAATCGAGTCATCGCGATTTTCCCTGCGTTTTTCGACACAGGTCAGCTGAGTGTTAGCGCTAGCATTAGCACACGAATCAGTGGCCGGGCTACTGCATTTCGACGAAGGTCACAGACTGAAAATCGCTATAGGTTCCGCATCTTGCGAAAACGGGCATGGGGAACCTGCCTGCCGGCAGGGGTGAAACGGCTCATGTTGCTATGCAGCGTGCGAGGCAAAAATGGTAGCGCTACCATCCGCCCGGATCGCCTCAGACGGATTTGTAGCGTCACCAGTGTTGTAGCCAACAAAAATCCAGCCACTCGCCCGCGCAGCGACAGGGTTCGCGCGCAGACGCAGTCACCAGAAACGGGAGGGGAGTACGGTGCAAATCCATATCGCAAGAACGGCCTTGTCGCGCGCCTTGGGCATTGCCCTGCTCGGCTTGGCCAGCAGTTCGGCGCTGGCACAGGCTCAAGAGCAGGCACAGACGCAGCAGGCAACGACCCAGCAGGAAAGCACGCAGGCGCAGCCGACCCAGGTCGCGCAGGCCGACACCGCGGCAGCACCGGCGCAGACGCCGGCCGGCTCGCAGGATGCGGTCAACCTCGACCGCGTGGTCGCGACCGGTTTCCGCAAGAGCCTTGAGTATTCGACCCAGGCCAAGCGCGACGCCGTCAACGTCACCGACACGGTGTTCGCCGAGGACATGGGCAAGTTCCCCGACCTCAACATCGCCGAATCGCTCAACCGCATTCCTGGCGTGCAGCTGACCCGCGACGTCAACGGCGAAGGCCTCAACGTCGCCATCCGCGGCCTCGGCAGCAGCTTCACCAAGACCACGCTCAACGGTTCCTCGATCGCGACGGCCTCCATCGGCCTCAACGCGCAGAACCAGAACCGCGAAGTCGACCTGAACCTGTTCCCGACCGAGTTCTTCACCCAGTTGTCGGTGAGCAAGACGCCGCTCGCCAGCCAGCTCGAAGGCGGCGTCTCGGGCGTGGTCGACATGCGCAGTGCGCGTCCGTTCGACAACCCCGGCTCGCACCTGACCTACCAGCTGCAGGCCGACTACAACGAGACCAGCGAGAAGTACAGCCCGCGCGGCTCGGTGATCGGCAGCTGGACCAATGACGACAACACCTTTGGTGCACTGGTCGGCCTGTCGTCGGTGCAGGGCAAGATCGGCGTTGAAGGTTTCGAGAGCGTCGGCTGGACCAACCCCGGCCTGACCTACACCCAGTGCGGCCTGACCCCGCCCGCCGGCACTCCTGCGACCAACCAGCCAGCGGCGTGCAACACCGGCGGCGGTGGCAACTGGCGCATCCCCGACACGGTCCCGAACACCGCCGGAGCGGGGCTGACCCCGGGCGCGCTGATCGACCGCAACTTCCTGCTCGCCAACAACCCGGGCCTGTCGATCGACCAGATCAGCGAAGCGCTGATCCCGCGCCTCGGCCGGCCGGTGCACATGTCCGGCGACCGCGACCGCGATGCCTTCGTCGGCTCGCTGGAATGGCGTCCGAGCGAAAGCGCGCAGTTCTACCTCGACACGATGTACACGCAGGCGCACCGCACCAACGAGCGCATCGACATCAACCTGATCGGGCGCAACGGCAACATCATCCCGTTGAACATGCAGGTCGACAGCAACAACGTCGTCACCAGCGCCACCTTCACCAACGCCCAGTTCTTCCTGGAAGCACGCCCGTACATCGAGGACGTGAAGTTCTGGAACGTCAATCCGGGCGGTACGTTCTGGTTCTCCGACGACCTGAAGCTCGACTTCCAGGCCAACATGAGCCGCAGCTGGCTGTTCCGCGAATCGCCGACGGTGCTGGTCAACACGCCGTTCACCACGGTCGAGTACAGCAACAACGGCGGCGACATCCCGACCTGGACCACGCCGCTGGATCTCAACGATCCCAATGCCGGTTGGACCTGGGCCGGTGGCCGCGTCAACATCAACAACGAGAAGCGCGTCGTCGAGACCAAGGGCGGCCGTGCCGACCTGCAGTTCGGCGAGGACAAGAGCAACATCCGCGTCGGCATCGCCTACGACGAGGCCTCGCGCCGCATCCAGGGCTTCGACAACAGCGCCGCCTGGGAAGACGCGGCGTGCCGCGGCCTGAACCCCGATGGCAGCGTGCCCAACCCGCGTCCGGCCTGCGTAGGCGGCCCGCTGGCGGGCGTTCCGCAGCCGGAGCTGGCGTCGTACCTGCGCCCGGGTCCGTTCGGTTTCGTCACCGTCGACTTCGACCGCTTCAAGAACGACACCAACTACTACAGCCTGCGTGACAACGCACCGGAGTCCGGTTCGGCCAACACGGCCGCGACCACGGGCGCGATCGATGAGCAGAACCTGGGTGCCTACATCGAGGCCAACGGCGAGGCCGATGTCTGGAACCGCCCGCTGCGCATCAACGCCGGTGTCCGCTATGTCAGCACCGACCAGACGACCAGCGGCCCCGTCCAGACCGGCACCACGCGCGTATGGCGCACGCTGAAGTCGAACTACGACGACATGCTGCCGTCGATGAACCTGGCCTGGGATGCGGCCGAGAACGTCGTCCTGCGCATGTCCGGTTCGCGCACGCTGACTCGCCCGAATCCGAGCGACATGCTGCCGAACACCAACTTCAGCGATCCGTCGGCGCAGCAGGCCACGCAGGGCAATCCGGACCTGCAGCCGTACCTGTCGACCAACTTCGACATCGGTGGCGAGTGGTACACCGGTGCAGAGGGCTTCGTCGGCCTGACCTACTTCCGCAAGGACATCGAGGGTTTCACCGTCCTGGGCACGCGCACGATTCCGTTCGCCGACCTGGGCATCCCCTACGAGGACCTGAACCCGACCCAGCAGGCCGCACTCAACCAGCGCGGTGGCCCGACGGCCGCCACGGTGCAGGTGCAGCAGCAGGTCAACGCCGACGGCACGCTGAAGATCGCCGGTTACGAAGCGATCTGGGTGCAGCCGCTGGATCGCTGGGTCGAAGGCCTGGGCTTCACCGCCAACTACACCAAGGTCGACCAGAGCTCGGAAGGCTCCGGTGTTCCGGCGGTCGCGGTCGGCGTGGCGCCCAACCTGTGGAATGCCACCGCCTATTGGGAAAATGACGTCGCCCAGATCCGCCTGTCCTACACCTGGACCGACGACATCATCTCTTCCGGCGCCAATCAGAACGGCATCCCGACTGCCCGCCTGCTGACCGACTCGCGCGGCCAGCTCGACCTGTCGGCCAGCTACACCCTGGCCAACATCCGCTCGGAGCCGCAGATCACGCTGAATGTCATCAACATCACCAGCGAACCGTTGCGCACCACGTTCGCCTACGACAACGCCGCCTACGAGTACTACGAGCCGGGTTACACCGTGCTGCTGGGTGTTCGCGGCACGTTCTGAGGATGCAGGTTTAGTTTGACCGGTGGGCAACCACCGCGTGGCCCGCTCCGGTGCACCTGCACCGGGCGGGCCGCGCCATACTGGGGCCTGCATCGGGACGCGATGCAGGACGCTCTCCCACCCTCATCAAGCAGTGGTCAATGAACGGCACATCAGAAATTCTTTCCGTCAGGGAAAAGGTCGGCTACAGCCTCGGCGACCTCGCCGCGAACCTGATCTTCCAGACCCTGGTCGCCTTCCTGGCCTTCTTCTACACCGACGTCTACCGGATTCCGGCCGGCACGGCCGCGACGATCATCTTCATCGGCGGCATGCTCGGCGCGTTCGTGTTCACCCCGTTCATCGGCTTCGCCGCCGACCGCACCATCACGCGCTGGGGCAAGTTCCGCCCGTGGATCCTGTGGACCGCGATCCCGTTCGGCGTGTTCTCGCTGCTGGCTTTCAGCACGCCCGACCTGGGCGAGCAGGGCAAGGTCATCTACGCGCTGGCAACCTACATCCTGCTGGTGATGATCTACGCCGCCAACAACCTGCCGTACTCCGCGCTCAGTGGCGTGCTGACCGGCTCGATGTCCCAGCGCAACAGCCTGTCGTCGTACCGCTTCGTGGCGGTGATGATCGCGCAGTTCGTGATCCAGGTGCTGCTGCTGCCGCTGGTGCTGATCCTGGGCAGCGGCGACAAGGTGCGCGGCTTCCATAACACCATGCTGCTGTTCGCCGTGGTCGGCACGGTCTTCTTCCTGATCACATTCTTCACCACGCGCGAGCGCATCGTCGCCGCGCCGGAGCACAAGTCGAGCGTCAAGCAGGACCTGGCCGACCTGGCCCGCAATCGCCCGTGGATGGTGATGCTGGCGCTGACCATCCTGGTGTTCGTGACCCTGGCACTGAAGGGCGGCTCGTACATCTACTACTTCCAGTACTACCTGGACGCAGGTGCGCTGGGCCGGTTCCTCGAGGACGTCGGCTTCAATCGCCTGATCGGCGGCCTCAACGCCGTGCTCACCCGCGTCGGCCTGACCGAGTTCCAGTGGCCGAAGGACGCGCCGACTTCGGCCTACAGCATGTTCAATGCCGCCGGCATCATCTCGATGATCATCGGCATCGGTTTCTCCAAGCGCCTGGCAGATCGATTCGGCAAGCGCGACGTGTTCGGCGGCGCGCTGTTCGTCTCCACCCTGTTCCTGCTGGCGTTCTTCTTCTACCCGCCCACCGCGGTCGCGCTGGTGTTCGTGTCGCTGGTGCTGCACGGCTTCTTCTACGGCATCACCATCCCGCTGCTGTGGGCCATGATCGCCGACGTCGCCGACTACTCGGAGTGGCGCAACTACCGCCGCGCCACCGCGATCATCTTCTCGGCGATGCTGTGCGGCCTGAAGATCGGCCTGAGCGTCGGCGGCGCGCTGGTCGCCGGGCTGCTCGCCTACTACGGCTACCAGGCCGGCGAACCGGTGCAGTCGCCGCAGACCATCGACGGCATCCGCATGGCGGTCAGCATCTACTGCTCGATCCCGCTGCTGCTGTGCGTGGTGCTGCTGTTCCTGTACCAGATCAACAAGTCGATGGAGTCGCGCATCGAGCAGGAGCTGGGTGCGCGCAGGCTGCAGACCGGCAACGCCACCTGATCTCCACCGCAACGCCCCCACCACGAAGGCAACCGTCATGGCCGACGACACCGCAATCGACGAGCTGAAGGCACTGGCCGCGAAGGCCATCTCGCAGCCGCTGGTCACCCACATCTACACTGCCGACCCGTCGGCGCACGTGTTCGACGGCAAGCTCTACATCTATCCGTCGCACGATATCGATGCCGGCCTGCCGTTCGATGACGACGGCGGGCACTTCGGCATGGAGGACTACCACGTCCTGCGCATGGACTCGCCGACCGGCGAGGCCGTCGACTGCGGCCTGGCCCTGCACGTCAAGGACGTGCCGTGGGCGCAGCGGCAGATGTGGGCGCCGGATGCGGCCAGCAAGGACGGCAAGTACTACCTGTACTTCCCGGCCAAGCGTGCCGACGGCATCTTCCAGATCGGCGTGGCGGTGGGAGCCAGGCCGGAAGGCCCGTTCGTGCCCGAGCCGCAGGCGATCGCGGGCAGTTACTCGATCGATCCGGCGGTGTTCGCCGACGACGACGGCGAGCACTACATGTACTTCGGCGGCATCTGGGGCGGGCAGTTGCAGAAGTACCGCGACAACGCCTACGCCGCGTCGCACGAGGAACCGGCCGATGGCGAGCCGGCGCTGGGCGCACGCATCGCGCGCCTGAGCGGCGACATGAAGCAGTTCGCAGAAGTGCCGCGCGAGGTACTGATCCTCGACGAGGCAGGCCAGCCGCTGCGTGCAGACGATCACGACCGGCGCTTCTTCGAGGCGTCGTGGCTGCACAAGCACCAGGGCCGCTACTACTTCTCCTATTCGACCGGCAATACCCACTACCTGTGCTACGCGGTGGGCGACAGTCCCTACGGTCCCTTCACCTACCAGGGCACGATCCTGACGCCGGTGGTGGGCTGGACGACGCACCACTCGATCTGCGCGTTCCAGGGCCGAACGTACCTGTTCTATCACGACTCCATTCTCTCGGGCGGCGTGACGCACCTGCGTTCGATCAAGGTCACCGAGCTGCACTACGACGACCACGGCAAGATCAGGACCATCCACCCGTATGGGGAGTGATCCTCGCGCCGACGCGATGGCATCGCTGGCATCGGGCCCGCTGACCACGCTCGGCACTGGCGCGCTCGCTGTCGATATCGCGCCGGAGGCGGGCGGGCGCATCGCGCAGATCCGCCTCGACGGCGTCGAGCAACTGGTCGGCCATGGCGACGACAGCGCCGCCATCGCGTGGGGCTGCTATCCGATGGTGCCCTGGGCGGGGCGGGTACGAAACGGTCGCTTCACCAGCGGCGGCCATCGCCATCAGCTGCCGCGGAACCTGGGCGCGCACGCGATCCACGGCGTCGGTTTCACGATGCCGTGGCGCCTGCAATCGACCGGCGCCGACCAGGCCGAACTGTCGCTGGCATTGCCGCAGGACGATCACTGGCCGTTTGGTGGAAGTTCGCGCCAGCGCATCGAGGTCGGCGATCGCCACGTCCGACTGACCTTGTCCGCGACCGCGGGCGATCGCGCGATGCCGGCGACGATCGGCTGGCATCCGTGGTTTCGCAAGCCCGATCGCGTGGCGTTCGAACCGCGCATGATCTATCCGCGCGATGCCGACGGAATCGCCGTCCGGCCGCTGGTCGAGCCGACGCCGGGTCCGTGGGACGACTGCTTCATCAACGATCTGCCAGTGCTGATCGAGCGTGGCGGCCAACGCGTGCGGCTGACGTCCGACTGCATCCACTGGGTGGTCTACGACGGGGCCGCCCACGCCACCTGCGTCGAACCGCAGAGCGGGCCGCCCGATGCCTTCAACCTCGAGCCGATGCTGCTCGCGTCGCACACCTCGGTCGAGTCCTGGTTCCTGTTCGAGTGGCTGTGACCGTCGCGTCGCCTTGGCAAAGCTGAACACCGCGCGCGCGCTCCACCCGGATCTCACGCCCCGGCAACGCAACGATCGGGAACCTGCACCTCCCTGACGACAAGGAGAGGCCATGCATCGCCTGGTCTTCGCAGCGAGTCTTTCGGTTGCTTCTCTTTCGGTTGCTTCGTTGATCGCACCCGGCGTGCATGCGCAGGCGCGAACCGGCGCGACCGCCAACGCCCCGGTGCCCGCGCTGGACCTGCAGCGCTATAGCGGCCAGTGGCACGAGATCGCGCACCTGCCGATGTTCTTCCAGCGCCAGTGCGTCCGCGACATCACCGCGACCTATACGCCCAGGCCCGACGGCACCATCGGCGTGCGCAATGCCTGCCGCACCAGCGACGGCACGCGCGATGTCTCCGAAGGCGTGGCGCGACCGGTCAGCGGCAAGCCGGGGCAGCTGGAGGTGCGTTTCGCGCCGGAATGGCTGGACTGGGTGCCGATGGTGTGGGCGGACTACTGGGTGATCGACCTGGACCCGCAGTACCGCTGGGCGGTGGTCGGCGGCCCGGACCGCGAGAACCTGTGGGTCCTGTCGCGAACGCCGGCGATGGATCGCGCGTTGCTGGAGCAGATCAAGGCCCGTGCCACGGCGAAGGGTTACCGGCTGGACGAACTCAAGGTGATGGCGCCGCTGCTGTGAAGGCGCATCACCGGGGGCAGGGGTGGGCGGCGCTATGATCGGCCACACCTGCGCCGTGGGTTCCACCGGCGCGGGGTTGGTGTTGTCCTTCCCCTACGGAGACCCAGGCCATGAGTGAGCACGTCTACAAGTCCCTCGAGCTGACCGGCTCGTCGAAGACCAGCTGCGACGACGCCATCCGCAAGGCGATCGAGCGTGCCTCGGGCACGGTGCGGAACATCGGCTGGTTCCAGGTGCTGGAAACCCGCGGCCATGTCGAGGACGGCAAGGTCGCGCACTGGCAGGTCACCATCAAGATCGGTTTCACGCTCGAGTAACGACCGGCGCGCGCGGCCGCCCGCCGCGCCGACGAAATCCAGGAGCATCAGGCTTCCCCGCACGCCGGGGCGGGCTTTGCGTGCCTGTCAGGCGGAAAGTTGCCCTGGGTCAAGACTTGAGCCGTTTTCAAGTCAGACTTGCCAAACTATCGCTTTTTCGTCGAATCGCCCGGGTCTAACGTTGCCTTCCACTCAAGGCAACAAGGACTTGGCCATGAACATCTACACCGGTTTGCTGTTCCAGCACGGCTATATCCAGAACCCGGAACTTGCGCTGTCGCTGGCGCAGGGCGACGACGATGCACAGGCTTCGCCGGACGGTCTGGCAACGCCGCGCGACGGCGGCCAGCGCCGGCAGGGACGCGGTGCGTTCCGCCTCGGCGCGCTGGCTGTGCTGCTCAATGAACTGATGGCGCCGCGCTGAGATGATCGCGCGCCTGTGGCACGGCGTCACGCTGCGCGAGGACGCCGAGGAGTACCTGGCGTTCCTGCGCCAGCGCGCCGTGCCCGATTACCGCGGCACGCCGGGCAATGTCTCGGTCAGCCTGATGCACCGTGTCGAGGGCAGGCTCGCGCACTTCCTGATCCTGACCCACTGGGAATCGCTGTCGGCGATCGAAGCATTCGCCGGCAGCGACGTGACGCGGGCGAAGTACTACCCCGAAGACCACCGCTTCCTGCTCGAGTTCGAGCCGGCGGTGGTCCATTACGACGTCGACGGGCCCGGCTAGAGCTGCGACTGCAACGGCAGCAGCTTCATCAGCCAGGCCTGGAAGCGGCGGAAGCCGCTGGCTTCCGGGTCGCGGGTGAAGGTCGTGGTGCCATCGCTCCACTGCAACTTGCCGTCGACGCGCTGCACCCGCCATGCGCGGCTGCCCTGGAGTTGTTCCTCGAAGATGCGTTCCAGTTCCTGGGCCAGCGCCGGATGTGCCACCAGAACGCCCTGCTCGGTGTTGATCGAAGTCGAACGCGGGTCGAGGTTGTAGGAGCCGACGAACACCTGGCGATCGTCGATGATCGCCGCCTTGGTGTGCAGGCTGGACCCTGACGAACCGCGCAGGCTGAAGTTCGAAGCGGCGTCGCTGGTCGGCTTGAGTTCCCACACCTTCACGCCGCCGTCGATCAGATCCTCGCGGTAGCGCGAGTAGCCGCCATGTACGGCGGCGACGTCGGTGGCGGCCAGCGAGTTGGTCAGCACCCGCACGTCGGTGCCGGCGATGGCCGAGGTGACCAGCGATTTCGTGGCGACCGGGCCGGGGACGAAGTACGGCGAGATCAGGTGCAGTTCGCGCGTCGCCGCCCGTGTCGCCGGGGTCAGCGTCGACAGCACCGCCGAGCGATCCATGGCGGTCTCGTTGCCCTTCAGATTGAGCTTGAGCGGGTCGTCGCTGGCAAACGTCCACTCGGCCGTCCAGTGCAGGGTGGTGCCACCGGTGAGCAGGCGCTGCACGTCGGGATCTTCGCGCAGCACTGTTGCATACGGACTGGCGGCCAGTTCGGCCGGCGTGCCCTGCAGGATGCCGCGCAGCCGGGTCAGCGCCTCGGGCGTCACCGCGCCGGGGCTGATCGTGGCGATCGGGTAGTTGCTGGGTGCGTTCCAGTAGCGGTCGAAGCTGCCACTGACCTGGCGCACGACCGGGCCGACCATGGCCAGGTCGAGGTCGACGAAGTTGCTCTCGGCGCTGGCGCCGAAGTACTCGTCGCCCAGGTTGCGTCCGCCGACCACCGCGATGCGGTTGTCGGCGATCCAGCTCTTGTTGTGCATGCGGTGGTTGAGCCGGTTGAAGCTGGTGCCAAGCTCGCCGATCCGGTTGGCCTTGCCGCTGCGGCTGGCGAACGGATTGAAGATGCGGACCTCGATGTTGTCGTGCGCGTCGAGACCGGCGAATCCGGCGTTCTTGGCCCGCGCATCCATGTCGTCGACGAGGATTCGCACGTGCACGCCGCGGTCGGCCGCGGCCAGGGCGCGCTGGGCGAGCATCTTCCCGGTCAGGTCGGCGTGCCAGATGTAGGTCTGGATATCGAGGCTGCGGGTGGCGACCTGGGCGCTGTACATGCGCAGGGCATACGCCTCGGTGCCGTTGCTGAGCAGGCGGAAGCCGGACTGGCCGGGGTGGCGGTTTTCGGCCGGGCCGGTGCGCAGGGCCAGCTCGCCCTGGCTGGCGGGGGGCGGGGCGAAGGCGTCGGGCAGGACCGGCCGTTCCGGCAGGCTGGTGCAGGCTGCCAGCGCCATCAGGCACATCATCAGGACAGCCCGGGTCATGCGCGCCATGGTGGATTCGCCGGTTGGTTTGCAGTCGGATACCACACGGCCTGTGGAGGCACAATGGGCCAACGCCCCGGAAGGGTCACGTTGCCCGGCCCGCGTCGCGGCCCGCACCGTGCTGGGCCTAGAATGCCGGTACAGGCAACAAGCAAGGAACCCCATGTCCCGCAACTCCAAGGTCAAGCGCGCGGTCCGCAGGAAGAACGAACCCAAGCGCCCGATCCGCCGCCTTGGCGCGTCGCTGCAACCGCACGCCCAACTGCTCGACAACAACGGCAATGCGGTCGGCGGAGTCGGCTGGCGCGACGGCCAGTGGCTCCTGGTGCTGGCCGGGCAGGTGGTCGCCAGCAGCGACAGCGCGGCGATGGCGCTGGCGATGCTGCGCCATGTCGTTGCCGTGCAGGCCGACGCCGGCACCGAACTGGAGCTGCATGCCTCGCCGCCGCTGCTGACCGCGGCGGCGCGTGAAGCCGCCGTGCACGAGCAGACCCTGGAGGAGTACCTGGGCGCGCTCGAGAACGAGCGCAGGAGTCGCGACGAGGAGGATGCACCGCCGCGTCCGTCAGCCGGCCTGGAAGCGCCGACGCGCCTGCAGTAATCCACCGCTTTTTTCTGGCCTGCACGCGGGGCGGGGCGCGTTGTTCCGGACACAGGGAACCGGAGCAGAACCCATGCGCACCCAAGGAATGTGGCTCACCGCGGCCCTCGTGGGCATGGCGGCGGCGAGCATGCCAGTGACGGCGACCGCGCAGGACCTGCGTCCGGAGTCGCTGAAGCTCTACGGCGGCATCTACTCCCCCGATTGCGGCAACGCCGCCGCACCGCAGGTGCGCATCGCCGCCGATGGCCTGCAGATCAGCGCCAGCGGCAAGAACGTGCGCACGCCGGCGCGCATGGACTCGTACACCAGCTTTGGCGGCGCACCGACCTCGGCCGTGCCGGAGGGCTACAAGGTCGAATTCATCGGCGACGACTTTTCGCTGTACGTGTTCGAGGACGCCAAGGGCACGTACGTGCCGCTGGAAGGCTATGTCCCCAGCGCCGCGGCGATCGTCGGTGGGGCGATGCAGGCCCGTTTCGGCCGTTGCGGCGGCAGCTGATCGCGGGCGTTCGCCCGTCCTCCATCGCAGAACGCGTACGCTTCCCTTCCACGGCGGGCGGCGCGTGGCTGGTGCTTCGCCCGCGCGATCCCACAGGCGAGGAGGCAGCATGGAACTGGGCATGGTTGGTTTGGGCCGGATGGGCGCGAACATGGCCGAACGGCTGGTGCGCAATGGTCATCGCGTCGTCGGTTTCGACCCTGGCGCACCGGCGCGCGAACAGGCGGCCACACGGGGCGTGGAAGCGGTGGCGTCACAGGCCGAACTGATCGCCGCGTTGCCATCGCCACGCACACTGTGGCTGATGGTGCCGGCAGGCGACGCGGTCGATCGCACCATCGATGAACTGCTGCCGCAACTGGGTGCGGGCGACGTCATCGTCGATGGCGGCAACTCCAACTACAAGGACTCGATGCGGCGCGCGCAGCGCCTGGCGGAGCACGGCATCGCCTGGATCGACTGCGGCACCAGCGGTGGCGTGTGGGGCTTGAGCGAGGGCTACAGCCTGATGATCGGCGGCGACGAAGCGGCAGTGGAGCGGCTGCGGCCGATCTTCAGTGCGCTGGCACCGACGCCCGACAGCGGTTGGGGACGGGTCGGTCCCAGTGGCGCCGGACACTTCGCCAAGATGGTCCACAACGGCATCGAATACGGAATGATGCAGGCCTACGCCGAGGGCTTCGCGATCATGCAGCGCAAGTCCGACTTCGGCCTCGACCTGGCGCAGGTGGCGCAGATCTGGCGCCATGGCAGCGTGGTGCGTTCGTGGCTGCTCGACCTCAGCGCCGATGCGCTCGGCCGCAACCCGCAACTGGACGGTATCGCCCCCTACGTCGCCGACTCCGGCGAGGGCCGCTGGACCGTGGCCGAGGCCATCGATCTGGACGTGTCTGCGCCGGTGATCACGCTGTCGCTGCTGGAGCGGCTGCGCTCGCGCGAAGACGACTCCTTCGCCGACAAGCTGCTGGCGGCGATGCGCAACGAGTTCGGCGGCCACGCCATCCGCAAGACCTGAGCGGGCCGGCCAGCGTCCAGCTCGGCCGGCGGGCAGGGCGGTCGCCATGCCGCAGTGCGGCAACACGCAGCCAGGCAGGCGGGTAGTCTTGCCGCAGGGCATCCCGCCCCTGGGGAGAGGGAAACATGACCACTGTCGTTGCGTCGTCGCGTCCCACCAGTTACTGGATCATCGCCACGCTTGCGCTGGTATGGAACCTCATCGGCGTCTACATGTTCTACATGCAGATGAGCGCAGGGACGGCGCAGATGGCGGCGTTGCCGCCCGAGCAGCAGCAGATCATCGAAGCCACGCCGACCTGGCTCAATGCCGCCTATGGCGTGGCCGTGTTCGGCGGCGCGTTCGGCGCGATCGGGTTGCTGATGAAGAAGCGCTGGGCGGTCGCCCTGTTCCAGCTGTCGCTGGCGGCACTGGTCGTGCAGATTGCCGGCACCTTCGTGGTGACCCCGGCATGGGGCCTGCTGGGCCCGATCGGACTGGCGATGCCGGCCCTGATTCTCGTCATCGCGCTGTTCCTGCTCTCTTACGCGAGCAAGGCCGCGGCCCGGCGCTGGATTGGCTGAACGGATCGGCTGAACGCATCGGCTGAGCAGATCGGCTGAGCAGATCGAAGGACATCGCCGCGCCCTGCGGCGATGTCCGGTTTCCCTAAAGATCGCGACCCGGACGAATCAGCCGGAGTGCATCAGCGCGCGGTGTCCACCTGCCGCGGCGTTCCGGCGATCACGCGCCCGCCGGTACTCGCACCGGCGTTGCACGCGGCCACGGACTCGAGGCCCGGTTGCGGTGGCGGGGCATCGTTGCGCGGCGGCGGAGACGGTGCACTCGCGAGTCGGTGGCCGAAGAACAGGTTGGCCAGGACCAGCAGCGCCACCAGTGCCGTCGCCGGCAGCCACACGCCTTGCGGCTGGAGCAGTACGGCCACGGCCGTCACCGCCCCCATCAGCAGCACCGTGACCCAGAATCTGTATTCGACCGCGGCGTGCAGCGCGGCAATGAGGATGTCCAATCCCGTCCCCTGATTCGTCCAGCGCGAGAGCATAGCCACGGCTGTCCACGCTCGCGACAGGACCCGGCTGCGGGTCGCAACGTCCAGAACCATGGCTGTGGAACAATGCGGACGCCAGTCACCGTCACCGGCAACAGAACCGACCCGATGGCGATACGCACATCGAGCAACCGCGCACGCAACCGTGCCCTGATGACGGGACAGGGGTTGCCGTGAACGCAAGGAGATCCGGATGAAAGCAGTCATCGCCGTCGTGGCCAGCGCACTGATGCTTGCCGGTTGTGCGAGCGCGCCGCCGGCCGCACCCAATCCGCCGCCCGAGTGGCGGCCGTCGCTGAACTACAACGCCCGCAGCGCGCAGATGATCATCATCCACCAGACCGAGATGGAATCGGCCGAGGCGGCGTTGCTGACGCTGCAGACCCGCAATTCCACCGGGCGCGTCAGCGCCCATTACCTGATCGGGAAGGACGGTCGCCTGTACCAGCTGGTGGCCGAATCCGAGCGCGCATGGCACGCCGGTGCATCGAGCTGGGGCGGCGTGTCCGACCTCAACTCCGGCACGATCGGCATCGAACTGGACAACGACGGCGTCGCACCGTTCAGCACGGCACAGATCGACGCGCTGTTGCGCTTGCTGGACAACATCACCGCGCGCCTGGACATCCCGCGCCACCTGGTCATCGGCCACGGCGACATCGCGCCGTCGCGAAAGCGCGATCCGAGCGCGTTGTTCCCGTGGCAGCGGCTGGCCGAAGCCGGTTATGGCCTGTGGCCGCAAGCGCCGCTCGCCGCGGCGCCGGCCGGGTTCGATCCTTGGGTGGCATTGCGCCTCATCGGCTACGACCTGCGCGACCCGGCCGCGGCCGTGCGCGCGTTCCATCGCCACTACCGCGGCAACGAGGACGAGCAGTGGCTGCCCGGTGATGCCGGGATCCTCTACGACCTGCAGCGGCAGTTGATGGAAATGCCAGACCCGGTCCCGGTCCCGGTCCCGGTCCCGGCCCCGGTGCCGGTGCCAGTGCCAGTGCCAGTGCCAGTGCCAGTGCCAGGGTGACGGGCCCCGGTTGCGCTGTGCTTTTCCGGGCTACGCGGGGTGCGGCGCGCGGCGGAACTTGTAGATGATCGCGCCCACCAGCAATGCCACCGCCGCTGCGAGCAGGTTGGCGGCGCTGGCGCTGGCAAGCAGCCCGAGGCTGAGGGCAATCGCCGCGAGCGGGATCAGCGGCCCGAAGGGCAACTGCAACGCACCGTCGTGATGGCCGTGGCGGCGGCGCAGCACCAGCACCGAGCAGGCGGTGCCGATGTAGGTGCACAGGCGCGACACGACCGACAGCAGCGCCAGTTGCACGAACGAACCCGACAGTGCCAGCGCCAGCGAGATCACGCCGATCACCACGACCGCGACCGCTGGCGTGTGCAGGCGCGGATGGATCGCGGCGAGCGAGCGCGGGCCGTAGCCGTCGGTGGCCAGCGCCAGCAGGTAGCGTGGCGCCATCATCACGGTGTTGCTGTTGGTGCCCAGGATCGAAATGCTGGCGCCGACCGTCATCAGCAGTGCCAGCGTCTCGCCGCTGAAGCCCGCGGCGGCCTGTGCCAGCGGCGTCGAGGACTGGGCCAGGCCCGGCAGCGTGCCCAGGGCGACCCATTGCACGCTGACATAGACCAGCGTGACCGTGGCGATCATCGTCAGCAGTGCGAACGGCACGTCACGGCGTGGATTGCGATACTCGCCGGCAGCGGCCGGGAGGTTCTCGAAGCCGGCGTAGGCGAACAGCAGCAACAGTGCCGCTTCGGCGAGGGTCTTGGAGGTGACCGGTGCGTTGGCTGGCGAGGCCAGCGCGGCATCGACGTGGAAGACGCCGATGGCCACGAACAGAAGCAGCGGCAGCAATTTGCCGATGGCGAGGATGACGCCGGTCCGTGCCGCGGCGCGCACACCGATCACGTTGATCACCACCAGCAGGCCGAGCGATCCGGTGACGATCGCGACCCGTGGCAGGCCCGATGCGGCGGCAGGCCAGTAATGGGTGACGGCTTCGGCGAGGCCATTGCTCAGCGCTGCGGCCGTGGCCAGGCGCGTGAGCAGCAGCATCCAGCCGACTTCGAAACCGATGAAGGGTCCGAACGCTTCGCGTGCATACAGGTAGCCACCGCCGGGGCCATCGAAATAGCTCGCCGCCTGGGCATAGCACAGCACCAGCAGGCTGACCGCGAATCCGGCCAGCAGCACCGCCCAGAGGCTGGCCGGGCCCAGCAGCGCCGCGGCGGCGGCCGGCAGCAGGTAGATGCCGCTGCCGATCACGTCGTTGATCGACAGGCCCACGATCTGCCATCGACTGACGGCGCGGATGGTCGAGGTGGGGTGTGTCGTTGCCTGCTGGTCCAAGGGCATTGCCTGTACTAGGGCGATATGCCGAGAGTGCCTGATGCTGCGCTGCGGATGCCACTTCGGGGGCACGAGAAATGCGCTCGTCCCGAGGGCGGTGTTGCGCCTGCGGAGCGGCGGCGTCCGCCGGGCTGGGGGTTGCTCCGCCGCCGGAACCCGGGTGCGCTGCGCTTACCCGGGCTACGAGACTGTTCGAGACAGCAGCGCAAAAAAAGGCCGCCGGCTTTCACCGGCGGCCTCGTTCTCGCACAGCTCGCTGTGATCAGAAGTCGTAGCGGACCTGGATCTGCGCCAGGTCGAGGTCGGTGTCCTCGATCTCGAAGCGGCTGTACTCACCGCGAAGTGCGACATGGTCGGTGAAGCGATACTGCACGCCGACGCCATAAGTCGGATCGGTGCCGCTGTCATCGTCATTGCCGACAACGCCCGGGATCGCCGTGTCGAGATCCCAGCGCTGGAAACCGGCCTTGGCGTAAGCCGAGAAACTGTCGGTGATCGGCACCGTGCCGACCGCGGTCAGGTACACCGAGTTGGCCTCGAGTTCCGCACCGTTGCCGCGCGGCTCCAGCTTGCCGAAATCGGCGTAACCGGCCTCAAGGCCGAAGTAACGGTTGAACTGGTAACCGCCGAACACCGAGAACGCAGTGTCCTCGTCGTCATAATTGCCTTCATCGACAAACGACTGGCCAACGCCGGCACCGGCATAGAAACCCTTGTCGGCAGCCTGCGCGCCGAAAGCGGCGGCGCCTGCGAGGACGGCGATGAGGGCGCGGGAAAGCATCTTGTTCTTGCTCATTGCTGTACTGACTCCTGCAACGGTCACCGCGGCCAATCGGGGGAGGGAGCGGTGGCGTCTGCGATGGGCCCCGGCGGAATGCCTGGGCAGCCATCGCTGCACGGAATAAGTGGGTCTGCGCCTGCGCAGCCCAAGGGCGGAGTCGGGGGATTCACTGTCCCGTGTCTGGAACACGTGCGCTCTGGCGCCTCGCACGGGCGCCGACTTTTCCGACTCTGGCGGAAAGGTCACGGGATGCCGTGAAATCGGGCAAGCCGCCATAGGATCGGCAGTGCCGCGACCGTAACTGTGATCCTCGTCTGGTTGCCGTCGCGGGCGATCCAGGGGGCTATGACGATCGCCAGATGCGTGCCAGCCAATGGCTGCTTCATGGTGCCCGCTCCTCTGGTCGATCCCCCCATCTTCTGGACAATTCAAAGCAGGGAGCCATGTGCATGTTTTCAAGGAATCTGGTGTTGGCAGTCGTACTGGCAGGCAGTTGCCTGGCCGTGCCCGCGGCGAAGGCGGCGGACGACAAGCCGTTCGATACCGTCGCGGTGATGGAAAAGCAGGACCGGATTCGCCGTGATCTGTCGGCCGGTACCGCCGGCTTCGATACGCTGTCGGCCGACAAGCGCCGCGAACTGCTGAGCCGCCAGGATGCCCTGATCGGGATCATCGACGGTCGCCGCTACGAGGACCTGAGCGCCGAAGAGCGCGCCAAGGCGTCTGGCGAGATCGCATGGATCGATTCGGTCTCCAGCCAGGTCGCCGACGAGCGCCAGGTGTGCGAACGCATCAAGAAGGCGGGCAGCAATCGCGTCGAGCGCGTATGCATGACCGCGCAACAGAAGCGCGAGGCACGCGAACGGGCGCAAAGGACCTTTGAAGGCCGACGCTCCGGGCCGGAGAACGATCCGTCCACGGGTCTCTGATCTTCCGGTGACGCGGGCGTTCATGCAGCCACGGGCATAGTGGCCATGCACGCCCCGCCAGAGGGCGGCACACAGGGTCGAGTGTGTGGTGCGAGAGGCGGCTTCGGCCGCCTTTCGCTTTCTTGCCTGGTGGCGACATTGCGACTCGTTCGCGGCGCCGAGCCGGGCCATGCGACAATAGCCGCCGATGAACGACGCTGTTGACCTCGACCTGGCCTGGCTGCGCCGCAGCTGCGCGCAATGCTCGCTGCAGCAGCTGTGCCTTCCGGCCGGCATTGACGCCGATGAACTGAACCGCCTCGACGAAATCGTCCGGCGACGACGCACCCTCGCTCGTGGCGAGCGGCTGTTCCGCATCGGCGATCCGCTGGCCTCGGTCTTCGTCGCCCGCGACGGCGCCTTCAAGACCGTCAGCATCAGCGAGGATGGCGAGGAGCAGGTCGTCGGCTTCCACCTGGCCGGTGAACTGATCGGCCTGGATGCCCTCGGCGACGGCGCGCACCGCTGCGAAGCGGTCGCGCTGGAAAGCGCCAATGTCTGTGATGTCCCGCTCGACCAGCTCAGTGCCGTGGCCGCGCAGTTGCCGACGTTGCAGCACCAGCTGCTGCGCGTTATCGGGCACAGCCTCAATCGCGACCAGGATCATATGGAGATGCTGGTCCGGCGCCAGGCCAACGAGCGCATTGCCCTGTTCCTGCATGGCCTGGGCGAGCGCTTCCGCCAGATCGGGCAGTCACCCCTGGCATTCCGCCTGCCGATGAGCCGCGAGGACGTCGCGCGTTACCTCGGCCTGGCGCTGGAAACCGTCAGTCGCGGTTTCACCCGGCTGCAGGACGATGGCGTGATCGCAGTGCACGGGCGGCGCGTGGAGATCCTCGAAATCGACGCGCTGGAGCGTCTTGCGCACGGCGCCGAGAGCAGCGAGCCGAAGCGGCAGAAGGCGGCGCACTAGCCGTCCAGTGCCGTCAAGCCGGCCCTGTCGGATGAGCAACGCTCACACCGGCAAGCTGCCACACCCCAGCACCGCCAGCAGCGAATGCAATGCCGGCACCCGCATCAGCCACGGCGCCGTCAGCGTCAGCACGCCGGCAGCCAGCACCAGCGTTGCCGCGGCGTTGCGCCAGCGCGTCTGCAGCCAGCGGCCCAGGCGTGCGCCGCTCATGGTCAGTGGCAGCATCACCGGCAAGGTGCCCAGGCCAAACGCGGCCATCGTCAAAGCACCGTTGAGTGCGCTGGCCTGCAGCCACGCCGCGACCAGCAACGTCGTGCTCAATCCGCAGGGCAGCCAGCCCCACAGCAACGCCAGGCCCAGCCGTCGCGCGCGCGTGTCGGCGGGCAACAGCCGTTGTTGCAACGGTCGCAGCAATTGCCAAAGGCGATTGCCGGGGCGTGACAGGAACGCCAGCCGACCATGCCGGTCGAACAACCGCAGCGCGACGATCACCAGCACGATGCCGACCAGCATGCGCGCGGCCAGCGCCAGTCCCTCGATCCGCGCCACCTCGACGATGCCATGGCCAAGGCCGCCGGCAATCGCGCCGGCAATGACATAACCGCCGACACGCCCGAGGTTGGCTTCCAGTGCGATCCGCCCGGGATGGCCGGTTGCCGTCGCCGAGAATCCGGTGGCGATGCCGCCGCACATCGCGGCGCAGTGCACGCCGCCCAGCAAGCCGCTGAGCAGGGCCGCACCGAGGGTCAGCCAGTCAATCGGCATCCGCGCCTTCCTGCGGTGGTGGCGACGGCGCGGCAGGCGGCGCGTCTTCGCGCAGGATGTCGATGGCGGGCGTGTCGAGATCGTCGAACTGCCCGCGCCGCACGGCCCACACGAACGCCCAGATCGCGATGCCCAGCAGGACCAGGCTGATTGGCACGAGCAGCAGCAGGATGGTCATGGCCGCGTCCCGCCAGCCGGACGCCGCCCCAGGCGCAGTGCATTGAGCGTCACCAGCAGCGACGAGAGCGCCATGCCGACCGCGGCGATCCACGGCGTGACGTGGCCGGTGGCGGCCAGCGGCAGCGCAAGCAGGTTGTAGCCCAGCGCCCAGATCAGGTTCTGGCGGACGATCACCTGGGTGCGGCGGGCGAGCGCGATTGCTTCGGGGATGCGCAACAGCGAAGGGCTGGTGACGACGAAGTCGGCCGCGCGCTGTGCCAGCGCCGCGCCTTCGGCCATCGCGATCGAGACGTCGGCACCGGCCAGCACCGGTGCATCGTTGAGGCCGTCGCCGACCATCGCAACGACATCGCCGCGCGATTGCAGTTCGCGAACGTGCGCCAGCTTCTGTTCGGGCGTCTGCCGCGAGCGCACCGTATCGATGCCGATCGCGGCCGCGAAGCGCCGCACCGGCGCATGCGCATCGCCACTGCACAGTTCGACCTGCAGGCCTTGCGCCCGCAAGGCCTCCACCGCGGCATGCGCGTCCTCGCGCCTGGCTTCGCTGACGGTGAAGCGGGCGACCGCGATGCCATCGCGGCCAAGCCAGAGTGCGCCGTCGTCCTCGCCACCGACGGCGAATTCGGCGCGACCCAGGCGCCAGTTGGCGTCTCCGATCCGGGCCTGGATGCCGTGACCGGGAGTGCTGTGCAACTGCTCGGCGCGATAGTCGCTGTCGATGTCGGCGAAGGCGTGCGCCAGCGGATGGCCGCTGTCGCGCTCCAGCGCTGCGGCAATCGCCAGCGCGTCGTCCGGATCGGTGCCGTCGAAGATGCCGACCGTATCCAGCTGCGGACGGCCGTTGCTGAGCGTGCCGGTCTTGTCGAACACGACGCGGTCGACGCGTGCCAGGGCCGACAGCGCGTCGCCGCGCAGTCCGAGCACGCCCATCCGCGCCAGCGCGCCGTGCGCGGCCGTCAGCGCCGTGGGGATCGCCAGCGACAACGCGCACGGGCAACTCACCACGAGCAGCGCCAGGGTCACTTCGAGCGCGCGAGCCGGGTCGTGCTGATGCCACCAGGCGTAGACGGCGAGCGCACACGGCACCAGCACCAGCACGAAACCGCTGGCGACGCGCTCGGCGACGCGGGCCAGTGCCGGACGCTCGCCCTGTGCCTGTTCGACCAGGCGGGTCAGCTGCGACAGGCGCGTGTCGTTGCCGACCCGGGTTACGCGGATGCGTGCGGCCTGTTCGCGGCAGAGGCTGCCGGCCAGCGCGGTCGCGCCGGGCGCGTGCTGCACCGGCGCCGATTCGCCGGTGATCAGCGCCTCATCGAAACCGCAGGCGTGATCGAGCAGCACGCCGTCGGCCGGCACCGATTCACCGGAGGACACACGCACGATGTCGCCGATCGCAAGCTCACCCAGCGCCACCTGTTCGCGCGTGCCGTCGGCGCGCTCGCGCGTGGCCAGCGCCGGCCGCGCCCGCGCCAGTGCGTCGACCTGTGCACTGGCGACGCGTCGCGCGCGCTGTTCGAACATCCGCGCCACCAGCAACAGCAGCACGAACATCACCGCGGCGTCGTACCAGACGTGCGCACCGCCACGGACCGTTTCGACCAGGCTGGCGAAGTAGGCCAGCAGCGTCGAGGACGCGATCAGCGTGTCCATGCCCAGGCGGCGCCCGCGCAGCTCGCGCCACATGCCTTCCAGGAACGGCCAGCCGGAATAGAACACCACCGGCGTCGACACCAGGAAAGTGATCCAGCGGAAGAAATCGCGCGTGGCCAGCGGCATCTGCCCGGCCGTGTCCAGGTACAGCGCCTCGGCGAACATCATGGCCTGGATCGCACCGAGCCCGGCCACGCCCAGACGGATCAGCCAGCGCCGGCGCTCCTGCTTCTGCGCCTGCTCGCGGGCATCGCCGGTGGCCAGCCACGGCCGATAGCCCAGGGCGTTGAGCCGTGACATCAGCGCCGACAGCGCGACCTTTTGCGGGTCCCATGCGACGACGATGCGACCGGTGACCGCGTTGGCACCGGCATCGAGCACGCCCGGAATGCGATGCAGGGCGCGGTCGACCAGCCAGGCGCAGGCGGCGCAGCGCATCGCGTCGGTGAGCACGGTGATCTCGCGGCCGCCGGGGACGTGGCGGCTGTGCTCGGCGAGGACGACTTCGCGGTCCCAGCCAGCGAAGTCTGCGGCGTCTGCATCGACACGGCCGGCGGGCACGGTGCGCAGGCGGTAGTAGTCCTCCAGCGCGGCCTGCTGGATCCAGTTCGCCGCCGCGGCGCAGCCGTTGCAGCAGAACAGGTGCCCGCCGTTGCCCACCTCGCCGTTGCGAGTCGATCCCGCGCCCGCCAGTGCCTCGCCACAATGGTGGCAAACACCCGCGGCCGCACCGCCGTGGATGTCGCCACGGCGATCGTCCGGAGCCAGCGCGGTCTGCGTGACGCTCATGCCGACATCATCCCCCAATCATCGCAACTGCATCGACCATGGGCCGGCGCCGCGTCAATCGTCCGCCAGCGCCGGGGCCAGGTGTGCGGCTTGCTGCCCGGCCGGCAGCCGGCCGCGCAGGCGCCAGCTGCCGTCAGCCGGCGAGAGCTGCAGCAGCCAGTCGTGGTCGGACGCCGGTTCGATGTCGGCACGCCAGCCCAGCTCGCTCGGCTTCAGGATGACGGTACGATCCTGCGCCGCCTCACTTGGATGGGAAAGGACCAGCGTCAGTGGCTCGTCGCGGCGCACGTCGCCTTCGCCGAAACCGCCGCCGACCGGCAGCAGCTCGACCATGTCCTTGCCCACGCGCAGCACTGCCGACAGCTTCAGTGCCTGCGCGCGCGCATCCGGGCCCAGTTCGGTGACCTGGATCTGCGCGGTGCGCTGGACCGGATCGATCACCGCATCGGTGCTGCCACTGCGCACGGCGACCACCACCAGGCCGACGCCTGCGACGATCGACAGGACCGGCAGGCCGATGACCAGCCACATGATCGGCATGCGCAACGGACCGGCGCGCTCCATCACATCGGCCCGAAGAAGGTGGAGGGAACGTCCGCCTGCGCGGCGCCATCGATGCGCTGCACCTTGAAGACGATCTCCTGCTTGCCGCGCACGTCCTTCGGCGAGGACAGCGTCAGCGGCAGGTTGAGCACCTGCTCGGCGGGGGCATCGATGACCTGGGTGCCACCGCTGGTGCCACTGCCGACCAGGGCGATTCCGGCCGGCGCCTGCACGGTCAGGCGGAAGCGCTGCGCCTTGACGTCCTTGTTGACCAGCTTGAGGGTGTAACCATTCTCGATACGGCCGTCGCCGGTCTCGCGGTAGAGCGCGTTGCGGTCACGAAGCACTTCGGCGATCAGCGGGCTGCGGTGGCCCACGCCCCACGCCCAGCCGGCGCACAGCGCGAGCAGCAGCAGGCCGTAGACGAACACACGCGGGCGCAGCACGCGCGTTGGCTTGCCGTCGATCGCGTTCTGCGTGGAATAGCGGATCAGCCCCTTCGGGTAGCCCATCTTGTCCATCACATCGTCGCAGGCATCGATGCAGGCACCGCAGGCGATGCACTCGTACTGCAGGCCGTTGCGGATGTCGATGCCGGTCGGGCAGACCTGCACGCAGATCGTGCAGTCGATGCAGTCGCCCAGTTCCTCCGGCGCGAACTTCGGCAGCGGGGCGACCTTGAGGCCGGAGTCGGTGACCGCAGTCGTGCCGGCTGCAACCACCGAGCTGACGGCGTAGTGCGCGGCCCGCATCGCGTAGTCATAGGCGGTGGCCGGATCGAGCAGGCCACGGCGCTCGGCCGCGCCCGTCATGCCGCGCTTGCGCGGGCCGCGCGGTTCGCCGCGCATCGGGTCGTAGGCGATGATCAGCGTGTTGCGGTCGAACATCGCGCTCTGGAAGCGCGCATACGGGCACATGTACTTGCACACCTGCTCGCGCAGGAAGCCGGCATTGCCCCACGTCGCCAGGGCGTAAAACAGCACCCAGAACAGTTCCCAGTTGCCCCAGCCCGGCGCACTGCCGAACAACGGCGTGCGCGCGGCCAGGTCGGTGATCGGGGTGAAGAAGCCGACGAAGGTGAAGCCCGTCCACAACGCGAACACCAGCCACAGCGCGTGCTTGCTGCCCTTGCGCAGGATCTTGTTGCGGTTCCAGGGGCCTGCGTCGAGCTTCATCCGCGCATTGCGGTCGCCCTCGGTCCACTGCTCCATCCACAGGAAGACCTCGGTCCACACCGTCTGCGGGCAGGCGTAGCCGCACCACAGGCGGCCGGCGAGGGCGGTGAAGAAAAACAGCGCGAAGCCGGCGATGACCAGCAGCATCGCCAGGAACACGAAGTCCTGCGGCCAGAAGTTCAGCCCGAACACGTAGAACTTGCGCGCCGGCAGATCGAACAGCACCGCCTGGCGGCCGTCCCAGCGCAGCCACGGGAACACGTAGAACATGCCCAGCAGCAGCACCACCGCGATCTTGCGCCAGGTCTGGAAGCCGCCATCGACGTCGCGCGGATAGATCTTGCGCTCGCTCACGTACAGCGCGCTGCCGTCATCCAGCAGGTCGAGGGGGATCTTCTTGGTCATGGGGTAGTACTCGGCTCACTCCGGCGGCAATGGCCGGTTGTAGCGACTGGCAGGGCGAAGCAGGATCCACGTGAACGCGCTGGAGGCAGCGGTGGCCAGCCAGAACATGAAGAAGGCGATGCTGTATCCGAGCGTGCGTGTCAGGGGCAGATCGGGGAAGGTCATGTCGCGCAGCGCCAGCGGATCGACGAAGGCGAAGAACACCATCGTCATCACCGCCGCCGAGAAGAAACTCGGCCACAGGATCGCCCCGAGCCGCTGTGCCAGCGGACGGGGCGGATGATCGAAGCGCGGGACGGTGTAGTCGGGCATGGGCCTGTCGGTCAGCGGGTCGCAGTGGTGGCGGGCTTGCCGGAGTGCGACAGCGACCAGACGTAGGCGGCTACCAGGCGCGCGCGCGTCTCGCCGATGATCTGCCGGTGCGCCGGCATGCTGCCGTGGCGGCCGCTGGTGATGGTCTGGCGCATGCTCTGGGTGGTGTTGCCGTACATCCAGTAGTCGTCGGTCAGATCGGGGGCGCCCAGTTCCTGGTTGCCCTTGCCGTCGACGCCGTGGCAGGCCACGCACACGCCGTTGTAGAGACTCTTGCCCTGCGCGGCCATGTAGTTGTTCTGCATGCTGTCCGGATCCGACAGGGTGCGCACGTAGGCGATGACGTAGTCGACCGCGTTGTCGCCGCCCATGCCGGTCAGGACCTTGCCCCATTCGGGCATCACGCCCTCGCGACCATCCAGGACGGTCTGCAGGATCCGGTCGGGCGAGCCGCCCCAGTGCCAGATGTCGTCGCTGAGGTTCGGATAGCCGATCGCGCCGCGCGCCGACGAGCCATGGCAGGTCGCGCAGGTGTTGTTGAAGATCGAGCGTCCCAGCGCCACGGCCCTGGGATCACGCGCGATCACGTCGATCGACTTGCCCGCATACGGAGCGAAGGTCTGCTCGAGCTTGGCGTCGTCGCGGGCCTTGTCGGCGGCCTGCTCACCGACCGACGTCCACTTGCTGACGCCGGCGAACGCACCCAGGCCCGGGTAGTAGATGAGATAGCCGATCGCGAAAACGATGGTGAGGTAGAACAGGTTGATCCACCACCGCGGCATCGGCTTGTTGTATTCGGTGATGTCGCCGTCCCAGTAGTGACTGGTCTCGGTCGGGCCCGGATCGCCGGGCTTGCGCTTGCCCGTCCACCACAGCAGCCACACGCAGCCCACGAGGTTGAGCACGACGATTGCAATCACGTACCACGACCAGCCCGCGCTCATTGCCGTGTCTCCTTGCCTTGCTCATCCAGCGGCAGGCGAGCCGCCGCATCGAATTCCTGCCTGCGCCGGGGGCTCCAGGCCCAGATCCAGCCGGCCACGAACAGCACCAGCAGCACCGCGGTGACGATTCCGGACACCATCTCAGCCTCCCCTCGGTGCGTGCTTGCCCAGGCCCTGCAGGTAGGCGACCACGGCTTCGAGTTCGGTCTTGCCGTTGACCGCCGCCTGGGCGCCGGCAATGTCTTCGTTGGTGTAGGGGTCGCCGATGCGCTTGAGCGCGCGCATGCGACGCTCGACGTCGGCACCGTCGATCCGGTTCTCGGCCAGCCACGGGAAGCCGGGCATGTTCGACTCCGGCACCACGTCGCGCGGATTCAACAGATGCACGCGATGCCAGTCGTCGGAGTAGCGGCCGCCGACACGGGCGAGGTCCGGACCGGTGCGCTTGCTGCCCCACTGGAACGGATGGTCGTAGACCGACTCACCGGCCAGCGAGTAATGGCCGTAACGCTCGGTCTCGAAACGAAGCGTGCGCACCATCTGCGAATGGCAGTTGTAGCAACCCTCGCGGACGTAGACGTCGCGGCCGGCCAGTTGCAGGGCGGGGTAGGGCTTGACGCCGGGCAGCGGCTTGATCGCCTCGGCCTGGTACATCAACGGCACGATCTCGGCCAGGCCGCCGAACGACACGGCCACGGCGATCAGCACTGCCATCAGGCCGACGTTGGTTTCGACTTTCTCGTGTGCGTGACTCATGTCGACCTCAGGCGTGGGCGCGGGCAGTGTCCGGCGGCAACACCGGGGTCGGGACGGGATTACCGGCCTGCTGCCAGGTGCGGATCACGTTCCAGGCCATGAGGAACATGCCGGCCAGCACCACCAGGCCACCGGCAAGGCGACCGAGGTAATAGGGGTATGTCGCGTTGAGTGCCTCCACGAAGCTGTAGGTCAGCGTGCCGTCGGGGTTGGTGGCACGCCACATCAGGCCCTGCATCACGCCGGCGATCCACATCGAGGCGATATAGAGCAGCACGCCGACGGTGTGCAGCCAGAAATGCAGGTCGATGGCTTTGACCGAGAACATTTCCTTCTGCCCCAGCAGGCGCGGCAGCAGCGAATAGAGCGAGCCGATGGAGATCATCGCCACCCAGCCCAGCGCGCCGGCGTGGACGTGGCCGACGGTCCAGTCGGTGTAGTGCGAGAGCGAGTTGACCGTCTTGATCGACATCATCGGTCCCTCGAAGGTGGCGATCATGTAGAACGAGATCGCGACGATCAGGAACTTCAGGATCGGGTCGGTCCGCAGTTTGTCCCAGGCACCCGACAGGGTCATGATGCCGTTGATCGCGCCGCCCCAGCTCGGTGCCAGCAGCACCAGCGAGAACACCATGCCCAGCGACTGCGCCCAGTCCGGCAGCGCGGTGTACTGCAGGTGGTGCGGACCGGCCCACATGTAGATGGCGATCAGCGCCCAGAAGTGCACGATCGACAAGCGGTACGAGTACACCGGGCGCCCGGCCTGCTTGGGCACGAAGTAGTACATCATTCCCAGGAAGGCCGCGGTCAGGAAGAAACCGACCGCGTTGTGCCCGTACCACCACTGCGCCATCGCATCGACCGCGCCGGAGTACATCGAGTACGACTTGCCCAGCCCGACCGGTATCGCCATGTTGTTGACGATGTGGAGCAGGGCGATGGTGATGATGTAGGCGCCGAAGAACCAGTTGGCCACATAGATGTGTCGCACCCGGCGCTTGACGATGGTGCCGAAGAAGACGACACCGTAGGCGACCCAGACCGCGGTGATCAGCAGGTCGATCGGCCATTCCAGTTCGGCGTATTCCTTGCCCTGGGTCAGGCCCATGGGCAGGGTGATGGCGGCCGCCACGATCACCGCCTGCCAGCCCCAGAAGGTGAAGGCGGCAAGCTTGTCGGAGAACAGGCGGACGTGGCAGGTGCGCTGCACGATGTAATAGCTGGTCGCAAACAGCGCCGAACCGCCGAAGGCGAAGATCACCGCGTTGGTGTGTAGTGGCCGCAGGCGGCCATAGCTGAGCCAGGCGGTGTCGAAGTTCAGCGCCGGCCAGTACAGCTGGGCGGCGATGAGCACGCCGACCGCCATGCCGACGATGCCCCAGAGCACCGTCACCGCGGCGAACTGGCGCACGATCTTGTCGTTATAGGTTTCTGCAACCGCTTGCATTTGGGCGTGCCCCTTTCCGTGCGCCGGGTCGGCGGCATTCTATGAACGCGCCTTCCGTGCGCGTTTGACCTGGATCAATTTGCTTCCGGGCGTGCCGGCGATACGGGTTTCCTGCTGCCGGCAGCGCCAACGAGCCTAGTGCGCGGGGCGTGAAGGCCGTTTCATTTGGTGACGGTCATGTGCCGACGCCGTGCGGCTGGATGAGACCCGTCGCAATGCCTGCCGCAACCATCCCGATCAGCGCGATCGACAAGCCGATCCGCCACGTCAGGGCATTGACTGCGCGCTTGCTCTGGCCCCGGTCGACCAGCATGTAATACAGGGCGGCGCCGAGGTTGTAGACGATCAGGCCGAGGAAGGCGACGACGAACAAGGTTTTCATGGGGAGGCCGGACTCTGGCTGGCGTGCGGTTGGCGGGCGCGCAGGCGCGAGAACCAGGCCCGGCGCAGGAGCAGGGCGACGGTCATCACCCCGAGGTAGAGGCCATAGGCCAGCGAGGTCGCCAGGACCTGCTTCCACATCGGTCCGAAACCGGGGTCGGCATGCCACATGCCCCAGTACATGCCGGCCATGGCCGCGGCGGTGGCCAGCACCAGGGCGGAGGAATCGGCCAGCGTCCGCGCCGGCCCGCGTGGCTGGCGCGGGTAGAGCCAGTACAGGACCGAAAGGATCGCAAACCAGGGGGCGAACAGGATCAGGGCGAGGTGCAGCTGCACGTCCGCGGACATGGCGGTCGGGCTCGTGGTGGGGAATGCGCGCAGTCTAGGCTGCGGGTATCAGTCGTAATAGAATCAGAAATGGTCAGAAAAACCGTATCAGATTGCCGCCCGGCCTCCCTCCGGGCCCTGGCCTGATCACCCCATGAAGCGTTACCAGGCCCTCGCCGACGACATCGCCCATTCCATCCAGGCCGGCGTCTTCCGGCCCGGCGAGCGCCTGCCGTCGGTGAGGCAGACCTGCGCCGCGCGCCGGCTGAGCCCGGCGACGGTGTTCCAGGCCTACTACCTGCTGGAGGCGAGGGGCCTGGTCGAATCGCGCGCGCGCTCGGGCTACTACGTCGCGCAGCGACCGCGGCTGTTGCCGCCGGAACCGGAGATCGCCTCGCGCCCCGACGGCGACTCCCGCAGCGTCGATGTCAGCGAGCTGGTCTTCGACGTCCTGCAGTCGGCAATGGATCGCGACGTCGTGCCGTTCGGGTCGGCCTTCCCGAGCCCGCTGCTGTTCCCGCTGCCGAAACTCGGCCGCGCCGTCGCCGCCACCGCGGTGGAACTCGATCCATGGAGCACCGTCGACGACCTCACCCCGGGCCTGGGCGAGCTGCGTCGGCAGATCAGCCAGCGTTACCTGATCGACGGCATGGAAGTGGCAGCCGACGAGATCGTGATCACCAACGGGGCGATGGAAGCACTGACGCTGGCGATCTCCGCGGTGACCCGCCCGGGTGATGCGGTGCTGGTGGAATCGCCGTGCTTCTACGCGGTGCTGCAGACGCTGGAGCGCAACGGCCTGCACGCGATCGAAGTGCCGACGCATCCGCGCGACGGCATCGACCTGGTTGCGCTGGAAGCGGCCATCGCCCGCCATTCGCCGCGCGCATGCTGGCTGATGCCGACGTTCCACAACCCGCTCGGCGCGACCGTGCCGGAAGCCGGCAAGCGCGAGCTGGTCGCCTTGCTGGCCGAACACGCGATCCCGCTGATCGAAGATGACGTCTATGCCGAACTGCATTTCGGACCGAAGCGATTGCTGCCGGCGAAAGCATTCGACCGCGACGGCCTGGTGATGCATTGCTCGTCGTTCTCCAAATGCCTTGCGCCGGGTTATCGCATCGGCTGGGTCGCCGCCGGACGATTCCGCCAGGTGATCGCGCGCAACAAGCTCACCACCACGCTCAACACCAACGTGCCGGCGCAACTGGCGATCGCACGCTACCTGCAGCGCGGCGGCTACGATCGCCACCTGCGCCGCCTGCGCTCGACCCTGGCCGCGCAACAGGAGCAGTACATCGCGGCCGTGGCGCGCTACTTTCCGGCGGGCACGCGGGTGACGCGACCGCTGGGTGGCTACTTCGCCTGGATCGAGCTGCCCGCCGGCAGCGATGCGCTGGCGCTGCAGCGGCAGGCGGTGCACGACGGCATCAGCATTGCGCCGGGGCCGATATTCTCGGCCAGTCGCGGCTTCGGCCATTGCCTGCGACTCAACTTCGGCCACCCGCTCGACGAGCGTGCCGACGCCGCGTTGCAGCGACTGGGCGCCATGGCTGTTCAGGCCACGCCCGCGTAGCCAGCGTGCGGCGATCACCGGCGGCTTCATCTCCCCTATAGGTGCGCTGCCTAGAATCCGCCGGATGAGCCGGTCGAATACCGCCGTTGTCGCCCTGCTGGCCGTGCTGGCACTGTCGATCGCCGCGCCAGCGCAGGCGCGCAAGGTCTACCGTTGCGTCCGCGACGGCACGGTCAGCCTCTCGACCGCGCCGGAGCCCGGTTCACGCTGCAAGGCGCGCGAGATCGACGACAACGCGGCCGCCCTGCCAAACCTGTGGGGCAGCAGCGGCGCAGTCAGCGGTACGCTCTATCAGCGCGAGCAGGACGGCAAGGTCGTGTATGGCACGCGCAAGTTGCCAGGTTCGGTGAAGGTGCTCGCGTTCACCGTGCCTGCGCCGCCCGGAGAGCCGGCGCACGTCGGGCTCGGACAGGTCGGCCCAGCGCAGCTCGACCGCTACCCGAAACAGTTCCGAGCTGCCGCGCGCGCCACCGGCGTCGACGAAGCATGGCTGCGCGCGATCGCGCACGCCGAAAGCGGCTTCGATGCCAATGCCGTTTCGCCCAAGGGCGCGCAGGGTGTGATGCAACTCATGCCGGCGACCGGTCGCGAGTACGGCGTGGTTGATCCGTTCTCGTCAGTGCAATCCATCGATGCCGGTGCGCGCCATCTGCGTGCACTGATGCGCCGCTACCACGACGACCTCACCCTGGTCGCCGCGGCATACAACGCAGGCATAGGCGCAGTCACTCGCTACGGTGGCGTGCCGCCATACGCCGAAACCCAGGCGTATGTCGCCAAGGTGCAGTTGCTGCACGAGCGCTATCGCACGGCATTGGGGCTGGGCAAGCCGGTGCCGGCGCGGACGTCGTCGGCGCTGCCGTGACGTCGCTGACTCAGGCCATTGCCTTGGTCGATTCGTAGGGCAGCGGCGTGGCGCCGGATGCGATCAGTGTCGATTCCAGCGCGTCGAGGAATTCCTTCTTGCCATCGAGCACCACCAGGATCCGCCCGGACTGGATCTCGGCATCGAACTTGCGCCGGATCGGGTCGGGAATGGACGAGCCGACCAGCGCCGATGCCCAGCAGCCCACGGCCGCACCGGCCACGGTCGCCGCCGCGGCGCCGGCCAGCGTCAGCCCGATGGGCGTGAGCACGACCGCGGCCAGGCCGGCGAGCAGGCCTGCCGCACCGCCGTAACCTGCGCCGCGCAGCGCCGCCGGGATCAGGTCGGTGTCGGCTTCCTTGCGCTCGTTGGGGATGTCTTCCAGCTCGATGTCCGAGCGCGCCACCAGCAGGATGTCGTCGTTGTCGACACCGGCGCCGCGCGCGGTATTCATCACCGCCTGCGCGGTGTCCAGATCGGGCGTGCTGAATACATGGCGGATCTTCATCGTCTCGCTCCTGGATTGCGATGGGAGCGCATGCGCCAGGCGTGCGTGGCCGGGCGGGCGCCCATCACTCGCAACGGTGCCTGCCAGCTTTGCCGCGAAAGGGTTAGAGGCGCGTGATGAGCACGCCGGCACGATGGCGGCTGCGACGACGGTGCTAAGGTGCCCTCCATCCAGAACCACGATGAGGTGGACAGAATGACGTCCCGTGCCAACCGCTCCAGGAACAACCGCTGCGCGACAGCACTGCTGGTTGCGACGACGCTGGTGCTGGCTGCCTGCAAGGCGCAGGCGCCGACGCCGCAACCCGAACCGGCAACGCCGCAGGTCACCGCGGACACCTCCGCCCAGCCTGCGCGCTCCACCGATGCGCCGCTGCCTTCGGAAGACGCCTCGCTCGCACCGGCAGTGACGACCCCGGCACTGCCATCGGCGTTCGTCGACAAGGTGTGGAAGGTGAGCAAGTCCGGCGCGGTGGAACCCGGCACTACTTATGTGTTCCTGGCCGACGGCACGCTGGTGATCGATTCGCCCAATGGCACGCCGATGCATGGTCGCTGGTCGTTCGATAAGGGTGCGCTGGTGATGGTCGAGGAAGGCATCAGCTATCCGACCGAGATCATCGCGATCGACGACTCGCAGTTCCACATCCGCAGCCACAATCCGGGCGAACCGGTCGACATCGAACTGGTGCCCGCTCCCGACCAGCCGCTGCCCAAGCCCTGAACCCATGGCCGGGCATGTCCCGGCCATCCAGGAGGAAGCCATGCTTCCCACCGTCGACGTGCAATGCCCCTACTGCGGCGAGACGATCACTCTGGTGATTGACGATTCGGCCGGTTCCCAGAACTACATCGAGGACTGCCAGGTCTGCTGCCGCCCCATCACGGTCGTCGTCGAGTTCGACGACGACGGTGTGCCGCAGGCCGATGTCCGCGGTGAAGACGAGGCCTGAGGCGCAGCGTCATCACGCCGGATCATCCTGGCAGATGCCGGGAACCACGCTGCCGCCCCTTCGCGAACCTCGCGCCGGATTGCCGGGCATGTCGTCCTGCTTGATCGATCGCGTTGGTTGACGCCGATGTTGGTAAAGGTTGTGTTGTGTTCAGCAAAACAACGGCGGCGCGGCGTGCTGGAATTTCCCACTGCGTCACATTCATCCGCCAACACGGTCACCTAAACGGCGCTCGGCTACCGTCATTCGCACGGAGTGTGGTTAAAAAAACGCTGGTTTAACGATTGCCGCCGCAGAAGCGTTCATGCGTGCGCCGGCAAGGTGGGGTCGTGCGGCACGTCAGGGGGCAACGTTGCCCTCCCGCGCATCGAAACTGGCTTCAAGGCCGCCCACTTCAGGAGACACGCATGACCATCCATTCCCGCAAGCCGCTGCTCGCCGCCGTCGCACTGGTGGCCGCGCTGTCCGCTCCGCTCGCGTTCGCCCAGTCCGCTTCGCCGGCGCCGGCCGCCCAGGATGCCGCCGCTGCCCAGGCCGAACCTGCCTCGGCTGCGCCGACCGCTGCGCCGCAGAAGAAGAGCTGGTCCGACGTCGATTCCAACAAGGACGGCGCGCTGAGCAAGAACGAGGCCTCGACCGTCCCGGCCCTGGGCCAGGTCTTCGACCAGGCCGACTCCAACGCCGATGGCGCGCTCACGACCGACGAGTACAAGGCTTACGTGGCCAAGGTGCAGACCGCACCGGGCAAGAGCAAGAGCGGCGGCTGAGCCTGCCGGCAACACCTCTCCCACGACAAGGGCGGCTTCGGCCGCCCTTGTTCTTTATGGGCATCGACCTGGGGCATCGACAGTTCCCTCATAATGCGCACATGAGTGACATCCAGCTGATCGGCTTCGACGCCGATGACACCCTCTGGCGCAGCCAGGACTACTTCGACCAGGCCCAGCTCGACTTCGAACGCATCGTCGGCGCGTACGTCGACCTGCACGACGCACGCGTGCTCGAACGACTGTACGAAGTCGAGAAGGGCAACATCGCCCTGTTCGGCTACGGCGTGAAAGGCATGGTGCTGTCGATGATCGAGGCCGCGGTCGACATCACCCAGTCGCGCATCAGCGCCCAGGACCTGCATCGCGTCGTCACCCTCGGCAAGGACCTGCTGCGTCATCCGGTCGAACTTCTGCCCGGCATCCGCGAAGCGGTCGAAGCGATCGCCACCGAGTTCGACGTCGTGCTGATCACCAAGGGCGACCTGTTCCACCAGGAAGCGAAAGTGCGGCAGTGCGGCTTCGCCGAGTTGTTCCGCCGCATCGAGATCGTCAGCGAGAAGGACACCGCCACCTACGCGCGCCTGCTCGAAGAGTTCGATCTTCCCGCCGAGCGCTTCGTCATGGTCGGCAACTCGCTGCGCTCGGACATCGCCCCGGTGCTCGAACTCGGTGGCTGGGGCATCCATGTCCCGTATCACACCAACTGGGTGCACGAGAACGAAGCCGACGTCGCCGACGATGCCCCGCGCCTGCGCCGCGTCGAGCACGCCGCCCAGCTCCCCGCCATGATCCGCCACCTGGCAGCCCCCTGACGTAGCCCGGGTAAGGCCAAGGGCCGCACCCGGGACCACTCAACGCGTCGCTCGCCAGACGTCCCAACCCCAACGCCAGCTAAGCGTCCACGGCGCCCCCCCGTTTCATTAAAAATCGGTTCACCCGCCTCACCTCATCTTGATGCCGTGCCCGCCGGGGGGTGGGCAACAAGGAGAATCAAGATGGCTACCGTCCTTTCCCGCTGGATGGCTACCGTGGTGTTGGCCGCCGGCCTGGGTACGGTCGCAATGGCGCCGACGCCGGCACGTGCCGGCGATGGCGACGACTGGGCACGGGTGATCGTGGATGTCGCCGACGTGATCTATCACGGCGGTTATCCCTATTCCCGCTACGACCGCGGTTACCGCGATCGCCTGATCGTCGTCCACGACTACGGGCGCCCGAGGTACTACCGCCGCGTCTACCGTTCGGGTCCGCCTTACGGCAATGCCTACGGCTATTACAACAACAACGGCAAGTGCAACAAGCACGGCAAGTGCACGACGCATTACTACGACGGTCGCTACGACCATCGCCGTGATCACGTCTACTACGACCGCGACCGCTACGACAACCGCTACGACGGCAATCGTTACGTCCGCTACGACGACCGTTATCGCGACGACCGTCGCTACCGCCACCACGACGACGATTGATCGTCGCCTGGCTGGCCCCGGCAACGGCACCCCGATGGGTGCCGTTGCCGTTTGTGGCGACGGGCCCCTCACGCCGCCTGCAGAAAACTCGTATAAATGCCCGGCAACCGCTTCCGCCCCGGGGGCGTGTTTTCAGAACCGGTTCACCGCAGCGCGCCCAGCATTCCCGCCAACGCAGTTGAGAACCCACCCCATGAATTCCCAGTGGAAGTCGAGATTTGCCGGGCTGTTCGTCGCCCTGGTTGGCTTGTCCAGCGCTGGCGCCGCTTCGGCCCAGGACTACACATACGGCTGGAATCCGCGCAGCGGCGACGTCTGGGTCGACACCTGGGCCAGCGACATGAACCGCTACGGCAGTCGCTACCGCGACCCGTTCGTCGACGAAATGGTGCGCTACTACGGCGCCCCGCGTGACCTGGTGACCGGCCTGCTGGTCGACCGCCGCTGGGCACCGGGCGACGTCTACCTGGCCTGTTCGATCGCATCGATCATCGGCCGGCCCTGCCGCTACGTTGTCGACATCTGGGAACGCGACCACGGCCAGGGCTGGGGCAATGTCGCCCAGGGCCTGGGCATCAAACCCGGTTCGGCGGAATTCCATCGCCTCAAGAAGGGCTTCGTGCCCAGCTACGACCGCTGGGGCCGCACGATCACCATCGACTCCGATCTGGAACGCGACTTCCCGGGTCGCGGCAAGGGCGCGCAGGGCAAGTCGAGCAAGGGCAAGCCGGCACAGGCGTCGACGGGCAACGGCAAGTCCAAGGGCACCAGCCAGGGGCAGGGCAAGGGTGCGAGCCAGGGCAAGGGCCAGGGTGCCAAGGACAACGGCAAGAGCAAGGGCAACGACAAACACTGATAGGTTGCCGCCGTGGGCAGCACTATCATGGCGGCATGAGCGACCCATCCCCCATCCGCATCGTCGACTACGCACCGCGTTGGCGTGACGACTTCGCCAAGCTCAATATTGAGTGGCTCGAACGCTGGTTCACGGTCGAGCCGATCGACCGTGAAGTGCTCGGCGACCCCGAGACACACATCCTCGCCAATGGCGGCCACGTACTGTTCGCCATCGACGCCGACGATCGCGCCGTTGGCACGGTCGCCCTCAAGTGCGAATCCGAAGGCGTATACGAGCTGACCAAGATGGCCGTCGCGCCGGAACAGCGCGGTGCCGGTGTCGGTCGACTGCTGATGCACGGTGCGATCGATGCCTTCAAGGCGCGTAACGGCCACGAGCTGTTCCTGGAATCGAGCAGGAAACTCGGCCCGGCATTGGCGCTGTACGAAAGCGTCGGCTTCCGCCATTACCCCGCGCCGCGCCCGGGCTCGCACTACGCGCGGGCGGATGTGTACATGGTGTGGGAGCCCGCGGCGTCCTGAGCCGGGGCTCAGCCGGCGGGCCTTACAATGCCCCGCAAATGACCCGCGCCCCCGCCATCCCGCCGCTGCAGCTGCGCCTCTCCGTCGCCCCGATGATGGACTGGACCGACAGCCACTGCCGTGTCTTCCACCGTCTGCTGGCCCCGCATGCCCGGCTCTACACCGAGATGGTGCACGCCAATGCGGTGATCCACGGCGACCGCCCGCGGCTGCTGGCGATGGACCCGATCGAACACCCGGTCGCGCTGCAGCTGGGTGGCAGCGAGCCGGAGCTGCTGGCGCAGGCTGCACGCATCGGCGCCGAGTGGGGGTTCGACGAGGTCAACCTCAACTGCGGCTGCCCGTCCGACCGCGTCCAGGCCGGCCGCTTCGGCGCCTGCCTGATGCGTGAGCCGCAGCTGGTCGCCGACAGCGTCGCGGCGATGGTCGCAAGCTGCGACGTGCCGGTGACGGTGAAGTGCCGTCTCGGCGTCGACGACGACCACGACTGGGACCACTTCCTGTCCTTCATCGACACCGTGGCCGATGCCGGTTGCCGCATGTTCGTCATCCACGCGCGCAATGCCTGGCTGAAAGGTCTGTCGCCGAAAGAGAACCGCGAAGTGCCGCCGCTGCGCTACGACTGGGCCTATCAGCTCAAGCGCGAGCGGCCGCAGTTGCAGATCGTGGTCAATGGCGGCATCGCCAGCCAGGCCGAGGCCACCGCGCACCTGGAGCACACCGACGGTGCGATGCTCGGTCGCGCCGCCTACCACGACCCGTACCTGCTGCATCAGCTCGACGTGGCCTGGTTCGGTGGCGAGGTGCGCAGCCGTGCCGAGCTCTTGCGCTCGATGCGGCCCTACATCGAGGACCAGCTGGCGCGCGGCGTATACCTCAAGCACATCACGCGCCACCTGCTCGGCTTGTTTGCCGGCGAGCGCGGTGGCCGCGCGTTCCGTCAGGTGCTGAGCGAGGGCGCGCACAAGCCGGGAGCGGACTGGTCGCTGATCGAGCAGGCACTGGCGCTGACCGAGTCGTTCGCCGCCGAGCAGGCGGGCGCCGCATGATCACCCGCGACGTCGCCGGATTCCTCGCGACCGCCCGCGCCACGCACGCCGACTTCGGTCCCGCGACCGCACGCGCTGCCTTCCTGGTCGCGCCCGATGGCTTCCGCCTCGCCGAGCAGTCTGCCGTGGACAATCGCTACATGGCGCAGGCCGCCGGCTTCGATGCTGCACGCGCCAGTGCCGAGCACCGCGAGCTGCATCGCGCGCTGTCGCAGGTATTGCCGACGGTCTGCTTCGCCGGTGATCCGGAAACGCCCGACGCGCTGTTCCCCAACAACGTCTTCGCCACCGCCGCCGGCCGCTACGTCGTCGGACGCATGCGTCACCCGGTGCGCCAGCGCGAAGCCTCCCGTGCCGACATTCGTGCCTTCTTCGGTGGCGTGCTCGACTACGCCGAGATCGACCTGTCGACCCAGCCGCACCCGTGCGAGCTGACCGGTGCGCTGGTGATCGACCGCGCCCGCGGCCTCGGCTTCTGCGGCCTGTCTGAGCGCTGTGACGAGACCGGTGCCCGGCTCATGTACGAAGCCCTCGGCCTGCGTGCCACCTTGATGTTCGACCTGGCCCCCGGCGAGTACCACACCAATGTGGTGCTCGCGATCCTGGCCGGGCGCGCGGCACTGGTATGTGCCGGGGGCTTCGCCGACCAAGCGGTGGTCGAGGCCATAGTCGACTTCTATGCGCCGCACGCGCTGCAGCTGTCCCCGGCCGAGCATGCCGCCTTCGCCGGCAATGCCATCGCCCTGTCCGACGACGCGGTGTGGATGAGCGCGCAGGCGGCCGCGGCCCTCAGCGGCCCCCATCGGGAGGCCCTGGCTGCGGCGGGCTTCGGTCTGCGCAGTATCGGCCTGGATGCGATCGAAGCCGGCGGTGGATCGCTGCGCTGCTGCGTCGGCGAAATCTACTGAGAGCCACTGGCAACGGCGCTGGGCCTGAATCCCGGCCACGGCGTGATGGAAAAGTTCAGACCGGATTCACCGCATCGTTCCGAGAATGCACTCTCGTCGCACGATCGTGCGATATTGCCCAGTTGAGCTTGCCTCAAGAGCTCGCCCCCGCAAGAGCCGCCTGCACCGAGCATGATGACGTTGATACGCCGACCCTTCGCCCTGCTGTTGCTTGCCACCCTGGTGGTCGCGGGCGGCGATGCATTGGCGCAGGATAGGGGTCAGGGTCAGGGCGGTGGACGTGGCCAGGACCGGGGCGGTCAAGGCCAGGACCGTGGCGGCCAGGACAGGGGCCACGACCGCAGTTCCGATCGCCAGGAGTTGTCCGATTCGGTGCGCCGGGTCGAACGCCGGACCGGCGGCCAGGTGCTGAGCGCGGAGCGGGTGCCGTACGATGGTCGCGATGTGAATCGCGTCAAAGTGGTCGATTCCAGCGGTCGGGTAAGGATCTACATGGACGACCCGCAGACGCGTGACCGCGGCCGCGACCGTGACGAACCTACACGCCGCGACGACGACTGAACCGCCACGCTCTGGCCAGCCCGCCCCGGCGACGGGGAGCGGCCGAGACAGAACGACAGACATTGGAGTCCACATGCGAATTCTGCTGGTCGAAGACGAAGCTCCTCTGCGCGAGACCCTGGCAGCCCGGCTGAAGCGGGAAGGCTTCGCGGTCGATGCCGCGCAGGACGGCGAGGAAGGCCTCTACATGGGCCGCGAAGTCCCGTTCGACCTGGGCATCATCGATCTCGGCCTGCCCAAGATGTCGGGCATGGAGCTGATCAAGGCGCTGCGCGACGAGGGCAAGAAATTCCCGGTGCTGATCCTGACGGCGCGTTCGAGCTGGCAGGACAAGGTCGAGGGCCTCAAGCAGGGCGCCGACGACTACCTGGTCAAGCCCTTCCACATCGAGGAACTGCTGGCCCGCCTCAACGCCCTGGTGCGTCGCGCCGCCGGCTGGAGCAAGCCGACCCTGGAGTGCGGCCCGGTCGTGCTCGACCTTGCCGCGCAGACGGTAAGCGTCGCCGGCAGCAACGTCGACCTGACGAGCTACGAGTACAAGGTGCTGGAGTACCTGATGATGCACGCCGGCGAGCTGGTCTCGAAGGCCGACCTGACCGAGCACATCTACCAGCAGGACTTCGACCGCGACTCCAACGTGCTGGAGGTCTTCATCGGCCGCCTGCGCAAGAAGCTCGACCCGGACGGCGCGCTCAAGCCGATCGAGACCGTGCGCGGCCGCGGCTACCGCTTCGCCATCGCGCGCAGCGGGGACTGACTGCTCGCCCGCAACGCAGCCGCTGGCAGGGATCTGATGACAGGGGCGCGCCGCGCGACGGCGAGTGATCGCCATCGCGCGGTAGCGTTAGTACGCTTGCGCTACATGTCGACTCCCCAGCCCGCGCCGTCCGCACCCATGAGTCGGGGACCGCGCCCATGAGCTGGGGCCAGCCGCGTTCATTGCAGGCCCGGCAGCTGCTGGGCGCCAGCCTGGGCCTGATCGCCTTCCTGGCGCTGGCCGGCTACGCGCTCGACCGCGCCTTCCTGGAAACCGCCGAAAGCAACATGCGCCAGCGCCTGCGCAGCCTGGCGCTGGCCTATGTCGCCGGCGGTGAGTTCGCCCGCAATGGCGAGTTCATCCCGCCCTACGAAACAGTCGATCCGCGCCTGGACCGTCCCGGCAGCGGCCTGTATGCCGAAGTGATCCTGCCCAACGGCCACTGGGATTCGGCCTCGGCGCAGGGGCCGTCGTTGCCGGCCGGGCAGATGCTGGAAGCCAACCAGGAGCACTTCGAAGGACCGCTGCCGATCACCGAGATCAACGGCCAGCCCGGCGAGGCCTACCGCTACGGCCGCGGCCTGATCTGGAGCGCCGGTGGCGATGCCAAGTCGGAGTTCCCGTACACGATCTACATCCTCGAAGACACCACCGCGCTCAGCCGCCAGGTCAGCGTGTTCCGCCAGGCGTTGTGGCGCTACCTCGGCGGCGCCGGTTTCATCCTGATGCTGTTGCAGGCCGTGGTGCTGCGCTGGAGCCTGCGCCCGCTGCGACGCGTCATCGACGAACTCAAGAAGGTGCAGCGCGGTGTGGCATCGCGAATGAGCGGCCGCCATCCGCGCGAACTCGAACCGCTGACCGAGAGCATCAACGCCTTCATCGAGAGCGAGCGCGAGAACCTCGACCGCCAGCGCAACACGCTGGCCGACCTTGCGCACAGCCTGAAGACACCGCTTGCCGTGTTGCGCGCGCGCGCCGGCGAGGACATCTCCGCCGCAGAGCTGCGCGAGGAAGTCGACATCCAGGTTCGACGCATGAGCGACCTGGTCTCGTACCAGCTGGCGCGCGCGGCGCGATCGGGCCACATGCTGTTCGCCGCTCCGCTGGAAATCGAACCGTATGCCGACCAGATCGTGCGCAGCCTGGAAAAGATCTACGCCGCCAAGGGCGTGCTGTGCGAGTTCGATATCGAGGAAGGCGTGAAGTTCTACGGCGAGCCGGGCGACCTGCAGGAAGTGCTCGGCAACCTGATCGAGAACGCCTTCAAGTGGGCGCACTCACGCGTGCTGCTCACCGCCAAGCGCGGCGAGATCGCACCCAACCGCCGCCCGGGTCTGCTGCTCGCCGTCGACGATGACGGCCCCGGTGTGCCGGAGGACAAGATCGACCTGGTGCTGCAGCGTGGCGTGCGCGGCGATGAGCGCGTACAGGGCCACGGCATCGGCCTGGCGACCGTGCTCGACGTGGTGCGCAGTTATCGCGGCACGCTGGATGTCAGCCGCTCGAAGGAGCTCGGCGGTGCGCGCTTCGAAGTCGTGTTGCCACCGGGCCTGTAAAGCGCGCCGCTACGGGTGCGCCTGCGCGAACGGTGACGGGCCGTAGAACCGGCGCAGGTGCGCGGCCACTTGCGGCATCTCGGTCTCGAGCAGTTGCGGATCGCTGAAGTGATACTCGGTGGCGACCGCGAAGAACTCTTCCGGCGCTTCGGTGGCATAACCGTCGATCGCGGTGTCCTCGCCCGCGTCCACGCGCGCGGCCAGCGCGTCGTAGGCCAACTGGAAATCGCGCGCCCATTCGCGCTGCCAGGGGCGCGGCAATGGCGGCGTGCCATCGAGCAGACCATCGAGCACGTCGATCTTGTGCGCCATCTCGTGCGCGGCCACGCAGAACCCTGCCTTTGGATCTTCGCAGTCGGCCACGACGTCGGCCCACGACAGGATCACCGGCCCGGCTTCCCAGGCTTCGCCGATCAGGTCGTCCTGCCATTCGTGCAGCACGCCGGCGGCATCCATGTGGCTGCGATTCACGCGGAAGGCGTCGGGGTAGACGATCAGCTGCGACCAGCCGTGCAGGCCCTGCGCACCGAATTCGATCAATGGCAGGCAGCACAGCGCGGCGAGCATGCAGCGCTGGACCTCGTCCAGCACCAGCTCGCCGATCGGGCTGATGGTTTTCTCGTGCAGGAAGCGCGCCGCAAGTTCGCGCAGGCGCGCATCGCGTCCGGGATCGAGGTGGGGAAGCCAGGGAGCGCGAGCGCGCGTCTGCAGCCAGATCGCGTCGGGGATCGTGTCAGGAGTGCGCGAGAAGCGCCGGAACAGGTTCAGCAAGGGTGGCAGTTACACGTACCGCGTAGCCGTTGCCTTAGCGGAACATGCCAGGCAGGAAGCTGTGCCAGCGCGGCGACTGCATGCGGCCATTGCTGCTGGCGGCATCGCTGTGCATGGCCGGCTTGACCGGCTTGGTGGCGCGGGCCGGCGCAGCGGTTGCGCGTGCCTGGGGACGTGCAGCTTCGCGCTCGAGCGCGATCGATTCCGGGCAGCTGCCGCTGTTGGCGGAGCTGAGCTTGATCTCGCGCGCAGCCGAAGTCGAGCTGGCGACTACGATCAGCAGGCACAGGCAGATCCGGAACATGACAGATTCCTCGGACGGGCCTGAAGCCGACGGCTTCAGGCAATACTGGAATATAGCGCGAAAACCTTGGGTCGTTCTGGCCGTTGGGCGGCCGGTGCCGTGGTGCATTGCAGCAACTCTCCCTGTGCTCACTGCTCGTACGGGGCAGCATCTCGTCCGACTGTCCACCGGGCGGTCCCGGGGCGATGCTGCATAGGTATCTTCTCTTATCGATGCAGCTGCGGGGCGGATGGTTGCAACCGCTCGGCGCGCCGGGCCGTCGTCCTGCCGATTCGGCGCCCGGCGCGGGCGCGATTTCACCGGTGACGAAGGGGCGGGGGCGACCTGCTCCCCCCCTATGCGGCCTGCCCGCCAGGCCCCTTCGACCACCGGCATCCCCGCTTACGGCCCCGTCGGCCGGGGCCGGCCACGCCCGGATGGCGTCGGTTCAGTTGGGGAGCGCCTGACGCCGGGCTTGCGCCCTCGCGCATAATTCGCGCCATGACGCGCGCCCTTCGCCCGCAACCGCGCCTGCGGGTGCCCCTCCCGTTGTTGCCAGCCGACTGCCGCCAACGCTGCGCACGCCAGGGGCGCGGCTGATGGATGACCGCGCCTTGCTGCAGCGGCTGATGGCCGGGCCGGCGTCGGGCGACGCCCTGGCGCAGGCCAGCGGCCAGACCCGGGCGGCGGTCTGGAAGCGGATCGAGGCGCTGCGCGAGGCCGGGGTCGCGATCGAAGCCCAGGCCGGGCGTGGCTACCGGCTGGCGCAACCGATCGACCTGCTGGACGCGGCCGCGATCCGCGAGCAACTGCCTGCCGACGCCAGTTCGGCTTTGGCCGGCATGGAAACGGCCTGGACCATCGACTCGACCAATTCCGAGCTGCTGCGCAGGCCCACGCCCGAGCGCGGCGCCCTGGTGCTGCTGGCCGAGCGCCAGAGCGGCGGTCGCGGCCGTCGCGGCCGCGAATGGGCGTCGCCCCTGGCCGCGCACCTGTACCTGTCGCTCGCCCGCCAGTTTGGCGGTGGCCTGGCCCGCCTCGGTGGTCTCAGCCTGGTGGCCGGCATCGCGGCGGCGGAAGCCCTGCAGGCCGCGGGCTTTGCCGGTGTACGCCTGAAATGGCCCAACGACCTGGTGGTGGTCGACCCTGACGGCGCGCTGCGCAAGCTCGGCGGCATCCTGGTCGAAGGCGGGGGCGAGCACGCCGGACCGGTGCGCGCAGTGATCGGGCTGGGCATCAACGTGCGCATGCCGGCGGCCGTGGCCGCGCAGATCGACCAGCCATGGTGCGACCTGGCCTCGCTCGCCACTACGCCGCCGGATCGCAATGCCCTGGCCGCGGCGGTTCTGGCGCGATTGCTGCACGCGCTGGAAGAATTCGATGCGAACGGGCTGGCCGGATTCAATGCACGCTACGCCGCGCTCGATGCATTGGCCGGGCAGGGCGTGAGCATGCACGGCGCCACGGCGACGGTGCACGGCACCGCGCTGGGCTTGGCCGATGATGGCGCGCTGCGGGTGCGCCTGGACAATGGCGAGGAACGGCATTTCCATGCCGGTGAAGTCAGCGTGCGCCGCGGCGCACAACAAGGGGACGGGGCATGACTGCGTGGTTGTTCGACCTGGGCAATACCCGCCTGAAGTGCGCGCCGCTGCAGACCGACGGCCGCGCCGGTGAGGCGATCGCCCTGCCGCACCGCGAGGACGACGTGGCCGCGGCGCTGGCGGAGCTGTTGCCCGAGCGCATCGATGTCGCCTACCTGGCCAGCGTCGCCCATCCGGCGCTGCGAGTTGCAGTGCTCGACGCGCTGACCGCGCGCTGCCGGCGCATCTCCCTTGCCCGCACGCAGGTGCAATCGGGCGCGGTACGGATCGCCTACGCCGACCCGCGCAAGCTGGGTGTCGACCGCTTCCTGGCGCTGCTGGCCGCCCATGCGCGCATCAGCGACGCCGCGCTGGTCTGCGGCGTCGGCACCGCGCTCACCATCGATCTCATCGACGCCGATGGCCGCCATCTCGGCGGACGCATCGCGCCTTCGCCAACGCTGATGCGCGAAGCGCTGCACGAGCGTGCGCCACAGTTGCCGGAAAGCGGTGGCGACTACATCGACTTCGCCAGCGACACCGAGGACGCACTGGCCTCCGGCTGCGACGGCGCCGCGCTGGCGCTGATCGAGCGCAGCCTGGGGGCCGCCCGGCAGCGACTGGGCCGGATGCCGCGACTGATCGTCCATGGCGGCGGTGCCGAGGCACTGCTGCCCCACCTGCCGAACGCGACCCAGGTCGCAACGCTCGTGCTCGAAGGCCTGGCGCAGTGGGCCGGCGCCGAAAGCGCCGCTTAGAATCCGTCCATGCTCATACGCGCCCTGGTCGTCCTGCTGATCGTGCTCAATCTCGGTGTTGCCGCCTGGTGGACGCTGCGCGCGCCGCCGCCGACACCGGCCGCCATCGAACAACCGCTGGGCGTTGCGCGCCTGCAGCTGGCCAGCGAAGCGCGCACGACGGCCAAAGCCGCGCCTGCGGCTGCGGTCCCGGCGGAAACGGCACCGGTCACCGCGCCTGCACCGCCACCTGCTGCGGCCGTGCCGCCAACTGCAGCCACGCCGCCAGCCCAGGAGGTCGTCGCTGCAAAGGCGGCCGCCGCCATGCCTGCGCAGTGCTACAGCTTCGGTCCGTTCGCCGATGCCGCGGCGGCGAAGAACGCGCACGAAGTACTGATGGCGGTGGCGACGAAGGTCGTCCCGCGCGAGACACGCAGTGGAACCACGCGCGGCTGGCGGGTGCTGCTGCCGGCCGCGGCCAGCCTGGCCGACGCGCAGGCGACCGCGCAGCGAATCGCTGCGGCTGGCTTTGGCGACTACTTCATCGTCCGCGAGGGCAGCGAAGCCAATTCGATCGCGCTCGGGCGCTACCGCAGCGAGGATTCGGCCAACCGCCGCGCCCAGTCGCTGGTGGCGGCGGGCTTTCCGGCACGCGCCGAACCGCTGGGCGAAGGCCGCGCAAGTTACTGGCTCGACCTGGTGCCCGGGCCGTCGTTCGATCCCGCCCGCGCACAGGCCGCCGTGCAGGTCGCACCGCGCCCGCTCGACTGCACGCGCCTGAAGTGAACAACGCCGCGCCGCGCGGATCATCGCGGCAGGCTAGAATGCGAGCCTGTGCCGGCATAGCTCAGTTGGTAGAGCAACCGCCTTGTAAGCGGTAGGTCGTCAGTTCGATTCTGACTGCCGGCACCAAAGGGCGATTCCGGAAAGTCCCATGACATCTCCAAGCCCCATCAAGAGCCCCGCAAGCGCGGGGTTTTTGTTGCGCGACGACCCGGGCGTCCCGTTGCATCCGGGCAACTGGGGGCAGGATGCTGAGTGCAGTGCCGTGACTGCACGGGCCTGCACGCTGCGTGTTGACCTGCAACACCGTCCTTTCATGGCGTGCGGCTGGTTGCCAAGGAGGCCTGGCGAGATGGTGGTTTCATCAGGCCCGCCGCGTGCCGGTTTGGCATAGTTTGCCGGCTTGCATGGGTGATGCTCGTCACAGTCCGTTGCTGGTGTAGACTGCCGCGCGTCCTGCGGTGGCCAGGGAGCCTCACGGCTCTTGGGTTCCATCACGAGGACGGCCCTACGGGGGTAGGGCAATGAGGGGCTGATCCGTTCGTGCGCTGTCGCCATCCGATGGGCGACGCTGATCGTGCGCGGCGGGTCGCGCAGTCCCTGAAGTGGGCAGGGGAACTATCCAGGTGCAAATACAAGCCCGTGGCATGGCCGGCGGGGTGTCGTGTTGTGCGAAGGGGGCTGCTTGGGGACGCTTGACCGGAAATTCCATTTCATCTCGGGCCTGCCGCGCTCGGGATCGACGCTGCTGGCCGGCATCCTGCGCCAGAACCCGCGTTTCCACGCCGCCATCAGCAGCCCTGTCGCCGGCCTGATCAATGGCGCGCTGGAGCAGATGGGCGCCGCCGGCGAGTCCTGGGCGTTCTTCGATGAGCGCAAGCGCCGCACGATCAGTCGCGCGCTGCTGGACGCTTACTACGCGGACGCCGCGGCCGAGGTCGTGTTCGACACCAACCGCTTCTGGACCGCGCGCATGCACCAGCTGGCCGGGCTGGTGGACGGGTTCAAGGTGATCTGCTGCGTGCGCAACCCGGCCTGGATCATGGACAGCTTCGAGGCCATCCACCGGCGCAACCCGTTCGATTACAGCCGCATGTTCAATGCCGCCACCCGGCAGACCGTGTACAGCCGCTGCGACCAGTTGATCAACGCCGGTGGCACCGTCGGCGGTGCGTGGACGGCGTTGAAGGAAGCCTATTACGGCGAGTTTTCCGACCGCCTGTTGCTGGTCGACTACGAACTGCTCACCCGGCATCCGGCGCGCACGATGGAACTGGTCTACCGGTTCCTCGGCGAGGCCGAGTTCGCCCACGATTTCGACAACGTCGAGTACGCCGAAGAAACCTTCGACCAGAACCTCGGCGTCCAGGGCCTGCACACCGTGCGGCGCAAGGTCGAGTTCAAGAGCCGGCGCAGCATCCTGCCGCCGGACTTGTTTGCGAAGTACCAGGACATGGATTTCTGGCAGGACCAGACCGGCACCTCGGCGGGCATCGTCGCCGCCCGCCGCACTGACCGCCAGCACACAGACACCTCCAAGGACGCCCCATGAAGCACGCCCTGCTCGGCGGTCTTTCCACGCTGCTGCTCCCCTTCACCGCGCACGCGGCCACCACCTCGGCCGGCGGCTACCTGATGCGCGGCGGCTACCAGCCGCGCAGTTACATGCGGATGGGGTTTGAGCCTACGACCGCGCATGCAGCTTCGCCGATGCCAGCGGGCAACACGCACCGTGCCGCCCCGCGCGAGCAGCAGGCTGTGCCGCAGGCCGACGCCCTGTATGTCCAACAGCGCGATGCAGTGACCGAACTGGTGGTGGTGGACGGCGCGGTGCCGGACAAGGCTGCGCTGTATCGCGGACTGAAGCCCGGCATGGCCGTGGTGGAGATCGATACGGCCCGGCCCGGACTGCCGCAGCTGACCGAAGCGCTGCGCGCCTATCGCGGCTTGGATGCCATCCATGTGGTGTCGCACGCCGAGGCGGGCGCGCTGCAACTGGGCAACAGCCGCGTCACCGCCGAGGATGTGCATGCGGGTCTGGCCACGGTCTCGGCGCTGCGCGAAGCAGTGCGCCCGGGCGCGGACCTGCTGTTCTACGGCTGCGAACTGGCTGCCAACGCCGAAGGCGAAGCGTTGCTGGACATCCTGCATAGCGAGACCGGCCTGGACGTGGCCGCGTCCGACAACCTCACCGGCAACGGCGAGCTGGGCGGCGACTGGACGCTGGAAATCCAGCGCGGCGACATCGAGGCCGGTCTGGCCTTCTCGGCCAAGGCGCTGGCGGATTTTTCCGGCGTGCTGGCCGCGAGCAACGGCACCAAGAACTTCACGGGCTGGTCCGGAAATGGCACGCCCCAGTTGTCGACCACCGATTTCAGGCTCACCGCCAGAAATGGAAATGGCGCTACGCCGAATGTAGGCATTTACTACGGCGGCATCAGCTACATGCTGATGGGTACCGGCAATACGAACCACTACCTGTACCTGAAGGCCGATGGCACCAATACGACGGCGTTCGAGCTGACCAACCTGATGGCAGGCGAAGCGCCTGGCCTGGGCGGTGAATTCACCAACGTCCGCATCGTCGGCATGGTGCAGGGGGGAGGGACCGTTACCTCGTCGACCTTCACAAGCGGCGGTGGCGCCAATGAAACATTTGCCTTCGGCAGCAGCCAGTTGGCCGCCTTCTCCGGCGTCAAGCTCACCGGCTTCAAGCTCTACTTCGATTGCGACGGCGCATGTGATCTTCCGAACGAGGTCGCCTTGTTCGAGTTCCGCAACTTCACCATCGCCAATGCGGTCAGCACGCCACCGAGGCCGACAGTCACCGACGCCCGCATCAACCTCTCCGGCGCCAGCGGCACCGGTGGTGCCTACAAGATAGGCGATACCGTCACCGCCACCTGGAACAATACCGCCGGCGGCGACAACAACGCCGTCGTCAGCGGCGTCACCGTGGATTTCTCCCAGTTCGGCGGCGGCGCGGCGGTAGCGGCGTCCAACAGCTCGGGTACGTGGACGGCGACCTACACGATCACGTCCGGCGCCATCGACACCACCTCACGCAATGTAAGCGTCACCGCGACCAATGCGGGCGGCAGCACCACCAGGGCCGACACCACGAACGCGACGGTCGACAATGTCGCCCCAATGGTGACCGATGCGCGCATCGGCATCTCCGGTGCCACCGGCACCAGCGGTGCGTATAAGATCGGCGATACCGTCACCGCTACCTGGAACAACACTGCGGGCGGCGACAACAACAGCGACACGATCAGTAACGCGACCGTGAACTTCAGCCAGTTCGGCGGCGGTGCAGCGGTTGCGGCGACAAACAGCGCGGGTACCTGGACGGCGACCCACACCATCGTCGCCGCCGCGATCGACAACACCGGCCGCAACGTGACGTTCGCAGTCACCGACAACGCGGGCAATGCCACGGTGGCCGCGGACACCACCAACGCCACGGTGGACAGCATCGCCCCGTCGGTGAGCAGCATCGTGGTCAGCGGGTCGCCGGCGTCGGGCGACACGTCCATGACGTTCACGGCGAACTTCAGCGAGTCGGTGGCGAATGTCTCCGCCGACGACTTCACCCTCGTCAGCGCCGGCACCGCCTCGGGCATCGTTTCCAACGTGTCGGGCAGCGGTACGACCTATACCGTCACCGTTTCGTCCATCACCGGCAACGGTACGCTGAGGCTTGACCTCAACGGCTCGACCAACGTAAGTGACGATGTCGGCAACACGGTCGCCGCCTACAGCAGCGGCGCGACCCACACCGTCGCCATCCCCACCGCACCGGCCGCGCCGACCATCGGTACGGCCACCGCCGGCGACGGCCAGGTGTCGGTCACCTTCACCGCGCCGGGCAGCAATGGCGGTTCGGCGATCACCACGTACGTCGCTACTGCCAGCCCCGGCGGTTCCTTCGGCACCTGCGCCGGCCCGGCGGCCTGCACCGCCACCGTGACCGGCCTGACCAACGGCACCGCGTACACCTTCACCGTGACCGCGACCAATGCCACCGGCACCAGCGCGGCGTCGGCCGCCTCCAACGCGGCCACGCCCAAGGGCTACCAGACGATCACCTTCGCCAGTCCGGGCGCACAGAACTTCGCGACGACCCCGACCCTGATCGCGACGGCCACCTCGTCGCTGACGCCGACCTTCAGCTCCTCGACCACCGGCGTTTGCACGATCACGTCGGGCGGCGCGCTGACCTTCGTCACCGCCGGCAGCTGCACCATCGATGCCGACCAGGCCGGCAACAGCGTCTGGAACGCGGCCACCACGGTGACCCGGACGTTCACGGTCAATGCGGTTGCGCCCAACGCGCCGACCATCGGCACCGCCACTGCCGGTGACACTCAGGCCACGGTGACGTTCACCGCGCCGGCGTCCACCGGCGGCTCGGCGATCATCGCCGGCGGCTACACGGTCACCGCCAGTCCGGGCGGCGCCACCGGCACGGGCAGCAGCTCGCCGATCACCGTGACTGGGCTGACCAACGGGCTGGCGTACACGTTCACCGTGACCGCGACGAATTCGGCGGGCGAGGGTTCCGCCTCGGCGGCCAGCAACTCGGTAATCCCGGCTGCGCCGCAGATGATCACCTTCGGCAATCCCGGCACGCAGAATTTCGGCACCACGCCGACGTTGACCGCGAGTTCCGATGCCGGCGGCGGTTATCCGGTCAGTTTCACCTCGTCCACGACCGGGGTGTGCACGATCACGGCCGGGGGCGCGCTGACTTTCGTCACCATCGGCAGTTGCACCATCAATGCCAACCAGGCCGGCGACAGCAGCTTCCTGGCGGCGCCCCAAGTCTCGCAGACGTTCACCGTCAGCGCGGTGGCGCCCGGTGCGCCGACCGCGGCCACGGCCACCGCCGGCGATACCCAGGCCAGCATCGCCTTCAATGCGCCGGCGTTCACCGGCGGCGCGACCCTCACCGGCTACACGGTGACCTCCAATCCCGGCGGCGTCATCGGCACCGGTGCAGGCTCGCCGGTCATCGTGACCGGCCTGACCAACGGTATCCCGTACACGTTCACGGTGACCGCGACCAACAGCGCCGGCACCGGCAGCGCGTCACCCGCTTCCAACTCGATCACGCCGGCGGCATCGCAGACCATCACCTTCACCAACCCCGGGTCGCAGAACTTCGGCACCACGCCAAGCCTGAGCGCGACTTCGGATTCGGGGCTGACCCCGGTCTTCACCTCGTCGACGACGGCGGTCTGCACGATCACCTCTGGCGGCGCGCTGACGTTTGTTACCGTCGGAACCTGCACCATCAACGCCAACCAGGCCGGCAACGGCAGCTACCTGCCGGCCTCCCAGGTCACCCAGTCGTTCAACGTGGTCGGGGTCGCCCCCGATGCGCCCGTTATCGGCACGGCGGTCGCCAGCGGCAATGACCGGGCGACGGTGAGCTTCACCCCGCCGACCCTGCAAGGCGGTAGCGTGATCACCGGCTACACCGTGACCTCGTCGCCGGGCGCCATCACCGCCTCCGGGGGTTCCAGTCCGATCACCGTGATCGGACTGAGTCCGGGCACGAGCTACACCTTCAAGGTGACCGCCACCAACGCCTCGGGAGAGGGCGCGGCATCGGCGGCATCGAACGCGATCACCGTCATCCCCGTGCTGGTGGCCAACCCGGTCAACGCCAGCGTGGGGTACGGCGCCGCTCCCACGCCGATCGCCCTCGACATCGTCGGCGTTGCGACTTCGGTGACGGTGGTCGATGCACCCGCGCATGGCACAGCAACCGCCAACGGCACGGTGATCAGCTACCGGCCCGATCCCGGCTACGCCGGCGCGGACAGCTTCACCTACACCGCCACCGACGCGTACAGCACTTCGGCAGCGGCGACGGCCAGCATCGATGTCGCAGTCGCGACCGTGACGTTGGCGACGCCCAGCCTGCCCAATGCGAACGGCGGGGTGGGCTATCGCCAGAACCTGGCCGCCAGCGGCGGCACCGCGCCGTACACCTACCGCTTGACCCAGGGCGTGCTGCCGGCCGGGCTGACGCTGGCCGCCAACGGCGAGCTGTCCGGTACGCCGACCGCCGCCGGCGCGTTCGACATCACGATCGGCGTGACCGACAGCAGCACCGGCACCGGTCCCTTCAGTGGAGCCCAGGTCTATCGACTCGTGGTGGGCGCACCGGCGGTCGCACTGACGCCGGCCAGCTTGCCGGGCGCGGCGATTGCGCAGACTTATCAGCAGACCCTGACTGCGGCGGGTGGTACCGCGCCGTATCGCTATGTCGTGTCGGCGGGCAGCCTGCCGGCCGGACTGACGCTGACGGCGACGGGCAGCTTGTCGGGTACGCCCACCGCGGCGGGTGACCATGCCTTCACCGTCGAGGTGCGTGACGCCTACGACTTCGCCGGCACCCAGGCCTACACGATCCCGGTCGATCAGGCAGCGCAGGCGATCCAGGCGTTCGTTGCCAATCCCACGGCGCCGGTCTATGCGCCCGAGGGCACGTTCACGCTGTCGGCTGCCGGTGGTGCGTCGCAGAATCCGGTGCTGTTCGCCAGCACGACGCTTGAGGTGTGTCGGGTCAGCGGGACGACGGTGACCATGCTGTCGGCGGGAGCCTGCGTGCTGACGGCCGACCAGGCTGGCGACGCCAACCATCGCCCGGCTCCGCAGCAACGGCTGGAAGTGGCGATTGCGGCAGCCACTCCGGTGCTGCAGTGGCTGGGTGATCTGCAGAAGCTCTACGGCGAGTCCGCCTTCGAACTGCCCGATCCGCACAGCTACAGCCGCGGTGCCTTCACTTTCACCAGCAGCAACCCACAGGTGGCCACGGTCAACGGACGCACCGTGACGCTGGTGGGCCCGGGCACGACCGTGTTGCGGGCCGCGCAGGCGGCAGCGGGCAGCTACACGGCCGGCTCGATCGAGATCCAGCTGGTGGTGGCCGACCGGCCCGACCCGACCAGGGATCCGGAAGTCGTCGGCGGCATCCAGGCGCAGGTCGACGCCAGCGTGCGTTTCGCCAGCGCGCAGCAGGCCAACATCCGTGGCCGCCTGCGCCAGATTCGCAGCGGTGCCAACATGTCCAGCAGCAACCTGGCACTGGCCTATGCCGGCGACGGCATCGGGCAGGGCTTGTCGCTGCCGCTCAGCGGGTTCGCCGATTCCACCTGGCCACCGTTGCCGCAGGGGTGGGGTGCCTGGGCAGCCGGCACGGCCACGCTTGGCAAGAGCGGCGACCACAGCGGTTCTTCCAGTTTCGATTTCTACAGCGACGGCATCACCGTCGGTGCCGACCGCAGCATCGGCAAGCAGTTGCTGGTAGGTATCGCCGGCAGCCTGGGCCGCAGCGACAGCGACTTCGATCATTCGCCGTCCAGTGTCGAAGCCGACCAGCGCTCGCTGTCGCTCTACGGCCTGTGGCGTGCCGGCGAACATCTGTTCGTCGATGGCATGCTGGCGAAGGGCTGGCTGGACTTCGACATCGGCCGCTGGAGCGGGATCGACAGCAAGATGGCGGTGGCCAAGCGCGACGGAGAGCAGGTATTCAGCTCGATGACGTTCGGCTATGAACACCAGAGCCAGGGCCTGACGCTCACCGGCTATGGTCGCCTGGACGGTAGTCGCACCCGGTTGGAGGGCTACCGCGAAAATGGGCTGGGCGTGTACGACCTGGCCTATGGTCGCCAGACCGTGCAGAACAGCGCGCTCGCAATGGGCCTGGAAGGCAGCTATGCCCTGTCCGGCGAGGGCCCCCGCTATCGACCGTTCTGGAACGTGGAGTACCGCCAGTCGCTGGAGAACAACAGCGACGTGGGGATCAACTACGTGGTGATGCCGGTGAACCGCGATTACCGGCTCGGGCTGAGCAGTTACAACGACGATGCACTGGCGGTCGGTGGCGGCTTCGACGTCGGCCTGCGGTCGGGCTGGTTGTTCTCGCTGCTGCTGGGCTACGAGCAGGGCCGCAACTCCGCGACCAACGGCAGCATCGGGCTGCGTCTTTCCTACGGCCAGGCCACCGGCACGAGCCCGGGGGCGGCTGACCAGGCAGCACTGCAAGAGCAAGAGGTGGAAGGGCAGGCTTGCCGCAGGCGCGGCTGCGGTCGGGGGCGTTGATCCGGCCCTCTGCTTCTGGATGGTCGAAAAGCCCCGCAACTGCGGGGCTTTTTCGTTGATCAGGTCCGCCGGTACAGCATTGACCGGCATTGCTCGAACGCAGGCAGCAGCACTTGCTCGCGCCAGTTCGCTGTCGACGGGAAGACAGCGATCATGGCCTGCTCGAGCTGTTCGAATCCGGACTGTTCCTCACTGACTTGCACGCCGTGTCCGTTGCACGAGAACTCCAGGAATGCCTCGTCAGTGGTCAGCAGGTCGTTCTTGTAGCCCTGGATCTCGGAGACTGCCTGCCAGGCGACGAAGGCCGGGCCGACGGTGAAGCCGAAGGCGGTGACGACGATCGCCGGGCGCTCGGTCTTCGACGTCCTGGACAGCCGCTCCATCAGATACGAGATGGTTCCCATGCACGCGTTCCGGTCTGGTCCCGGGTCCGATGATAGGCAAACCCGCGGCGCTGCATTGCCGCGGTGCGGGAGCCGGCAACGTCGAAGGTCTAAACTCGGCAGGATCGATTGCCGCGGGCTGGCGCAAGGCCAGCCGGGCAATCCAAGCAAATCAACCGCTTACGCAGGCAGTCCAGCGCCGGCAGAGCCACCAGACAGGAACGTCACAGCATGAGTCGCAGCTATCCCGGGGTTTCGCTGATCGGTGCACCGACCGACGTGGGTGCAGGGCACCGCGGTGCGCGGCTGGGGCCGGAGGCCCTGCGCATTGCCGGCATCGGCGAAGCGCTGGTCAAGCGCGGCGTCGACGTGATCGATCGCGGCAATCTCGATGGTCCGCGCAATCCCTGGCAGAAGCCGGTCGAGGGCTACCGACACCTGGCGGAAGTCGTCGCCTGGAACCGCGCGGTGATGGACGCGGTGGGGGCCGAGCTTGCCGATGGCCGCATGCCGATCCTGCTCGGCGGCGACCATTGCCTCGGCCTGGGTTCGATCACCGCGGTGGCGCAGCACTGCCGGCAGACCGGCAAGCAGCTGCGCGTGCTCTGGCTCGATGCGCATGCCGACTTCAACACCAGCCAGGTCACGCCGTCGGGCAACGTCCACGGTATGCCGGTGGCGTGCCTGTGCGGGCTCGGTCCGGATGCGCTGACCCGGCTCGGCGGCCAATCGCCAGCGTTGCGTCCGGACGAGATCCGCCAGATCGGCATCCGCTCGGTCGACGAAGGCGAGAAGCGCCTGGTCCAGCAATACGGCCTGGACGTGTACGACATGCGCTACATCGACGAGATCGGCATGAAGCGGGTGATGGAGGAGGCGCTGGAAGGCGTCGACGAGAATACCCACCTGCACGTCAGCTTCGACGTCGACTTCCTCGATCCGAGCATTGCCCCGGGCGTGGGCACCACCGTGCCGGGCGGTCCGAACTACCGCGAAGCGCAGCTGGTGATGGAGATGATCGCCGACAGCGGCCGCATGGCCTCGCTCGATATCGTCGAGCTCAACCCGATCATCGACAAGCGCAACCGCACCGCCCGCCTGGCGGTGGACCTGGTCGAGAGCCTGTTCGGCAAGTCGACCCTGATGCGCGACTGACCGGTCAGGCTGGCGGCCGGCGCCGGCCAGCTGAATTCCGGCTGACACTGCCGCCCCGCCGCCCGCCGGGACAGTGGTGCGGCGCCCGCGGCGCCATGCCATCCTTACGCCATCACTGCCAACGTCCCCGGGGACCCGATGAAACGCTTTGCCGCCATGCTCCTGCTCGCCGCCCTGTCGCTCACCCTGCTCAGTGCCTGCAACACCATGGAAGGACTCGGCAAGGACGTCCAGAAGCTCGGCCAGAAGGTCGAGGACAAGGCCGGCAGCTAAGCGCTCGCGCAACCGCATCGCGGTCGCGAAACCTCGAAGGCCGGCATGTCCGGCCTTCGGGCTGTCTGTCACCCCGATGGCTGCTGCCTGAATCGGAAGCTGGCTTTTTCGCCCATATCCACCTCGGCTTCACATCCCCTCACGTCAGATGGTTCCGCCGCACGCAGCCGGTCAGGCGTGCGCCTTGCTTCCCATTAGCTGAGGAGATTTCCATGAAGCGTTTGATGGCACTGATGCTGCTCGCCCTGTTCTCGATGGGCACCCTGTCCGCCTGCAACACCGTGGCGGGCGCCGGCAAGGACGTGCAGGGAGCCGGTGAGAAGGTTGAAGATGCCGCCACGAATTGCAAGGACGGAAAGTGCTGATCGTCCGGCTCGATTGCCAACGCAATCGATGAACAGGAAAGGCCGGAGCAATCCGGCCTTTTCCTTTTTCGTCGTTCGCAAACGACGCGGCTCATGCGGCATGCAACGCGTGCACGCTGAATATCGCATTCACCGACATCAATCCTCGGCTAACGCAATTGCGACCTGGTTCGAATGCACTCGCTGCGATGCTGTGCGTGCGGCATCGAAGCAGATGCGTCGCATCACCCGAACCGAGGATGAGTGATGAACAAAGACATCATTGCTGGCAAGTGGACGCAGATCAAAGGCCAGGCGCAGGCCCGCTGGGGCGACCTGACCGACGACGATTTCGCCGTGGCCGAAGGCAACGCCGAATATCTCGCCGGCAAACTGCAGGAACGCTACGGCTGGGAGCGCGATCGCGCCCAGCAGGAAGTAAGTGACTTCGAGAAAACTCTCAATTGAGCGGGTTGAACTAGCAGTCCGTCGATCCACGCACGCGCCATGCACCCACATGAACCGGCCGCCAGGCCGGTTCTTTTCATTCCGCGCTGTTCATTCCCCTGTGTAACGCGGCGGATCGGCGACAAAGCCGCCGGGAAACGCGCGCGGTCGCGAATCGGGCAGGTAGCGCGGATACGGACGCAGCACGCCGCGCGCGACCAGTGTGTCGTAATCGTCGTAACGCAACTCGCTGACCTGCGTCGGCGCGCGCGTGGCACGGATGAACTGCGTGTGGCTGGCAGGCGACCACTCGCGCTGGCCATGCCCGGTGCCGATCGATTGCGCGGCCGCGTCGGATTCGCGTGCCGCCGGTGCCGCGCTCTTTGCGGCGTCGCCGCGCTCGATGCGATCGAGGACTTCGCCGCGCGGCCGGTCTTCCAGCGCCGCCCCGGCTTCCTCGAATACGGCCACGCCGATCACGCCGACGTTGTCGGGCCGCCCGGTGCGCGCCGCGTAGCTGTCGGGCAGGTCGGTGAATACGAACTGCGCGACCTGGTCCAGCGACTTGCGCCAGCCTTCGACCTCCATCGTCTGCCAGGGTGCGAGCACGTAGCCGGTCTGGGACGGGTGGGCGGTCTGCCCACTGACGGCGTTGACGCCGTCGACCGACAGCACGACCAGCACCCGTCTGCCGCTGGTGTTGGCCAGCCGCACCGAATAGCGATGTCCCGGGGTTCCGGCGATCCAGCGCTGGCCGCGGTGGACGGTCGTCGACAGCCATTGGCCGCTGTCGCGGTCGACCACGGCCAGGTCGACCGGTCCGCCCGGCTGGTACCTGGCCAGCTCCCGGGCCGGCACGGGCGCGGCGAACGCGAGGACCGCCGAAGCGGCAAGAGTGGCAAGCAGACGGGGCAGGGCGCGCAACATGGTCGTTTCTCCGGAGGGGACGCCGGGGTGAACGGATCAGTCGCGGCTGCGGGGTTGGGTACACTGTTGGGCCGTTTTCCCCGGCGTCAGCGTTCGATGAGCCCCACCCGCATCCTCACCGGCATCACCACCTCGGGTACCCCGCACCTGGGCAACTACGTCGGCGCGATCCGCCCGGCCGTGGCCGCCAGTCGCACTGCCGGCGTGGAGAGCTTCTACTTCCTCGCCGACTACCACGCCCTGATCAAGGTGCAGGATCCGGCGCGCGTGCAGCGCTCGACGCTGGAGATCGCCGCCACCTGGCTGGCCTGCGGGCTGGAGCCGGACAAGGTCTGGTTCTATCGCCAGAGCGACGTGCCGGAAGTGCAGGAGCTGACCTGGTTCCTGACCTGCGTCGCCGGCAAGGGCATCCTCAATCGCGCCCACGCCTACAAGGCCTCGGTCGACAAGAACCGCGAGGTCGGCGAGGACGACGACGCCGGCATCAACGCCGGACTGTTCATGTACCCGGTGCTGATGGCGGCCGACATCCTGCTGTTCAACGCCAACAAGGTGCCGGTCGGCCGCGACCAGATCCAGCACATCGAGATGGCGCGCGACTTCGGCCAGCGCTTCAACCATGTCTATGGCGAGCCGCTCGGTGAAACCTTCTTCGACCTGCCCGAGGCGGTGATCGACGAGAACGTGGCGACGCTGCCGGGCCTGGACGGCCGCAAGATGAGCAAGAGCTACGACAACACGATTCCGTTGTTCGTGCCGCGCGATGCGCTGAAGAAGCTGATCTATTCGATCGTCACCGACTCGCGCGCGCCGGGCGAGGCCAAGGACGCCGACAACTCCAACGTGTTCCAGCTCTACCAGGCGTTCGCCTCCGCGCAGGAAACCGCGGCCATGCGCCAGGCCTTCGCCGATGGCATCGCCTGGGGCGAGGCCAAGCAGGCGCTGTTCGAGCGTATCGACAGCGAAATCGCGCCGCTGCGCGCCAGGTACGAGGAACTGATCGCGCGCCCGGCCGACATCGAGGCGGTGCTGCGTGACGGCGCCAGCCGCCTGCGCGCGCGTCATGCGCAGCCCACGCTGGCACGCCTGCGCGCGGCCGTCGGCCTGCGCGACCTGTCGCAGTCCAGCACCGGCGCTGCGAAGAAATCGACCAAGGCATCGTTGCCGTTGTTCAAGCAGTACCGCGAGAGCGACGGCCGCTTCTACTTCAAGCTGGTCGACGGCGATCGACTGCTGCTCCAGAGCATCGGCCACGACTCGGCGCGTACGGCAGGCCAGCTGATCGGGCGCCTCAAGCAGGAAGGTGGCACCGCCCTGCACGGCGCCGGTGCGGCGGCCGTGCACCTGGGCGATGAACTGGTGGGCCACCTGCACGAAGGCGTCGACCTGGTCGAGGTGGTCGAAGCCCTGGCGCAACTGGTGGCCGAAGACGCATGAGCCCGGCGGTCGAACTCAACCTGGCGCTGATCCTGTTCCTGCCATGGTTTGCGATCCTCGGCGCGTTGTACTGGCTGTTCCCGCGGCAGCCGCGCCATGCCGCACGCAAGCTGTTCGACACGGTTGCGCTGCTGCTTGCGGTGACGGCGTTCCTGCTCAGCATCTACTGGTCGCACGACAACGCCGACCCCGCTTACGGCCGGATGTGGCAGCAGATCCTCGCCACCGCGCTGGGTTACGGCGTGTTCCTGGCGGTGCTGACGGCTGCCTTCGTGGTGCGCCGGTTGTGGTTGCGGCGCAGGCGCTGAAGCTGCGACCAACGTAGGATCGTCGCCCGGCTGCGGACGGCATATACCTCCCTGCAACCCATCTGGTGCCCTCGAATGAACGCTTCCCACGGCATCGTCACCATCGACACTGGCTTCCAGCGGCCACGGTTCGACGCTGCCTACCTGGTGGTGGAGAACGGCCGTGGTGCCTTCATCGATTGCGGCACGCAGCACTCGATCCCGGCGATGCTGGCGGCGCTGGCAGGGCAGGGCCTGGCACCGGCGCAGGTTGACTGGCTGATCCTCACCCACGTCCATCTCGATCATGCCGGCGGTGCCGGTGCGCTGATGCGCGAACTACCCAATGCCACGCTTGCGGTGCATCCGCGCGGCGCGCCGCACATGATCGATCCGCAGCGGCTGGTGGCCGGTGCGACCGCCGTCTACGGTGAGGATGAAATGGCCCGCAGCTACGGTCAGATCGTGCCGATCGCGGCCGATCGCGTGCGCGTGCTGGCCGATGGCGAAGTCGTCGATCTGTCCGGTCGCGCGCTGCTGTGCATCGATACGCCGGGACACGCGCGTCACCACCTGTGCGTGTGGGACGAGCGCAGCCGAAGCTGGTTCACCGGCGACACGTTCGGTCTGTCGTATCGCGAGTTCGACAATGCCGACGGTGCACCGTTCGTGATTCCGACCACCTCGCCGGTGCAGTTCGAGCCCGAGCCGTTGAAGGCGTCGATCCGCAAGATGCTCGCCCAGTCACCCGAAGCGATGCACCTGACGCACTACGGGCGTGTCGGCGATGTCGAGCGGTTGGGCCAGGACCTGATCGCGCAGATCGACGCGATGGTCGCGCTGGCGCGCGCTGCCCACGGCCATGACTACCGCCATGCACGACTGGTTGAATCGCTGACCGGGCTGTACGTCGACCGCGCCCGCGCCCACGGCGCCCCGCTGTCGGCCGCCGACGTGGCCCGCCTGCTGGAGATCGACATCGAGCTCAACGCGCAGGGCCTGGAAGTGTGGCTCGACCGCGAGGCCGCCTGACACCCATTCAGAATTAATGCGGCATGGCTGAATGGATTAACGGTCAGGTCGGATCGATGCAGCTGTGGCCTGCGTCACAGGTCGGGCGGGCGCGGCGGAGTAGCCTGAGCCGCCTTTCAGCACCCCCCTTGATGTCCGCCGTCCGACCCCTCCCTCCACCACTGCCAGACGAACGTCCGCGCCAGGCGGCGTTGGATGCGTATGCAGTGGTGGACACGGGACCGGAGCAGGCCTACGACGACATCGTTCGCCTGGCCGCGACGCTGTGCGATGTGCCAGCGGCGGCCATCTCGCTGATCGATCATGACCGGCAGTGGTTCAAGGCGCAGATCGGCCTCGATGCGCGGCAGACCCCGCGCGAGGAAGCGATCTGCGATCGCCTGATCATGGAACCCGGGCGCACGCTGGTGATCGAGGACCTGTCCGCACAGGTATCCTTCCCCCGGCCAAAGGCGCGCATCGGAAAAGACCCGTTGCGGTTCTACGCCGGCACGCCGTTGATGAGCCCGGACGGCCACGCCATCGGCACCGTGTGCGTGCTCGACACGCGCCCGCGCACGCTGAGCAGGGCGCAGGTGGAAGGGCTGGAAGTGCTGGCGCGGCAGACCCAGCACCTGCTGGAGCTGCGCCGCTATGCACTGGAGCAACGCCGCCTGCTGTCGGAGCGCGAAGCGTTCGCGCAGCGGCTCGAGGATGCGCGCGCCGACCTGCAGCGACGCAACGACCTGCTAGAACACAGTGCCACCCACGATGCCCTGACCGGACTGCTCAACCGCGCCGCACTGGCGCAGCTGCGCGACAACCCGGAGGCGATGCGGCAACTGCAACAGGCGCCGTACTCGCTGATGCTGCTGGACGTCGACCACTTCAAGGACGTCAACGACCGGCACGGCCATCTGCTGGGCGACCGCGCGCTGCGTGCAGTCGCCGATGCCGTTGCGGCATCGATCCGCCATGGCGACGTGGCCGTGCGCTACGGCGGCGAAGAGTTCCTGATCCTGTTGCCGGATACGCGACTGGAAAGCGCGGCGCAGGTGGCCGAGCGCATCCGTCAGCGCCTGTCGCAGGCGGCGTTGCCGTTCGCATTGACCGTTTCGATCGGGCTGGCGGCCGGCGAGCCGACGCGCGACTGGTCCGAACAGGTGTTCGACCGCGCCGACCAGGCGCTATATCGCGCCAAGGCGCGCGGTCGCAATTGCATCGTGGCTGACGATACGCCGCTGCACGGGGTTTGATCGGGTTTGGCGGCAGATATCCCGGGTGCGCTGCGCTTACCCGGGCTACGGGGTTACTTCCAGGTTTTGGGGGGCATGCCCTGATCGGGGTGGTGCATCTTCACCACGCAGAAGCGTTGCCCGGTCGGGGCTTCCATTACCCACCAGCGTTTGATGAAGGCGATCTTCTTCGCGCCGAGCTTCTCCAGCCGCGCCGCCTCGGCGTCGATGTCGTCGGACTCGATGTCCAGGTGCACGCGCGAGGCGTGATCGACCTTCTGCACTTCGATGTGCAGGCCATCGCGGGTATCGCCGAACTGGACATACGTGCCAGGAACGTCACCGGCATCGGGATCGGCGATGCTGGCGCCGAGGGCCTGGCTCCAGAACGTCGCGGCGGTGGCCAGGTCGTCGGTCTGGCAATCGATGATGAAACCGGCAAGGCGACTGCGATGGGCCATGGATCTCTCCTCCGCTCCAATGGGGTCGTCCAGCCCCCCTTGGCCAGGGGGGCATGCGAAGCATGGGTTACGCCGGCAGCGCCATGTCGTCCAGCAACGCCTTGAGGAAGCGCGCAGCCTCGCCGCCGGTGCAGGCGCGGTGGTCGAAGGTCAGCGAGATCGGCATGCGGCGGTGCACTTCGATGCCGCCGATCACCGCGACCACGTCGTGGCTGAGCTTGCCTGCGCCGACGATCGCAACACACGGCGGCACCACCACCGGCGTCGCGTAGCGGCCGGCGAACATGCCGAAGTTGGACAGCGAAATGGTGTAGCCGCTGAGTTCGCTGGCCGGAAGCGAACGCTCTTCGACCTGCGCGCGCAGGCGCTGGATCGCGGTACGCACGCCGGTGCCATCGAGCATGTCCGCATTGCGCAGCGCCGGCACGAACAGGCCGTCTTCGGTGTCGACCGCGATGCCGATGTCGACGTGCGGATGCAGGGTGCGGCTGAGGTTGTCACCGTCGAACCAGGCATTGAGCGCCGGCACGGTCTTGCAGGCGGCCACCATCGCGCGCACCAGGCGTGCGGTGATGTCCTGCTTGCCGATCCAGGCATGCAGGTCGGCGTCGTCGCACAGGGTCGTCGGAACGACCTTGGCGTGCGCGTCGGCCATCACCCGCGCCATGTTGCGACGCACGCCCTTGAGCTGCTCGGGCTGGCCGCTGGCGGCGACGCCCGGCGGCTGCGTGCGGACCGGCTTGCCGGCCTGCGAGAGCGTGCTGCGCGACGCCGCTTCGGGTGCGGCCTGCGCGGCGGCAACCGCACGGACCGGAGCCGGCGCCGAAGCCACCGGAGTCGCGCCGGCCTTGGCCGAGCCATCGGCGGCCGCACGCTTCACGTCATCCATCGTCACCACACTGTCGGCGCCGGTGGCGCGCACGCGCGACAGCTCGACCCCCAGCTTGCGTGCCAGTGCGCGCACGGCCGGCATCGCCTTGACGCCTCCGACCGCGACGGCCTGTTCGCTGCGCACCGCATCGGAGGTCTGCATCGCGCCGACCACGGTGCCGGCGTCGTCGCGCTTGGTCTCGCCCTGCGGCGCGGCGTCGCCGGCGCTGATCGTGCCGCCGTCGTCGGAGGCGATCACCTGGTCGCTGTCGTCGTCGGCGTGGCTGCCGGCGCCATGATGGTGGCCGGTGTCCTGGCCCTCCGCGCGCTGCGGCATCGACGGGTCGATCTCGAACTCGGCCAGCATCTTGCCGGTGATGATCACGTCGCCCGGGCCACCGGCGAGCCTGATCACCTTGCCGGAAACCGGCGAGGGCACTTCGACCACGGCCTTGGCGGTTTCCATCGACACCAGGTTGTCGTCCAGGCGGATGGTGTCGCCCTCCTTCACGAACCACTCGACGATGGTGGCGTCGGGCAGGCCCTCGCCGAGGTCGGGAAGGAAGAAGGTCTTCTTGCTCATACGGTGTCGTCCCTAGGGTTGCGTCGCTTGGGTGTCGCGATGGCGGTTCGTGGCGCGGCGGGCCGCGTCACTTCGAAATTCTCAGGTCAACGTACTCAGATCCAGACATCGTTGCGCGCGGTCAGCTCGCCGCCGGCATCCCCGGTGTTGACCACGCCGGCCGGCTCGATGATCAGCGCATGGCATTCCTCGCTGGCGCGGGTGATGTGTTCGACCCCGCGCGGGATCACGCACATCTCGCCTTCGTCCAGCACCACGTCGTGGTCGCGGAAGCCGATCTCCATCCGTCCCTTGACGACGATGAACACCTCGTCGGTGTCCTCGTGCGAGTGCCAGACGAAGTCGCCGTGCATCTTGACCAGCTTGAACTGCACGTCGTTCATCTGCGCGACCACGCGCGGCGACCAGTGCTGGCCGAACAGCGCCAGCTTTGCCGCCAGGTTGATGGCCTGCGACTTCGCCTGTCGCTGGGCGGATGCGTCGCTCATGCGTCCTCGCCTTCGTCGTCGTCGAGCAGCTCCAGTGCACGCGCCGGGATCCACCCCTGCATGCCCAGTGCATTCTCCGCCCACCACCACTGCGCCAGCTCGTAGTGCAGCGTGACCAGTTCGTCGGCGCGGGCATCGAGCTCGCGCGTGTCGTAGTCGGACAGCGCCTTGGCCGTGCCCTGCTCGTTGTCGAACAGGGCCGCCGGAACCCAGCCGCCGTGGCCCTCGGCGATGGTGGTCCAGACGAACTGCGGCCAGTCACGGTCGCGCTCGCCCAGCGTCACTGCCTCGCCACGCGCGATCCGGATCGCCGGGCGATCCGGTGCGCGGTGGGCGACTACGACGCGGGCGTGGCGCATGCTTGGCCTGTGTCCTCAGCTGGCTGCCAGGGTGCGCTTGACCGCGGCGACGATGCGCTCGACGCTCGGCAGGTACTTCATTTCCAGGCGGAACAGCGGGATGTGCGTGTCGTAGCCGGTGACGCGCTCGACCGGTGCGACCAGGTCGAACATCGACTCTTCGGCCAGGCGCGCGGCGATCTCGGCGCCGAAGCCGGCGGTCTTGGGCGCCTCATGCACGATCACGCAGCGGCCGGTGCGGCTGACCGATTCGGCGATAGTGGCGAAGTCGAGCGGACGCAGCGTCGCCACGTCGATCACTTCTGCGCTGATGCCCTGTGCGGCCAGCTTCTCGGCGGCCTCGAGCGTCTCCTTCACCTGCGCGCCCCAGGTCACCAGGGTCACGTCGGTGCCATCGCGCAGCACGTAGCACACGTCCAGCGGCAAGGCTTCGCCGTCGTCGGGCACCACTTCCTTGTACTGGCGGTAGATGCGCTTGGGCTCCATGAAGATGACCGGATCCGGCTCACGGATCGCGGCCAGCAGTAGGCCGTAGGCACGCGCCGGCGACGACGGCATGACCACGCGCAGGCCAGGCACGTTGGTGAAGATCGATTCGTTGGCTTCGCTGTGGTGCTCCGGCGCGCGGATACCGCCACCCCACGGCACGCGCAGCACCATCGGGCAGGTCAGGCGACCGCGGGTGCGGTAACGGAAGCGCGCGGCGTGGCAGATGATGTGGTCGACCATCGGGTAGACGAAGCCGTCGAACTGCGATTCGGCGACCGGCTTCATGCCCTGCGCGGCCAGGCCGACGGTGAGGCCGGCAATGGTGGTTTCGTCCAGCGGCGTGTCGAGCACGCGCTCGGGGCCAAACTGCTGCTGCAGGCCGGCGGTGGCGCGGAACACGCCGCCGTTGACGCCGACGTCCTCGCCCAGCACCAGCACGGTGTCGTCGGCGCGCATCTCGTAGGCGAGCGCCTGGGTGATCGCCTCGATCAAGGTGATCGCGGTCGGCGTGGCCGGCGCGGCGGAGGTTGCGGGAGGTGCCTTGGCCATGGCGGAAGTGCCCTTGGTTGCGCCACTCTTGATGGGGTCCTCGACGCTCATCAGCGACCCTCCTGCGCAAGCACGTAGGCACGTTGCGCGGCGACATCCGGCGGCATGTCGGCATAGAGGTAATCGAACATCGCCTCGACCGGCTGCACCGGCGTTTCCAGGTAGGCGTTGATCTCGACGTCGACGAGCTTGCCGCATTCCTCGGCCCAGGCCTTCTCCTCGGCCTCGCTCCACACGCCCTGCGCGGTCAGGTACGTGCGCAGTCGCGTGATCGGCTCGCGCGTCCAGGCCGACTTGACCTCTTCGTCCTCGCGATAGCGGCGGGCGTCGTCGGCGGTGGTGTGGTCGTGCAGGCGATAGGTCATGAACTCGATCACGCTGCCGCCCTCACCGCTGCGGGCGCGCTCGCTGGCGCGGCGCATGCCTTCGAGCACGGCGATCAGATCGTTGCCGTCGACCTGCAGGCAGTGCAGTCCGCCGGCCAGGCCCTTCTGCGCCAGCGTCTTGGCGCCGGTCTGCGCCGAGCGCGGCACCGAGATCGCCCAGCCGTTGTTGATCACGCACAGCACCAGCGGCAGCGTGTAGGCGCCGGCGGAATTCAGTGCGGCGTAGAAGTCGGTCTTGGACGAGCCGCCATCACCGCAGCACGCCACCGCCAGTTGCTTCTGCTTGCGCAGCTTGAACGCCAGCGCGGCGCCGGCGGCATGCAGGCACTGGGTGGAGATCGGCACGCACCAGGCGTAGTCGTGCTTCGGCCCGGAGAAGTCGTTGCCACGCTCGTCGCCGCCCCAGTAGAGCAGCACTTCGCGCGGCTTCACGCCGCGCATGAACTGGGCACCGTACTCGCGGTAGCTCGGTGCGAACACGTCATCGGGCTGCATCGACGAGCCGATGCCGATGTGCGTGGCTTCGTGCCCCAGGCAACTGGCGTACGTGCCGAGCTTGCCGGTGCGCTGCAGGGCGATCGCCTTGCTGTCGAAGGTGCGCACGAACAGCATCTGCTTGAACAGCGGCAGCAGCGTCCTGGCGTCGCGGAAAGCGGGCGGGAACTCCGCCACCGGCTTGCCGTCCGGGCCGAGGTATTGCAGGTATTCGATTTCGAAGGTCGCGGCGACCGTCATCGCGGGAGTCCTGGAAGGTGTGGCAGGGAGTCCGAATTGGCCGCGTCCCGGATCCAGTGCCGGCGCATCACCGCATCGGGTGGCTGGGCCCGGAAGGCGCACCGGGCCTGGCTCCGCGGCGTGGGCAGCCCAGAACACAGGCCTGGCCGACGCGCTTTCGCGAAGATCATAACCAACGCGGTGTTAAGGGCCGTTGCGCGCTGCGGCATGAAAGTTTGCGGAAAAACAGGTAGGCGACGCAGGCCCGGGCAGCCGGACGGCAGGGTATGGCGGCCACGGTCGAACAGGGTGGGGGTGTCGATGCGGTACCCTTTTGGCCCCCCAGCCGGCGACATCGCCGGCCACAAAACGAGCCTGCGATGACGGTCGAGAAGAACGAGCGCGAACTGGAAGCGAGCATCCACACCGACCTGTCCGGGCGGATGACCTATTCCGGCTACCTGCAGCTGGACACACTGCTGTCGGCGCAACAGCGCCTGTCCAACCCGCCGCACCATGACGAGCTGCTGTTCATCGTCCAGCACCAGGTCTCGGAGCTGTGGATGAAACTGATGATCCACGAGCTCAAGGCAGCGACCGCGCACCTGCGCGCCGATCGCCTCGGCGAGTGCCAGAAGATCTTCGCGCGCTGCAAGAACATCCTGCGCCAGCTGACCGAGATGTGGTCGGTGCTGGAGACGCTGACGCCGTCGGAGTACATGGAGTTCCGCGAGATCCTCGGGCCGTCGTCGGGCTTCCAGTCGCTGCAGTACCGCACCATCGAGTTCCTGCTCGGCAACAAGAATGCGGCGATGCTCAAGGTGTTCGCCCATGACGCCAAGGCCGAGGCCAGCCTGCGCGAAGTTCTGGAATCGCCGAGCCTGTACGACGAAGCCCTGCGCTACCTGGCCCGCCACGGCCACGCGGTGCCCGCCCGCCACATCGAGCGCGACTGGTCGCACGCGCACGTCGCCGACCCGGAACTGCTGCCGGTGTTGGAGCGCATCTACGAGGACACCGACGCGCATTGGCAGGCCTACCACCTGTGCGAGGACCTGGTCGACCTGGAAAGCCAGTTCCAGCTGTGGCGTTTCCGCCACATGCGCACGGTGATGCGCATCATCGGCTTCAAGCGCGGCACCGGCGGGTCCAGCGGCGTGGGCTTCCTCAAGCAGGCGCTGGAACTGACTTTCTTTCCCGAGCTGTTCGACGTGCGCACGATGATCGGCGCCGGCGGAAGCTACGGCGCGACGCCGGGTTAAGGGCGCCGGGTCAAGCCCGTGGCAGCGCGCGTGCACGACTGCGTCGGCGCGTTCATCGTCAAAGATGGCGAGGTGCTGCTGGGCCTGCGCAGCGACGACTGCGACTGGCTGGCCGGCGCGTGGGACGTGTTCGGCGGCCACATCGAACCGGGCGAGAGCGCCGACCAGGCGCTGCGGCGCGAGCTCGACGAGGAGCTGGGCATCGCCCCCACGCGCATGCGCTACCTGGACGTCATCACCGGTGATGCGCCGGAGCCGTGGCGGCTGCGCCTGTATGTGGTCGAGGCCTGGAGCGGCACGCCACAGAACCGGCAGGAGCACGCGTCGCTGTCCTGGAGCACGCTCGAACAGGCGCAGCAGCGCCTGGCCGCCGCGCATCCGGACTTCCCGCGCCTGCTGGCCCAGGTTCTGGGCGTTCGCTGATCCGTCGGCCCGGCGCAGCGGGACCGTGAACAGGCGGAAGCCGCCCACCGCCGACCATGTCCTGACTTGGCGGAATCAATTGCCTCATCCGGCTGAGCCCCTTCCTGCGTAAGTGCGACCTCTATTCAGCTTGGATGTTGCGACGCAGCACATTCTGCCCGGGCTTCACACAGGTTTGACGTGACCCCCCTCAGCCGGTAAATCTCCCCGGTCCCGTGCCAGCCGGCGTGGGTTTGCTCCATTCAGTATTCGTCCATTCAGTATTCGATTTTCAGGGGACACCGCATGAGCGGAACCGCTATACCTACGCCCGGCCAGGCCGCACCGATTCCAGAGTTCAAGCAGACCTTGGGGCACCCCAAGCCGCTGTGGATGCTCTTCATGACGGAGTTCTGGGAGCGCTTCGCGTTCTACGGCATCCGCTGGGCCCTGGTTCTGTACATCGTTGCCCAGTTCCATGGTGGCGATGCCGCGGGCGAGGCTCCGGCCAACCGCGTCTACGGCGCCTACCTGGCGCTGGTGTATGCCGCGGCCATCTTCGGCGGCTACATCGCCGACCGGGTCCTGGGCTACCAGCGGTCGATCCTGCTCGGCGCGGTGATCATGGCCGCCGGCCTTTTCATGATCGCCCTGCCTAACGAGGCCATCTTCAAGCTCGGCCTGGCCACGATCGTGGTCGGCAACGGCCTGTTCAAGCCGAACATCTCGACGATGGTGGGCAAGCTCTACAGCCCCACCGACGAACGCCGCGACTCGGGCTTCACCATCTTCTACATGGGCATCAACCTGGGCGCGATGCTGGCCCCGCTGCTGACCCAGTACCTGGCGCGCAAGATCTTCGGCACCGACTCCATGCCGGCCTACAAGGTCGTGTTCATGGCGGCCGGCGTGGGCATGCTGATCAGCCTGGTGTGGTTCTGGTTTGGCCGCCGCGGCCTGGAAGGCATCGGCCGTCCGCCGCTGGATGGCGAGGACAAGCGCAAGGTGCTGTACGTGCTGATCGGCGCGCTGTTCGCCATTCCGGTCGTGTACTTCCTGCTGGCCATGGGCGCAGGCGCGCTGCAGGGCGTGCTGACGGTGATGTTCCTGGCGCTGTGCGGCATGTTGCTGGTCGAGGCCTTCCGTGAAGGCGCCGTCCAGCGCGACCGCTGCATCGCGATGCTGATCATCTTCACCTTCAACATCCTGTTCTGGATGTTCTTCGAGCAGGCGGGCAGCTCCTTCACCTTCCTCGCCGACAAGATCGTCGACCGCGACATCTTCGGCGGTGGCCTGGCCGACCTCGTCTACTCGATGAGCGGCGAACGCGTGTTCCCGACCGCCTGGTTCCAGAGTGTCAACTCGGTGGCGATCATCACCATGGCACCGCTGATCGCCTGGGGCTGGGTCAAGCTGGGCCGCGCCAATCCGTCGATCCCGCGCAAGTTCGGCCTGGGCCTGATCTTCAACGGCCTGGCCTTCCTGCTGCTGATGTTCGCGCTGTCGAAGCTGGTGACGGCCGCCGGCCTGATCCCGTTCTGGACGCTGTTCGCGGTGTACTGGATCCAGTCGATCGGTGAGCTGTGCCTGTCGCCGATCGGCCTGTCGATGGTGACCAAGCTGGCACCGCTGCGCCTGGTCGGCTTCGGCATGGGCGGCTGGTTCCTCTCCACCGGCATCGGCAACAACCTGTCGGGCATCTTCGCCGGCCACGTCAGTGGCGAAGGCGGCATGACCACGGCTTCGGCACTGAGCGGCTACACCTTCGGCTTCTGGGCCCTGGTCGGCGCCGGCGTGCTGTTGTTCCTGATCGCACCGCTGGTGCAGAAGCTGATGCACGGCGTGAAGTGACGCATCGGCCGGTCCGCGCGACGCGCGGACCGCTTTGCCGATGCGTCATCCCGGCGAAAGCCGGGAACCATCTTGGCCTTGCCCGACAACGGCGACCTTCGGGTCGCCGTTGTCGTTTCCGGGGGGCAGGCAACGTCCATGGCTTGCCGCCTTCGCGGCAATGACGATGTGTCCCCCCATGACGGCCCATTGAGCTCCATCCGCGTAAGGTATCGGCCTTCGCTCCGCCGGATCCCCGACATGCCGCAGCCGTCCCCGCTGACCCGCGCCGAAAGCAGCGACTACACCTACACCTCGCGCCACGCCGACGTGATGGCGTTCATCGACGAGCTGGCGGCACGCAACGATCCGCGCCTGCGCATCAGCGACTTCGGCCAGACCCCGGAAGGGCGCACGCTGCCACTGCTGGTGCTGTCGGCAAGCGGCGTCGACTCTCCGGAGCAGGCGCGCCAGCTCGGCCTGCCGGTGGTGCTGGTGATGTGCGGCATCCACGCCGGCGAAGTCGAGGGCAAGGAGGCCGGCCTGATGTACGTGCGCGACCTGCTCGATGGCGCGCACGGGGACGTGCTCTCGCGGCTGACCCTGCTGCTGGTGCCGCTGTTCAACGCCGACGGCAACGAGCGAATCGACCCGGAGAACCGGCGCCTGGACATCGCCCACTTCACCGGCCAGCTCGGTCCGGATACCGGCGTGGGCACGCGCGTCAACGCCGCGGGCATCAACCTCAATCGAGACTACATGCGCCAGCAGGCACCGGAGATGCGCCTGCTGCAGACGCGGGTGATGCACCGGTGGAACCCGCACCTGAGCATCGACTGCCACGCCACCAACGGTTCGATCCACCGTTTCGACCTGACCTACGACATCCCGCACACCGCCCTGAGCGGACGCAGCGAACCGGTCGACTACATGCGCGAGCAGCTGCTGCCGGCGGTGACCGCGGCGGTGAAGGAGCGCGACGGCCGCGACACGTTCTATTACGGCAACTTCCTGCGCGACGAAGGCGGCGAGGGCAGCGGCTGGATCACCTACACCCACCATCCGCGCTTCGGCGGCAACTACCGTGGCCTGTGCAACCGCCTCGACCTGTTGCTGGAGACCTACGCCTACATCAGCTTCGAGCAGCGCGTGCTCACCACCTATGCGTTCATCCGCGAAACGCTCGCCTACGTCGGTGAGCACGGCGCGCAGATCGTCGAGCTGCTGGCCAACTGCGAGATGCCGCCGGACGACATCGCGGTGAGCTACCGGCTGGAGCCATTCGACAACCTCGAGGTCGAAGTGCTGACACGCCAGCCCTACGTGCTCGAAGGCGATCCCATCGCGGTCAAGGTGCCCTACATCGGCCGTTTCGTCGGTGAGCACGTGGTGCAGCGCCCGCTGGCGTACGCGGTACCGGAAGACGTTGCCGCGCGCCTGGAGGGCCATGGCCTGGTGGTCGAGCGGCCGCCGGCGCCGCCACAGCTCGATGCCGAGATCGCCACGATCACGGCGCACGGTTCATCGGCGGGGCGCGAGATTCTCGAAGCCGACGAAGTGCCTGTGCTGGAGGCGGAGTACCGGCGCGAGCGACGCGAATTGCCGCGGGGCTGGGCCCTGGTGCGCACCGAGCAGCAGCGCGGAGCGGTCGCGGTCTACCTGTGCGAGGCCGGCAGCGATGATGGCCTGCTGGCCTGCCAGTGGATCCAGGCCCCGGACGTCGGCAGCGAGTTTCCGGCCTGGCGCGTGCGCGCTATCGAGCATGCGTGACTGCAGACGCGTGACCGGAGAAGCGTGACCGCCGCGATCACGACTCCAGCGTGGTGTCGAGCAGGCCGTAGCGGCGGTTGAATGCACCCAGTGCGTGGATGACCGCCGCCATCGCTTCCTGCTCGATCGCGCTGAGATACGGATTCCACAGATCAAAGATCAGCACCACGCGCGTGTGCTCGCTGGCGTTCCAGGCCTCGTGGACGAACGAGTCGTCGAAGACCAGGCATTGCCCTTCGTGCCAGGGGCGCGACTCGCGGGCGACTGCCAGCGCGCCGCAGTCGGACGGCACCAGCAGCGGCAGGTGAACGGTCAGGCGTCCATTGATGACGCCGGTGTGCGGGGTGATGTGCGCCCCCGGACGCAACACCGAGTACATGGCTTCGGGGCCGTGGTCGGGCACGCGGTGCAAGGGCAGCGCATCGAGTGCGGCGGCGGTGACCGGGCAGCGCCTGCAGTGCTCTTCGATGCGTTCGCCGTGCCGGTGGAAGTGGTAGGCGCTCCATTTCAGCGAGCGGTTGAGCTCACCCATGAACAACGCGCCGGGCGCATCGTCGGGCATGTCCACGTACGGCCGCAGTTCGGTTTCCTCGGTCAGCACCGCCAGCATCTCGGCGCGGATCTGGTCGGTCTTGTCCTCGATCGCGGACAGGAACGGGAACTGCTCACGCTCGAACCACGGCAGGTCCGGAAGGCCGGGGACGAACAAGAAAGTAGGACGCTGCAGCGGGTGCGGCGGCGGCTGCGGATTGGCCGAGAAGAACTGCTCGAACGCGCGATGGATCCGCCTGAGCTCGCCGCGGCCGCAACGCGAACGCAGTTCCTGCAGGATCGAGGTGACGATGCGGGCACGTTCCTGCTGCGTCGCCGCGTTGGCTTCCAGCAGCTGCTGGTGGGTGTCGGCTGCCAGCCGCTCCGGGTGTCGCAAGTAGCCCTGGCGCTCGGCCTCGCCCAGGGCACGCACCCGCAGGCCCAGCGCGGCATCGGCATTGCCGACCTGCGCCTCCGCGCTTCCCAGCCACAGCTGCGCAGGCACCGACCCGGGTTGCAGCCGCAGCGCCGTCGACAGCTCATTCCTGGCTTCGCCGGGACGGCCGCTGGCGGACAGGGCCGCGCCCAGGTCGAAGCGCAGCTGCGCCGATTGCGGATGGTGGCGCACGCCCTGTCCGGCCCACCGGCAAGCGCCTGCGCCATCACCGCGCAGGCGCGCCTGGCAGGACAGGAAGCTCAACGTCGCGGCATGGTCCGGCAACGCGGTGACGATCCGCTCGCCCAGCTGTTCGGCCTGGGCGAGGTCGCCCCTGGATCGCGCGGTGGCGAACAGCTCCAGCAGTTCGACAGGCGGGACGGAGGCGATCGGGGTGGTCATGGATTGGAAATGGCGCGACGTCAGTAGGACGAGCTCGACTCGGCGCGAAGCTCCAGTTCATCCAGGCGGTCCAGCAGCCGGAACAGCAATGCGCGTTCGGCGTCGTCGAACCCGCCCAGCAGGCGCCGCTCGAATTCCAGCGCCAGCGGTGCGACTTCATCGTAGATCCCGTAGCCGGCTTCCGACAGGCGCAGCACCGAGCGGCGACGGTCGTCGCCGTGGATCTCGCGCTGCAGGCGGCCGGCTTCGAGCAGGCGGGCGACGGCGCGGCTGACGGCGACCTTGTCCATCGCCGTGCGCTGGGCGACCTCGTTGGCCGACAGGTCCGGGTAGCGGCCGAGTACGGCCATGACCCGCCACTCGGTGATGCTCAGGGCGAACCGCTCGGTGTAGATCCGCGCGATCGTGCCGCTGACGCGGTTGCTGAGCACCGACAGGCGATAGGGCAGGAAGTGCTCGAGATCGAGCTGGGCGTGGTCCGGGCCTGTCTGGGTGGGGCGGGCCTGTCCTGGGCGCGGCTGACCGGGAGTGGGGTCGTTCATTTGCTGCAAAGGGCCTTGATTATGGTTTCAATTGAAACTATAACGGCCTCTTCTGATCCAGGCCGTCCCCAGCGGGCGTCGCCGCTACCTGAGAACAATGCCATGAATGTGCAGCCCAACCTCGGCATGCAAGTCACCACGTTCGAAAATCCGCTCGGCATCGATGGCTTCGAGTTCGTCGAGTTCGCCGCCCCGGCCGGCCAGGGCGAGCTCCTGCACGACTATTTCCGCAAGCTCGGCTTCAGCGCCGTGCTGCACCACAAGACCCGCCCGATCACCGTCTACCGCCAGGGCGGGGTGAACTTCCTGGTCAACGAAGACCCGGACAGCTTTGCCGCCGAGTTCGCCGCCAAGCACGGCCCCAGCGCCTGCGGTTTCGCGATCCGCTTCCGGAAGCCGGCCAACGAGGTGTTCACCACGGTCGTCGGCAACGGCGGCGAGGCGATCACCGACAAGGCCGACAGCCGCGCCGTCGACGCGCCGGTGGTCAAGGGCATCGGCGACTGCATGCTGTACCTGGTCGACCGCTACGGCAGCGCCGGTTCGATCTACGACGGCGACTACCTGCCGGTGCAGGGCGCCGACCAGGACCCGAAGGGGTTCGGCCTGACCTTCATCGACCACCTGACCCACAACCTGTACTTCGGCAACATGCAGCAGTGGTCGGACTACTACGAGCGCCTGTTCAACTTCCGCGAGATCCGCTACTTCGACATCAAGGGCGCCAAGACCGGCCTGGTGTCGAAGGCGATGACCGCGCCGGACGGCATCGTCCGCATCCCGCTCAACGAGTCGTCGGATCCGAAGTCGCAGATCAACGAATACCTCGACGCCTACAAGGGCGAGGGCATCCAGCACATCGCCTGCTTCACCGACAACATCTACGACACGGTCGAAGCGATGCGCGAACAGGGCGTGGCGTTCCTCGATACGCCTGAGACCTACTTCGACGTGATCGACAAGCGCGTGCCCAACCACGGCGAGGACGTGCCGCGCCTGGCGCGCAACAAGATCCTGATCGACGCCGACCCGGAAACCCACCAGCGCAAGCTGCTGCAGATCTTCACCCAGAACGCGATCGGGCCGATCTTCTTCGAGATCATCCAGCGCAAGGGCAACGAAGGCTTCGGCGAAGGCAACTTCCAGGCGTTGTTCGAGAGCATCGAACGCGACCAGATGCGTCGCGGCGTGCTGTAAGGTCTGCTTCAGTCGAGCCCTCACCCAACCCCTCTGCCGCAAGCGGGAGAGGGGCTTAAACAAAGCGATGCCTGCATGACCATCCGCAGCAACGGCTACCAATCCGGTTTCGGCAACGAGTTCGCCAGCGAGGCCGTCGCCGGCTCGCTGCCGCAGGGGCGCAATTCGCCGCAGCGTGTGGCGCACGGTCTCTACGCCGAGCAGCTGTCGGGCACGGCATTCACCGCGCCGCGCCACGCCAACCGGCGCAGCTGGCTGTACCGGATCCTTCCGGCGGCCATGCACGGCACGTTTGCGCCGTACCGGCAGCCGCGCTTCCACAACGACTTCGGCGATGGCCCGGTGCCGCCGGACCAGCTGCGCTGGAATCCGTTGCCGATGCCGAAGCAGGCGGTGGACTTCGTCGACGGCCTGTACACGATGGCCGGCAACGGCTCGCCGGCCGGGCAGCACGGCGTCGGCATCCATCTGTACGCCGCCAATCGCGACATGCACGGCCGCTACTTCTACGACGCCGACGGCGAGCTGCTGATCGTGCCGCAGCAGGGCCGGCTGCATATCGCCACCGAGATGGGCGTGCTCGACATCGAACCGCAGCAGATCGCGGTGATCCCGCGCGGCGTGCGTTTCGCGGTGTCGCTGCCCGACGGAGAAGCACGCGGCTACGTCTGCGAGAACTTCGGCGCGATGCTGCAGTTGCCCGACCTGGGTCCGATCGGCAGCAACGGCCTGGCCAACTCGCGCGACTTCCAGACTCCGCACGCCGCCTACGAAGACGTTGATGGCGATTTCGAACTGATCGCCAAGTTCCAGGGCCACCTGTGGCGTGCCGACATCGGCCATTCGCCGCTGGACGTGGTGGCATGGCATGGCAACTACGCGCCCTGCCAGTACGACCTGCGCCGCTTCAACGCCATCGGTTCGATCAGTTACGACCATCCCGATCCGAGCATCTTCCTGGTGCTGCATTCGCCCAGCGATACACCCGGGACCAGCAACCTGGACTTCGTGATCTTCCCGCCGCGCTGGCTGGTGGCGCAGGACACGTTCCGTCCACCGTGGTTCCACCGCAACATCGCCAGCGAGTTCATGGGCCTGGTGCACGGAGCCTACGACGCCAAGGCCGAAGGCTTCTCTCCGGGCGGTGCCTCGCTGCACAACTCGATGAGCGGACACGGGCCGGATGCGGCCACGTTCGAGAAGGCCAGCGCCGCCGACCTCGCCAGGCCGGATGTGATCGCCGACACAATGGCGTTCATGTTCGAGACCCGCGCGGTGATCCGGCCGACATTGCAGGCACTGGAAGCCGCGCACCGCCAGCGCGATTACCAGGCGTGCTGGGCAGGGCTGAAGAAGCACTTCAGCGCGTAATGACCACCTCCGCCTGCGCTGCGCATCTATGCGCTGCGTTCACGGCGGCGGGGTAGTCTGCCCCACTTGCCTTGTGTGCTTGCGGAGCAGTGTCGGTGAAATGGCTGTTGTCCCTGGCGGTGGTGGGCCTTTCGGCTTGCAGCGAGCGTGCGGTCGAAACGCCCGCACCATCGACAGCAGCGGGCGCGCCGGCACCCACCCGCGAAGTCGTCGCCCCGGCCCGGGGCGCGATGCCGGCACCGGGCACGATTGGATTTGCCGGTTTCGGCCCGGCGCCGTTCGGCGCCAGCGACGAGCAGGTGCGGATGGCGTGGGGCTCGGACCTGGGCGATGAACGGCCCGAGCAACCGGGCGGCTGCTATTACCTGTTGCCGCAAGCGCGCAGTGCAAACGGTTACCGGATCGGTTTCATGATGGAACAGGACCGCTTGGCGCGCGTGGATGTCGATGCTGTCGACATCGAGGCGCCCGGCGGTGGCAAGGTCGGAATGAGCGCCCAGGACATCGACCGGCTCTACGCCGGTCGCGTCAGCAGGCAACCGCACAAGTACGTCGACGGTGGCCAGTACCTGCGCATCGTCGATGCCGGTGGCGGCCCCGGGGTACTGCTCTTCGAGACCGATGCCAAGGGTGTGGTGAGCTCCTGGCGCATCGGTGTGCCGCCCCAGGTCGATTACGTGGAAGGCTGTTCCTGAGACGCGTTGCTGGACGCGAGCAGGCCCGGTAGGCATAGAATCGCCGGTCGAGTCGTGTTGACACCGGGGGGATGATCGCGATGTTTGAAGCCATGGGCTGGTTCGTACTGGGATTGGTGCTGCTGGCACTGGGTGGCGATTCGATCGTCAAGGGTGCTTCCGGCCTGGCCCAGCGCATTGGCGCATCGCCATTCGTCGCCGGCCTGGTGCTGGTGGCATTCGGTACCTCCTTGCCCGAGCTGGCGGTCAACCTGCAGGCGATCGCGCGCGGACAGCCGGCGCTGGCGCTGGGCAACGCCGTCGGCAGCAACGTGGCCAACTTCGGCCTCACGCTGGGTGCCGCAGCGCTGGTGGCACCGGTGGTGCTGCGCTGGCGCGCGCTGGCACCGCTGCTGCTGATGCTGCTCGCCGGCACGCTGGCTGTCGTGCTGATGGGCCTGGACGGCGTTCTGTCGCGCGTCGATGGCCTGATCCTGATCGTTGCCTTCGTGGCGGTGCTGGCGTTTGCCGCGGCGCGCACGCGCCGGGAAGCGCCCGAGCTGCAGGATGCGATCGCCGCGTTCGCGCGCACCAGCAGCGACCTGTGGCTGAACCTGCTGCGCTTCGTCATTGCCTCGGTGCTGCTGTACTTCGGATCCAAGCTGGTCGTGGGCAGTGCGCCGACGATCGGCGAAGGCCTGGGCATGGCGTCGCTGCTGACCGGCCTGCTGCCGGTGGCTATCGGCACGGCGCTGCCTGAAGTCGCCGCCGCCATTTCGGCCGCACGACGCGGCCAGGGCGACATCGTCGCCGGCCACGTGATCGGCGCCAGCCTGTTCAATCTGCTCGTCGTGATGGGTGGCATGGCCCTCATCGACGGCTCGCTCGCATTGCCCGAGTCGTTCGTCCGCTTCGAGCTGCCTGCCGCCGGCGTGTTCGCGCTGATGCTCTACCCGATGCTGCGCGGCGACCTGCGCGTGAGCAAGAACGAAGGCGCGGCGCTGATGGTCGCCTTCCTGGCCTGGGTGGCGTTCGAGCTGCTGGTCATGCGGGGCTGATCCAGGCAAGCCTGGCCGAGACAGGCCAGGCCCATGCGCCTGACGGGCCATGCACCCGCGGTCGTTATACTGCCGCGATGAACGAACAAGCCCATGCCCACGCCCGGCACGCGAGCTCACCACGCGGGCTGCGCGCCCTGAGCGAATTCTTCCGCCTGGAAGCGGCCGGCGGCATCATGCTGATCGCCGCGGCGGTGCTGGCGATGATCGCGGCCAATTCGCCGCTGGCCGACGCCTACGACGCCTTCCGCGACATGCCGGTGCAGGTGCGCGTGGGCGAACTGGACATCGCCAAGCCGCTGCTGCTGTGGATCAACGACGGGCTGATGGCGATCTTCTTCCTGCTGGTCGCGCTGGAGATCAAGCGCGAATCGCTCAGCGGCCAGCTCGCCAGCCGTGACCAGCTGATCCTGCCGATGGTCTGCGCCTTCGCCGGCGTGGCCGTGCCGGCGCTGCTGTTCACCGCCTTCAACCACGACAACGCCGAGGCCATGCGCGGCTGGGCCGTGCCGACGGCGACCGACATCGCCTTCGCCCTGGGTGTGCTGGCCCTGCTCGGCTCGCGCGTGCCCAGCGGCATGAAGCTGCTGCTGTCGACGATCGCGGTGGTCGACGATCTGATCGCGATCATCATCATCGCCCTGTTCTATTCGCACGGCCTGTCGATGGTGGCGCTGGCCTGGGCCGGTGCGGCCATCGCCGGCATGTTCCTGCTCAACCGCCGCGGCGTGCGGCGCCTGGCCCCGTACCTGCTGCTGGGCGTGGTGCTGTGGGTGTGCGTGCTCAAGTCGGGCGTGCATGCCACGCTGGCCGGTGTCGTCACCGGCCTGATGATCCCGCACGTCGACCGCAACAACGCCGTCGACGACGAAGTCGAGCATTCGCCGCTGGAGTCGCTCGAGCACGCCCTGCACCCGTGGGTGGCCTACGCGATCCTGCCGCTGTTCGCCTTCGTCAACGCCGGCCTGGTGCTGGGCGGGCTGAGCATGGACGACATGCTCTCGCCGCTGCCGATGGGCGTGGTGATCGGCCTGTTCGTCGGCAAGCCGGTCGGCATCGTGGCTGCCGCCTTGCTGATGCGCGCGCTGGGCTGGGCGCGCTTCCCGGACGGCATGGACCTGCGCGCGATGCTGGGCCTGGGTGTGATGTGCGGCATCGGCTTCACCATGAGCCTGTTCATCGGGTCGCTGGCCTATCGCGATCCGCTGCTCTACGAAGAGGCCGTTCTTGGCGTGCTGCTCGCCTCGCTGGTGTCGGCGCTGATCGGATACTTCTGGTTGCGCTTCACCCTGCCGGTGCGCACAAAGGCGGTTGGCTGAACGATGCGTCATGCAATTGTGTTCGGCGCGAGCGGCCAGATCGGCTATCCGCTGCTTGGGAAACTGCAGGGCGATGGCTGGCGCGTGACCGCGGTGTCGCGTGCGGAGCAATCCGACCAGCCCGGCCTGCAGTGGCTGCGCGGTGATCTCGGCCGCGTGGATGGCCTGCCCGGCCGTGTCGACGCGATTTTCAGTTGCGGTCCGCTCGACGTCTTCGCGAAGTGGTACAGCGCGTCGTCGATCGAGGCTGCGCGCGTGGTCGCCTTCGGTTCGACCAGCATCGAGGTCAAGCGCGGTTCGGCCGATGCCGCCGAGCGCGACGTCGCCCAGCGATTGCGCGAGGGCGAGGAGCGTCTGTTCGCGGCGACCGCTGCGCGCGGTGCGGCCGCGACTGTGTTGCGGCCGACGCTGGTGTACGGAGCCGGACGCGATGCCACGTTGACGCGCATTGCCCATCTCGCGCGGCGCTGGGGGCGGTTTCCGCTGCCGCGCGGCGCCAACGGCCTGCGCCAGCCGGTGCATGTCGATGACCTGGCCAGTGCCGCGTTCGCCTGCCACGGTGCCGCCGCGGCACATGGCCGCGCCTATGCGTTGCCGGGCGGTGAAACACTGACCTATCGCGACATGGTCGCGCGCGTGCTGGCGTCCCTGCAGCCGCCGCCGACCCTGGTCGAGCTGCCGTCACCGATGTTCAACCTCGCGCTGCTGCTGGCGCAGATGACCGGTCGCGCGACCGGACTGGGCGAAGCCGCGGTGCGCCGCATGCGCAGCGACCTGGTGTTCGACATGGCGCCGGCTCAGCGCGACTTCGGTTATTCGCCGCGGCTGTTCCACCCGCGTGCCGACATGTTCGAGCCGCGCGCGAACGAGGCCTGACGCTGGACTGCTGCTACAGCTCTTCCGCCCGAGCCACCGGTCGCGCCTTGCGCAGTGCGCGCATGGCAATCAGCAACACGCCGCCAAGGACCATCGCACCGCCCAGCAGGAGGCGCGGGCCGGGTCGGTCGCCCCAGTAGGCAACGCCCAGGCCGATCGCCAGCACCGGCACCAGCAGCAGCCACGGCGTCACCTGCGCGACTGGGTAGCGCTGCACCAGCACGTAGTACAGGCCGTGGCCGAGCAGCGAGGAAACGAACGCCGCCCAGGCCGCACCGGCCCAGCCCACCCAGCTCACGGTGGGCAACTGCGCGATCGCACCGGGCTCCAGCCAGGCGCTGATCGCGAGCAGCGGCAACACACTGAAAACGGCCGTCCAGCCCTGCTGGCTGAAGACATCCAGGCCGCGCAGGCCCTTCATCAGCACCGTGCCCACGGCCAGGAAGGCGGCCGAGATCAGCATCAGCACCAGCGCCATCGGCCGGTCGAGCACGATCGGATCGAAGCCCAGCACCAGCACGCCAGCGAAGCTCACCGCGATGGCCAGTCCGGTGCGCCAGGCGAAGCGTTCCCCCAGCCACCACCACGCCAGCAGCGTCGTCATCGGCACGTAGCTCTGCATCACGATCGCCGGCGACGACAGATCGCCGGCCAGCTTGAGCGCGGTGAAACTCAGGCCGAAGTGCAGCACGCCGATGCACAGGCACACCGCGATCAGGCGCGGCCATTGTCCCGGCGCCGGCCGCTTGAGCAGCCACACCAGCGGCAATGCCAGCAGCGCGAAGCGTAATGCCGTGAACAGGAACGGCGGGATCTCGCGCATCGCCAGCGCCGAGGTCAGGAAGTTGACCGCCCAGGCGACGACGACGAGCAGTACGAGGACGAGATCGCGCGGGGTCATGGGTGTTCCGTCATTGCCGCGCTCAGGAAAACGTCATTCCCGCCTGCGCGGGAATGAGGGGAAGAGTGTGCTTGCCTCAGTACGACCAGCCCAGCTTCCGGTACAGCTTCGCCAGCACCCATGCCGGCCCGATCAGCAGATAGCGCAGGTCGGTGAAGAAGCTCGGGCGCTTGCCTTCGAACAGCTTGCTGTGGCCGACGAACTGTCCGACCCAGGCAACCACGAACACGCCCACGCCCAGCCAAAGCAGCGTGCCGGTGCCATAGCTGTCATGGATCCAGCGGGTCAACAGGCTCATCAGCACGTAGATCACGACCATGCCCAGGCCGAGTGCGCGCGAGGCGCGGTAGTAGAACAGCGCGCTGGCCAGCATCGCCAATCCGGCCCAGAAGCCGGGGCGGAACCAAGTGCCCGGCGCGGGAATGCACCAAAGCAGCGCGATCACGCTCCACAGGATCGCGGGCACGCAGATCACGTGGATGAGCTGGTTGGTGGCATTGCGGTGGTCGCCGGAATAGTTGGCGAACCATTGGTCGATCTGTCGTTGCGATGACCCGGTCGTCGAGTCGGCTGCGGTGTTCATGGCGTCCCTCCCAGGCGCGCTCGGCCGGCGCTCAATGCGGGGCCGAATGGGAGAATAGCTGGATCACGAGCACGCCGGCGACGATCAGGCCGATGCCGACCACCGCGGCGGCATCGAGCGGCTGTTTCAGCACCAGCCAGCCGATCAGCGAGATCAGCACCACCCCGACCCCGGACCAGATCGCATACGCCAGCCCGACCGGGACGGTCTTGAGCGTCAGCGACAACAGGTAGAAGGCGATGCCGTAGCCGATCGCCACCACCAGCGACGGCCCCGGACGGGTGAACCCCTCCGAGGCCTTGAGCGCGCTGGTCGCGACCACTTCGGCCGCGATCGCCCCGGCGAGATAGAGCAGGCCCTTGGAGGCCATCGCTCAGCCGACCGTGCTGGCCGGCTCGGCTTCGTCGATGCTGATGCCGGCCAGTTTCTGCAGCGCCTCGGCGTACTTGGCGCGGGTGCGTTCGATCACCGACGCGGGCAGCGACGGGCCGGGCGGGGTCTTGTTCCAGCCCAGCGTTTCCAGGTAATCGCGTACGAACTGCTTGTCGTAGCTGGGCGGGCTGGTACCGACCTCGTACTGATCGGCGGGCCAGTAGCGCGACGAGTCCGGCGTGAGCATCTCGTCCATCACGTACAGGCGGCCGTCCGCATCCAGGCCGAACTCGAACTTGGTGTCGGCCAGGATGATGCCGCGCTGCGCGGCATGGTCGCGGGCGTACTTGTACAGGCGCAGCGTGGCGTCGCGCACCTGCTCGGCCAGGTCGGCGCCGACGGTGCGCACCGCCGTGTCGAAGTCGATGTTCTCGTCGTGGTCGCCGACGGCGGCCTTGGTCGACGGGGTGAAGATCGGCTCGGGCAGCATCTCGGCCTGGCGCAGGCCGTCGGGCAGGGCGATGCCGCTGACGCGACCGGTGCGCTGGTAATCCTTCCAGCCGCTGCCGATGAGGTAACCGCGCGCGATGCACTCGATCGGCACCGGCTTCAGGCGGCGGGTCACGACGGCGCGTCTGGAGTACAGCGCGGTGTCGACACCCGACGGCAGCACCGACGCGACGTCGATGCCGGTGAGGTGGTTGCGGATGATGTGTTCGGTCTTGCCGAACCAGAAGTTGCTGATCTGGCAGAGCATCTCGCCCTTGCCCGGGATCGGGTCGGGCAGGACCACGTCGAAGGCGGAGAGGCGATCGGTAGCGACCATCAGCAGGCATTCGCCGGCACCGGCGGGAAGCCGCTCGGCAGGCAGGTCGAAGACGTCGCGGACCTTTCCGCGGTGGCGCAGGCTCAGGCCTGGCAGGTCGGATTGCAGCAGTGTCGTGGACAACGCGAAAACCCTCTGGATATGCACGCAGGCCCCGCCGCACTCCATCAGCCTTGATGCCAGCCTTGATGCCAGCCTTGAAGCGCGCGACTAACGCGCGCGCGCGGACAGGGCCGGCCAGTGTACGCCGGCTTGGCACGGCGTGCAGGTACACTGGCGACCGGTCTGGACACCGGCCTCTGGGGCACGCGCTTCTGCGGCGCGGGCCTCTGGGGCGCGGGCCTCTGGGGCGCATGTTCGGGAAAGGCGGCCGCCAGGGCCGCGGGGAGGACGATGAAACGCTGGTACGGCAAACTGCTGGGCTTCTTCGCTGGAGCCGCCCTGTTCCGCACCAACCCGCTGTTCGGCGCCCTGGTGGGGCTGCTGATCGGGCATGCCTTTGACATCGACTGGTTCAGGCTGCGCCGGGACAACCCCTATGCCGCCCTGGGCCTGACCTCCGATGCCTCCGACGCCGAAGTCGACCAGGCCTACCGGCGGCTGATCTCGCAGTACCACCCCGACCGCATGGCCGGCGCGGCCGCCGAGCTGCGCCAGCAGGCCGAGTCCAGGGCCCGCGAGATCAACCAGGCCTACGACCGCATCAAGTCCCTGCGCCAGCGCAGGTAAGCCATTCCCCCTCTCCCTCCTGCGGAAGAGGGCCGGGGTGAGGGCCGAACGGCCAGACCCCTTCCAGTCCCCCGGCCTTCCCCCGAACACAGGGGAACAGGCAGACTCCAGGCAACAGGACATCCCATGCAATCGACCGTCATCGCCCCGTCCATCCTTTCGGCCAACTTCGCCCGACTCGGCGAGGAGGTCGACAACGTGCTCGCCGCCGGCGCCGACTGGGTCCATTTCGACGTGATGGACAACCATTACGTGCCCAACCTCACCATCGGCCCGCTGGTCTGCGAGGCGCTGCGCAAGCACGGCGTGACGGCGCCGATCGACGTGCACCTGATGGTCGAGCCGGTCGACCGCATCGTTCCGGATTTCGCCAAGGCCGGCGCCAGCATGATCAGCTTCCACCCGGAAGCCAGCGCGCACGTGCACCGCACCGTGCAGCTGATCAAGTCGCATGGCTGCCAGGCCGGGCTGGTGCTCAACCCGGCCACGCCGATCGACGTGCTGGACTGGGTGCTCGAGGATCTCGACATGGTGCTGCTGATGTCGGTCAATCCGGGCTTCGGCGGCCAGAGCTTCATTCCCTCGGCGCTGGAAAAGCTGCGCCGCGTGCGCCAGATGATCGACCGCAGCGGCAAGCCGATCCGGCTGGAGATCGACGGCGGCGTCAAGGCCGACAACATCGCCGAAATCGCCGCGGCCGGCGCCGATACCTTCGTCGCCGGTTCGGCGATCTTCAACGCGCCCGACTACGCCGACGTGATCGGCCGGATGAAGGCGGCCGTGACAGGAGTCCGGACTGGATGAACACCTGCGACCTGTGCGATCTCCATGACGCGCAGGTGCGCGTGCTCGACCTGCCGCTGCGCGATTTCGGCGGCCGCCTGGCCTTCAACGGCCTGGTCAGCACGATCCGGGCCGACGAGGACAACTCGCGGGTGCGCGAGGCCGTGGCCGAGCCGGGGCAGGGCAGGGTGCTGGTGGTCGATGCCGGCGGCTCGACCCGCCGCGCGATGCTGGGCGACCTGCTTGCCGCCAGGGCCGCCGAGAACGGCTGGGCCGGCGTGGTGGTGTTCGGCGTGATCCGCGACAGCGGCGCGATCGGCGGGCTCAACCTGGGCGTCAAGGCGCTCGGCGTGTGCCCGCGCAAGACCGACAAGCTCGGCGAAGGCGAGCGCGATGTCGACGTCGAATTCGGCGGCATCCGCATCCGCCCGGGCGACTGGCTGTGCGCGGACGAGGATGGCGTGGTCGTGGCCGATACCGACCTGCGCTGACCGGGCCGCGTTGCCGTCATCCCCGCGTAGACAGCGATCCATGGACGTCGACGCCCGCGCCAACGAAAAGCGGCAAGCCATCACTGGCTTGCCGCGGAAGAATTGGAGGCAATCCAGCCTCCGCCCGTCGTCCCTGATATGGCCTCCCATGTTCCGGATGGACGATGACGCGCATATGACATTGCGCCGGCGACATGCACCGCGTTCATCAAGCCAGTAAAGTAGGGGCGATGAACCGCGCGCCGACGACAATCCGGGCGATCCCGAAGTTCCTTGCTGCCGGCACGGGCTGGCGATGGCGGCTGCATGCCGTCGCGACCACCCCCTCGTCTTCCAAGGAAACCTTGCGTGACCTCTCCCGAACAGTTCCAGCAGCAGGCCGCTGACGGCCACACCCGCATTCCCGTCGTACGCGAGGTCCTGAGCGATCTCGATACGCCGCTGTCGGTCTACCTCAAGCTTGCCGACGGCCCGCACACCTACCTGTTCGAATCGGTCGAGGGTGGCGAGCGCTTCGGCCGCTATTCGATCATCGGCCTGCCGGCACAGCGCGTGTATGCCTTTGCCGGGCACACGCTGTTCGTCACCGAGGACGGCGAACTGGTCGAAAGCCGCGCCGTCGACGACCCGTTCGCCGAGGTCGAGCGCCTGCGCGCCGCGCACAGCGTGCCGAAGATCCCCGGGCTGCCCGGCTTCACCGGTGGCCTGGTCGGCTGGTTCGGCTTCGAGTGCATCCAGTACATCGAACCGCGCCTGGCCGGGCCGGAAAAGGACGGCACGCACAAGCCCGACGAACTCGGCACGCCCGACATCCTGCTGATGCAGAGCGACGAGCTGGCGGTGTTCGACAACCTCAAGGGCCGGCTGTACCTGATCGTCCATGCCGACCCGCAGGAGCCGCGCGCGCTGGCCCGCGCCAACCGTCGCCTCGACGAACTGGTGCATCGCCTGCGCCAGGGCGGCCCGGGCTATCCGGAGACGCTGGAAGGGCGCGCGCTGGACGAAACCGATTTTGTTTCCGGCTTCACCCGCGAGGGCTTCATCGCCGCGGTCGAGAAGTCCAAGGAATACATCCGTGCCGGCGACATCTTCCAGGTCGTGCTGAGCCAGCGCCTGTCGGTGCCGTTCCAGGCGCGGCCGGTGGACGTGTACCGCGCGCTGCGTGCGCTCAATCCATCGCCGTACATGTACTTCCTCGATGTGGGTGGCACCCAGGTGGTCGGCAGCTCGCCGGAGATCCTGGTACGCCTTGAGGACGGGCAGATCACGGTGCGGCCGATCGCCGGCACCCGCCCGCGCGGCGCCACGCCCGAAGAGGACGCCGCGCTCGAGGCCGAGCTGCTGGCCGACCCGAAGGAACGCGCCGAGCACCTGATGCTGATCGACCTGGGACGCAACGACGCGGGCCGCGTGTCGGAGCCCGGGACGGTGCAGGTGGGCGAGCAGTTCGTGATCGAGCGCTACAGCCACGTCATGCACATCGTCAGCGAAGTCACCGGTACGCTGAAACCTGGCCTGAGTTATGCCGACGTGCTGCGCGCCACATTCCCCGCCGGCACGGTCAGCGGCGCGCCGAAGATCCGCGCGCTGGAAGTGATCCGCGAGCTGGAGCCGATCAAGCGCAACGTCTACGCCGGATCGATCGGCTACCTGGGCTGGAACGGCGATGCCGACACGGCCATCGCCATCCGCACCGCCGTCATCCAGGACGGACGCCTGCACGTGCAGGCCGGTGCCGGCATCGTCTACGACTCCGACCCCGCCAAGGAGTGGGAGGAGACGATGAACAAGGGGCGCGCGTTGTTCCGCGCCGTGGCGGAAGCGGCCAAGGGATTGTGACGCGCGTCGCGCCCCGGTTCGCCCGACTCGATTCATCTTCGAAAATTGTGGTTCGCGCTGTCCTCGATGGCGCGATCACAACGTTTTATTCACAAGCGAACCGGTATTCACTGGTTGTGTGATGAGTGGTCGGCGGATCGGTCGGTAAAGGCCTTGGGGATGCAGCCCAGGGGACTCACATCAACGGGAGCAGGCCAACGGGCAGGAGGCGGCGATGCAACTCGTCCAGGACAACCTCGTTCAATCCCGGTTTTCGAACACGTTCCCGCGTACGGTGGAAATGATCTGCCCGAACTGCCTGAAAGAGGCGGTATTCGAGGCCAAAACCTGGCAGGAGCACGGGCGGCAACTGGCCGCCAGCGAACTGACCTGCGCCCGCTGCGAACTTGAGGTGCTGTTCGTGCAGTTGCTCGAAGCCGACAGCACGCGCAAGGAAGGCGGACTGTTCTGCTACCCCGGCCCCGCCGGTCGCGAGCCGATGTCGGGCGTAGAACACCTGCAGTCGCTGTCGCCGCCGCTGGCGCGCAGCTACGAGTCCGCGCTCAAGCTCTACAACCGCGCCGAGTGGGGCGCCACCGCGCTGACCGTGCGCCACCTGCTGGCCGGCCTGGCGGCGAAGTTGCTGGGCGAGGAAAAGCGCGACCAGTCGCTGACGCAGAACCTCGAGGCGCTGCCCAGGGAGACCGACCTGTCCAGGCCATTGCAGGACATCGCGCAGCTGCTTGCACCCAGTGGCACGTTCGGCCGCCAGTTCGAGGACGAAGCGACGATCGACAAGGTCAGCGCCGACCTGCTGCTGGAGCTGGCCGAGCAACTGATCTCGTACCTGGTGGTGTTGCCGGGCACGATGACCGACCTCAAGGGCCGCATCGCGACCGCGCCGATTCCGATCCGCAGGGGCAGCGGCGTGGGTTGAGCCGCCCGGCTGCAGTCCCGGCAGGCGGTCATCGCAGACCACGTCATCCCGGCGAACGCCGGGATCCACTTTGGCCTTGCCCCGGCCAACATTACCAATTGTTCATGCTCCGGAAAGATCGTCGAGAGGCGCGTGCGCGCAATCTGATCCTGCGATGGGGAGCGACCCCACCGACAAGAGAGATTCCCACAACGTACCTCGTCAACGTACCCACCTGGAGTCACATCACCATGAACATCCGCAAGCCTCTGTTCGCCGTTGCCCTGACCGCGCTCGCCGGTTCCGCGCTCGCTGCCCAGCCGGCCACCACGCCCGCCGCGCCGGCCAAGACCTCCGTCAGCAAGCACAAGCACGCCACCAAGGCCGAGACCAGGAACGCCAACCAGAGCAAGCCCGGCGAAGCCAAGAAGTAACCGTCCCCCTCCCCGGAGCCCGCATGCGAGCGGGCGGATACCCCGTCGAGCCGCTTCGACGGGGTATCCTTTTTTTCGTTGCCGGAGCCGAGCCGCATGCGAGTCCTGCTGGTTGAAGACGATCCCCACACCGCGGCCTTCATCGTCAAGGGGCTGCGCGAGGATGGACACGCCGTCGATCATGCCGGCGACGGCAGGCAGGGCCTGTTCCTCGCCACCACTGAAAAGTTCGACGCGATCGTGCTCGATCGCATGCTGCCGCTGGTCGATGGCCTGGTGCTGCTGCAGACGCTGCGGGGCGCCGGCAATCCGACGCCGCTGCTGCTGCTGACCGCGCTGGGCGAAGTCGAGCATCGCGTCGAAGGCCTGCGCGCCGGCGCCGACGACTACCTGGTCAAACCGTTCGCCTATTCGGAACTGAGCGCGCGCCTGGACAGCATCGTCCGTCGTGTCCGCGACGGCAGCGAACGCGAACCGACCCGCCTGCGCGTGGGCGACCTCGAACTCGATCTGCTCGGACGCGGCGCCCAGCGCGGCGACAAACACATCGAGCTGCAGCCGCGTGAATTCCGCCTGCTCGAATACCTGATGCGCCAGGCCGGTCGCGTCGTCACCCGGACGATGCTGCTGGAAGCGGTCTGGGACTACCATTTCGATCCGCAGACCAACGTCATCGACGTGCACATCAGCCGGCTGCGGCAGAAGATCGATCACGGCTTCGAGCATCCGTTGCTGCATACGGTGCGCGGTGCCGGTTATCGGCTGGGCGAATAGCGCGCATGAAGATGCGATGGCTGCGCTCCACCAGCACCCGCCTGGCGCTGGCGGTGATGGTCTCGTTCCTCGCGGCGTTCGTGTTGCTCGGTGCGGGCGTGTACCTCGCGGTGTCGACACTGCTGCTGCAGGACGCCCGCGAGCTGGTGCGCACCGATGCCTCCGGCCTGGCCGAGGTGTATCGCGACAGTGGCGGTGCCGCCCTGGCGGATGAGTTGCAGGCGCGCATCGCCGCACCCGAGGACCCCGACGCGGTCTACGCATTGTTCAACCGTGGCGGCCGTGCGGTCGTGGCCACGCCAGGCCTGCAGCGCCCTGCCGCGGGTAGCGCGCGCTGGCTTACTTTCGATGCGGCCGACGCCGGCGATGGCGATGGCCACCGTCGCGTGATCGCGCACCTGCAATCATTGCCTGACGGCAGCACGCTGCTGGTCGGCCTGCGCCTGCATTCGCAGGACCGTTTCCTGGCGCTGATGCTGCGCACGGCACTGGTGGCGCTCCTGGTTGCGGCAACGCTTGGCGCACTGGTCGGCTGGCTGACCTCGCGCTGGGTCTCGCGGCGACTGCGCAGCCTGGATGCCACTGCCGAGCGCGTCGGCGGTGGCGAACTGGCGCTGCGGGTGCCACTGGACGACAGCGACGATGCCTTCGATCGCCTGGCGCGACGGTTCAACGGCATGCTCGACCGCATCGAGGATCTCCTCGGCGGCGTCCGCCACGCCACCGACCATATCGCCCACGACCTGCGCACGCCGTTGACGCGCCTGCGCAATCGCCTCGAGGAACTGCGCCACCAGTCAGGCGAGCCCGGGCGCGATACGGCCCTCGACGCCGCCGTGGCGGAAACCGACCAGCTGCTGCGGACGTTCGCATCGCTGCTGTGGCTGGCCCGCATCGAGGCGCAGGCGCCGGCGCAGGACGAGCCGGTGCTCGACCTGGCGGCGCTGGTCGCCGATGCCGTCGAGCTGTACATGCCCAGCGCCGGCGAACGCGGCATCCGCCTGCAGGCACACCTGCAGCCGGTGCAGGTGCGCGGCGACCGTGACCAGTTGTTCCAGACGCTGGTGAACCTGCTCGACAACGCGCTCAAGTACGCCCCGGCCGACAGCGCGGTCGAGGTGAGCCTGCAGGCAACGGCGCAGGGCGCACTGCTGCAGGTCGACGATCGCGGCCCGGGCATCCCCGAGGCAGAGCGCGAGCGGGTTTTCGATCGTTTCCAGCGCTTGGAGTCGCACCGCGGCTCGCCCGGCAGCGGCCTTGGGCTGAGCCTGGTGCGCGCGGTCGCCCACCGCCACGGCGGCCGCGTGGTGCTGCTCGACCGTGCGCCGGGGCTGCGCGTGCAGCTGCTGCTGCCGGTGGTGCGCGGCAACCAGGCCGGGTAGGCGGGCGGGCGTCCGGCGGCGCATCCGGGCCATGCGGACGCGGAAACGGGGCTTCGTGCGACCGTCGGGCCACCGGCGCAATCGCTGCAGGCGCGGCGGCGATTGACTCAGGCCGTTATCATGGGGTTCCAGCGCCGGCGACAGCGCCTGGGAGACGGTTCGATGCGGGCGTCACTGCCCGCCGAGGCCCCAACCTGATTGATGCACACGGAAAAGGTCGCGGTATGGTCCTGATGATCGATAACTGTCATTACCGTTCTGAGCGGTTCCAAACAGTTCGAGAATCAGCAGCTCATTCTTTATAAATCAATTAGATGGAGTTCCAAATGGTTCCAAGCAGACTTGGGCCATTCACTGGGAAACCGGGTACTAAACCGGGTATAATTCGGGGCGCGAATCATCGGGGCACCCTATGGCTAAGAGGCGGACGGATTCCTTCTTTCGGAACGAGAAGGCGGCTGACAAGCCGCGAAAGGTCGCCGACTCCAACGGTCTCTATCTGCTGATTCAGAAGAACGGTTCAAGGTTCTGGCGCTACCGGTACAGCATCAACGGACGCGAGAGCGTCGTCGCTCTTGGCGACTACTCAGAGATGAGTCTTCAGGCGGCAAGAGAGGCACGAGACGCCGCTCGCAGGCTCGTGAAGCAGGGAATCAATCCCGCTCAGCATCGCAAAGCCGCCAGAATCATAGCGTCCGACCAAGCTGCGAATACATTCGAGGCGGTCGCTCGTGAATGGATTGAGCAGCATCGCAAGGACTGGACCCCGTACTACTTCAAGCAAGTGAGTACAGTCCTCGAACAGGACGTCTTCAGCAAGATTGGCGGTTTGCCCATTCGAGAAGTGAAGTCAGCTCACTTGCTGGCAATCCTCAAAGAAGTCAGGGACCGGCCTGCGCCCACCATTGCGATACTGATTCGGCAATGGTGTTCGGCGGTGTTTCTCTACGCGATTGCCACTCTTCGTGCCGACAATGACATCGCTGCTGCCGTCAAGGGCGCCGTCAAGAAGCCGAAGACACGGCACAAGACGCCACTTTCTCCCGCTGAAATTCCGCTCTTGATGGAGCGGGTAGAGGCGGCACGGGGGACCGTTCAGGTCCAAACGGCGCTCCATCTTCTCCTTCTCACCTTTGTACGCCCGGGCGAACTTCGGCAGGCTCAATGGTCTGAGTTCGACTTGGATAGGGCCTTATGGGCAATTCCAGAGGCTCGGATGAAGATGCGCGAAGCGCATGTTGTGCCGCTGTCCACTCAAGCAGTTGCGTTGTTGCGGAAATTGCGAGCGGTCAGTGGGTCCAATCCATTGCTATTTCCCAATGTTCGCGACCCGCATCGAGCGATGTCACCAACGACACTCAACCGAAGTCTTGAGCGGATGGGGTACGCCAAGGTGTTCTCAGCTCACGGCTTCCGAACAACCGCGTCCACCCTGCTCAATGAGATGGGCTTTCACCCGGATTGGATTGAAAAGCAGCTCGCGCATGATGAGCGAAATGCGAGTCGGCGACATTACAACCGTGCGAAGTACGTGCAGGAGAGAACGAAAATGATGCAGGCGTGGGCGGACTACCTAGACGGTCTGCGCAGCGGAGACGTTGTCATTCCCATCCATGCGGGACGTCGGCCCGCATGAGATTCTCCGCAAGAACTCCAAAGTGGGTCAAAGACGAGTTCGAAGCGATATCTGCTGAGTCGTCATCAGATATCCAAGAAATTTTGCGAAAGGTTCTGGATGCTCCCTCGGATTTGAGCGGGCCTGTATGGCGTGGCCTCGAAAAAAGGGCAATGCAACATCGACTGGGGTCACTTGGAAAGCTCGATGTCCTCGCCAATAGCGTCCGTAAGGGGTTGAGACCCCGAGTAGGGGACGCGCTGCTCTCCCCAAAAGAGAAGCTGGCAAAAGCAAATCGACTTGCTCGGGCCGCGAAGGAGTTCGCAGAGGCTTGGCGGGACATCGGTCCGCTTACGCACGGGCAAGTCGCAATAACCCTTGGCGGAAGGGTGGGCATGGCGGCGTCTGAGATGCTCGGCTTGATTGAGCCGTATGCCAGTCGCTGGCGCGAGCGAAAACTCGGAGACGATACCGTCTGTGCATCGGAGCGAGTGCTGCTAGATGAGGCTTTTCGGCGGATAGACGTAGTAGCGGATGCGGTCGCGGAAGGGGCGAAAGTTTGGGCCCGTACGAAAGCACCTCTCGACAAGCCCAATCATCAGAATGCGGACAGACTTTGGTTCATTCGAGTGGTAACGGAATCATTCGTCTATCACTTCGCCTCCCCGATGAGAGAAGAAGTCGCGGCCCTTACAAAAATTTGGTTTGGCGATAGCAAGCTGACGGCAAATACGTTGAGCGAAATTGCCAGCGTCGAGGATGCCGAAGCCGTGAGATGGCCGTCTCGCCTCAGTCAAAAACGACCCCCCTCGAAATAGCCCTAGATTCAAGCCATTCTGTAATCCATAGCCTATGTCAACCACTCCACAACTACGGAGTGAAGAGGACATACGCATGACAAGCACAATGACTGAAGCGGTTGTCTGGCCTCTGGTGCCAGCCTGTGCCGCCAATGGAATCAGCAAGACACACGCTTTCAAGCTCGCGAAGACTGGTGAACTGGAAACGGTACTCATCGGGTGCCGGCGGTACGTGGTCATGGACAGCTTGAGGTTGCTGCCATCCCGAATGACCGGTTCGAAGTCCAAGGGGGGCGCACGATGAGCTGGAGCGACTTCTGCACAGACGAGCTAGACGCAGCGAGATTACACATGACCTGCATCCACGAAGCAGGGCATGCAAGTGTCGCTCGACATCTTGGTTGCTCAGCTTATTGGCGGATATTCGCGTTGCCGGAAGGGACGTTCAATCCCGAAACGGAGCATCGATGGTTGGGCCGAACTTGGAGTGACGCGGGCGCGTTGGGCATGCGTGCCGAACGCAAGATTGGACTGGCTGGTGTTATTGCCGAGCACTTGTTCGATGAGCCGGACGCTAGCGCACTCAGCATCTATGACTACATCGGCGATGAAATTCTCATGCCGAGCTTGTCGGACTGGGACATGATGGCGGGGTATAGCTATCGTGACCTCTGGGAAACTGTGCGGCTCGTTCGGAAGTTGATGCCCCGTATCCGGGCGGAAGTTGATTGCTTCCTCAATGATTTCGGGGTGTCCTATGGATAAGTCCCCCGCATTGGAAGTGCAGCTTGACGTGGCGAAGAGGTTTCTTTCTACCCTTGCGCCGGAGGGGGCCATTACGTTCCAAACGCTGTGCACTAACAAGGACGCCGTTGCAACGAATCAACAGATGGCGTGGCGATTGAATCGCACAAAGCATGGCTCTCTCGCTGAGCATGCCGCGACTCTGACTCGCTTGAATCAGAAAGGTGCGTGCGTCTTTGTGATGGTGAACCTTGGGGACGGCAAAGGAAGGTCAGCGCAGAACGTAATGAAGGTCCGCGCAATCTTTGTTGACCTCGATGGTGCACCGATTGACCCGGTGCTTGCTGCTGCGGTTCCGCCCAGCATCACCGTGCAGTCCTCTCCGGGCCGATTTCACGCGTACTGGCTGGTGAAAGGAATGCCGGTGCGAGACTTCAAACCCGCCCAGCAGGCACTGGCTGACAAGTTTGGAGGCGACAAGGCCGTATGTGATGCGCCGCGCCTCATGCGTTTGCCCGGCTTCATTCATCAGAAGCGTGGCCCAGCGGCCGTGTCAGAGGTCTTGTCCTGTCATCCCGAGCGGATTTGGGATTGGCCCGCACTCGCGGATGCATTGGAGCTGCCTCGCGGAATGTCACTTCCGGAGCGGATTCCTGAGGGTGAGCGCAACAACAGGTTGTACAAGCTGGCAGTCGTATCCAACAAGCAGGGCATTCCGAAGGCCGAGCGGCTGCGTAGCTTGCTCACCTTAAACGCAGAACGGTGCAAGCCGCCGCTATCTGAAGATGAGGTGGAAGGTATCGTGGAGCGAGCGTACAAGGCTGCGCCTGATGGGAAGCTGGAAGTGCCGCTCAGTCTTCTCACAAACCCCCAGTTTCTGGAACTGGGCTGGGGTGAAAAGCTGTTGCTGTTGCTGACCTACCAACGCGTTCTCGGACGCTCCGAGGCGGAGTTCGCGCTGCCATGGAATGACTTCAAACAACACTTTCCGCGCGAGAGGACCTTTGGGACTTTCAGAAAGAGGGTCGTGGATGCGGGGTTTCTGAAGGTGACGCGAAACGCAACTAAACCGAAAGATGGAGCAAAGCCGAAGCCTGCGTTGTACAGGGTGGCATGAGACGGGGGCGCCAAGCGCCCCCGCTCTCGTTCCGATTCACTGGCGCTGACCGCCAGCTTGAGGCTTTCAGCCGAACCGGGGGAAACGTTAAAAGCATATGCTTTTCAATATGGTGAATTAGGTGCACACAAAGGAATGAAAGGAAGAGCTAAGGGAGGAACGGAATTGCAGTTGAATCACCATGATTTATGTGCAAGCTGAGCCTCTTCGCCTCGCATGGTGTCGTCACTAGAGGGATTCATGAAAGACGTCGTAGCAGATAAATATCCATACCAATACATGGAGCTGCTATGAAAATTGAAGATATCACTGGTAACAACTTGGGTAGTTCGATGCGCGGTAACTATGCGTCGAGCGCAACAGTCAACGGCTACAACACGAAGCGCAATGCGGCCCATCCGGAAGTCGCCGAACTGCTGAATGCCCGGCTAGCCAACATGCTGTTCAACTGCCGGTCGCTGGCACGGGACGAAATCGAGCTAGCCAAATTCATCATCAATACGCTGGATTTGGACCCGCACTACATCCCAAGCGACACATTGCTCCAAGCAATCCGGTCCATCAACAACAGGCTAACCGGCAACAACAAGCTTGCCGGTGACAGCCCGTTGCATGGCATCGTTCGCACCGCCTGATAAAAGCGAGACGTACAGTGCCGGACCATGGCTTGGCACACGGCGGAAGCACAATATCCCGGACTCTCGACACACGCCGTTAGTGCCCATTGAGAAGACTCGGTTACCCAGTCTTCCGTTGGTTTGTCAGAGAGTGGATGAGCTTCAACAGGTCCGGAGGTTGGCGGACGAGATGGTAGGACCAACGGCCAAACCGACCTTCGTTGTTGACGGCATTGCACCAACGCTCCGCAGCGGCACCTTTGATTTCAGCGTCACCAAGCTGGCCCTTGATTTCGATGATGAGTCGTTCCCCGGACGTCAGCTCCACGATGAAGTCGGGGAGATAGCTACGCCGAACACCGTCCTTCCGGTAAGGGATGACGAAGCCGAGATGGTCATTCTTGACCCAGCGTTGGACTTCCGTGGCGGCATCCAAGGCGGTGGCCGCAGCCTGTTCCCATGTCTTCGTGTCGGTGACGATGGCATTCAGATGGCACTTCGCGGCGGGCCAAGGCTGGCGACCCGTGTAGAACTCCACGAATCGCGTTGTGCGCTCACCGGCAGGGCCGGGGGTTATCACCGGACGCTCGTTGCTCCGACCGCTCTCATCGACCGATTCAAGGGCTTCTGTGAGCATTCCAGCAGCTCGAAGGAAGTAGGGGTTCAACGCCACATCTTGAGGTGCGCTATTCCCTCGACACTCCACCTTGCTCATTAGGAACCGCTGGGCGTAAGTCAAGAGTTGAGGGAATAGGCGGTGGGTCGGAATCGTATCGCCGCGCTCCTGCTGCCACTGCTGCGCCACGACCTTCGCTAGGGTGAACGCAACCTGCTGTAGCCTCACGCGGCTTCGCCACTGGTCGAGGGTGACCACGGACGATTCACCCGGGCCGTACGCTGCTAGCGCACCATCCACTGTCGTCAGTCCCTTCATCAGGGTGACATCCGGAACCTCCATGGGGTCCAGCACGAGCGTGGGAACCTTGGACCAGTCCACGACCAGACGAGTCACTCCGGGGTCGGTGTAGCCCTCCACGACCGGGAAGCTGATTTCGTATTCCGACTTCGCAGGGACCGCATAAATCTGGTTGGCAGGGGGGGAGGGCGGTTGTTGCGCTCCCCCTTCCACCTTGAAGGGAATCAGCTCAAAGGGCACGCCGAAGACCTTGGCGGTCTCCTCGCGGAAGAACCCCGTAGCTTCATCCACGGCATAGGAGGTACGGCGCAAGGCGCGTCCAACGACCTGTTCACAGAGCAACTGGGAGCCAAATGGACGCAGTCCCACTACATGGGTAACCGTCGTGGCGTCCCAGCCCTCAGAGAGCATCGCGACGGAAATGATGCAGCGCACATCGCGGCCGGGTGGAACACTCGCATCTATAGTGACCAACCCGTTGTCGTCGTCTTCGAGTGCCTTGTGATTGTGCTTGTCAACTAGAGCCGCGTACTCCTCCGGTACCTGATGGCCCGGCCAAGCGGTCTTGCCAATAGTCTCTAGTACGAACCTGAGGCGTCGAGCTTCGTCATTCTTGCCACCACCTTCGGCGATGTCCTCGGCGACCTTGCTGTCCACGCGCACCGTCCATTCGCGTCCCGGTGCACTGCGAAACTGCTCCGGTGCAGCGCCGTAGAGGCTGTTGCCATTGGCTAGCCAGTCGTGCAGTTCTTTCGCCAAGGCCGTGTCTCGGCAAACAATGATGAAAACCGGCGGCACATTGGATTTGCGATGCCCTGCCGCGTACTGCGCTTCCCATTCCGCAGCAGTCTTGCGCCACTCATCCGCGAGCTGGGTGATGGGTTGGGTGGCGTAACGCATCAGTACATCTGGCGTCAGCTTTCCGCTATTGCCGTCACCCTCTGCCATCTCCTGCACCCAGCGCCAAACGTTGAAGTAGGCGGGGGTCTCGGTGCCGCCGATGTCTTGCGTCGGGAGCTGCGGAATCTTGACCAGTCCAGCCTCAATCGCCTCTAGCAGGCTGAAGTCAGAGACGACCCATGGGAATGGCTTGCCGACTTCATTGCCGCTGCCTTGGATATAAAAGGGCGTGGCGGACAGGTCAACGCAAAGGCGGATGCCATTCGTCTTTCCGCCTAGTGCCTTGTTGATGCGGTCCAAACCTTCAATCCAGACAGTGGCCTCTCGGGCGTCTGCTTCTGCGGTCTCCTCATCGATGGCGAACGCGTCGTCAGCGTCCTGCTTGCCACGTCGGTAGGCATGATGGGCCTCGTCATTCATCACGAGGATGGATGTGCTGCGGCCCTTACGATTGCCAAGTACACGGCGCAGGAACGCAGCGTCGCTCTCGAAATAGCGAGTCTCGCGAACATCGAAGCCGACCAGCTTGCCCTTTGGGTCCCGTAGCTCGCTGACAATCTCAAACGCGCCGGTGACACTCTGTTGCCTCACATCGGCTTCGGACAGGTTGAGCTTCCCACCCAGCTTGATGGTACGGACCCTTTCGACCGGAACGCCACGCTTGACTACTCTCGCGGTAACGCCGTTGACGTCGCCCAGTTCGCGACGCTCAAGGTTGTGCCAATTGGTAATGAAGACTTCACCGCGGCGCAGGTCAGGCATGCGGTGCAGCGGTACCAGTTGACGAGTTCGGTAGAGGCTGAGTTCATCAAGATTGGGGTCGAGTTCCCGCAGCCGGTCACGAATGGTGACGTTGGGGCAGACAATCAGGATGGTGTCCGAGTATGCGGCTGCCTGAGGTTGCGAGACCTTGTTGAGAATGGACCACGCAGCGAGCATGCCCATAACTGTGGTTTTGCCGCTGCCTGTCGCCATCTTGAGCGCGTACCTGACAAAGGCTTTATATCCTTCGGCCTTTGCGTCGTCCCCCGGCTGGTCCATGGGAACCGCAACGCCCTGCTTCAGGTCTTCAGGACCTTCAACCAGAAATAGCACCGACTCGACCGCTTCAAGCTGTGCGAAAAAGAGTCGCTGCGAACGGTCCGGGGAGTGCCATAAGTCCAGCAACTCACGAGTCACTTTGGTGGCACCGGAGTAGTCTCTCTCCCGCCATTCCTTCAGGCGCAGGCGAATCAGATTCGCTAGGTCGAGTAGGTACTCGTTTCCTTTCGATGCATCCTCGAAGAGCGCAGCTTGCTGCTTACCCTTACGGCCACGGGCGGCGCGGTCGGGGACGCGAAAGAAGTAGGACGCTGCGCGTCGGCCGACGCGCTTCTCCGGCTGCTTGGCTTCCTCGATGTGCCAGTGGTGCTTTGGCTCATCGTAGGGCGAGTTGATGATGGGCGCTTCTACCGCGTTGATTTGGCTCATGCGGCGACCTTTTCCGGACTCGTCACATTCTCGGGATTCACGGTCTTGTTGCAGATTTCCCAAATCTTTTCCGCACGCGAATCACGGAAGGTCCGATAAGTCACTGGGTCGAACGCCATGGTGCTAGGGGCGGCCGAGTAGGAGTCTACGAGGAGGTGCTTCTCGATTGGGGTTCCTGCGGTCTTCAGTCGGCCAAAGTAGTCCGCAGGAAGCTCCGCCCGCTTGCGGATGTTGTCGGTAGCGCCAACGAACCGGAAGTTACCAATAGTATTCACTTCACTGCTGGGAAGACCGAGCTTCGTGAGCAGGGCATGACGGGGATAGATGTGGTCGATATGAGGCTCGTTGCCTTTGAATTTCACATCAAACGGCGAGCCGCCCATCTGGTCTACATAGACTAGGTTGAGAAGGATGTAGCGAAGCCTGCTCGTGTGGAGGTGAGTGTCCCTAAGCTCCGTTTCGTTCCCCCGGCTACGGAAGAACGTCTTGACTTCACCCATGGGAAAGCCGATGGGGCAGGCGATTCCGACAATGGAATGGAGTCCGTTGATAACGGAGTCCGTGCTCTGCGAGTACCACCCAAACATCTGCGCTTTGTAGTGATAGGCACGCATCAGCGCCTTGCTACGTTCGTTCGGCTTCGGGTTCGAGTACAGGTAGTCAAACAGGGGTATGAAGCTGTTGTAACTGCGAATGACCTTGTCTGCGTACACCTTGAGGTCTGACTTCAAGAAGTCGCGAAGCTCTTGAAACGCCTGCTCGGCTCGCTCCCAGCCTGCCTTCATTTCTTGTAGCAGCTTTGCGCCGTCTTCCCCGCTGAACTTCTCCGGCGAGGCTTCAGCACCACGCCCATGTACAACGAGCAGGCACTTCAGTGGGAACGATTTGTCGAACTCCAAGTTCGTGCTGTTGAGGAGTTCCGTCGTCTCCTCAATGGCCTCTTCAATCTCGTCCCAGCCTTCCTTCATGGCGGCAAACATGAGGTCAGATGCGTCCAGCTTGGTTCCGCCAGAATTCACGCGGACGAAGATGTCCAGCACTGTTCGGTATGGGTACTTGTTGGCAACGCCGTCAAGTTCTTGAACCCAAAAATGCTTCTCCTCGCGCAACAGGGAGACAAGTTGCGCGAAATTACGACGAACTAGTTTTTGGCGTGCCTTCTGCTCTTCGTCTGTTGGTCTCTGTGCTACTGGCAAGGCTGCGTCGAAGATGTCCAGCAAATCGTTGGCGCTTTCGGACAACTCCTCGGCGTTCTTCTGTGAGTCCTTCCCCAATAGGTCGGCGACTCGGTACCAAGGGGATGGCACCGGTGATGTCGAGAAGGTAAGTGAGTAGCGCAATCCTGAGTCGGCAACGACATCTCCGCTGGTGATGTCGAAATAAGCTTCAGCCCGTTCCTTGCCCTCGGGCTTGATTGCGCCAGCGAAAATCGCAAACAGCGTCTGTAGGCGCTGCTGACCATCTAGGACGAATACCTTTTCGTGCCCTTCTTTGCTCACGTTTGGCTCGTAGTGGTCGCTGAGGTCAGCGTCCCAGTCCACAACCTTCATAAACTGTCGCGCTTTGATTTCGTCCTTGGTGCGCCAGAAGAGAAGAGTTTGAATGGGGTAGTTCCGCATGAGACTGTCGAAGAGCTTCGCCATCTGCTCCTCTTCCCAGACGAATGGACGCTGAATATGCGGCAGGTACAACGATGAATTGATGTCTTCGATGAGGCGGAACAGCGTCTTCGCTTTGTAGCTCATGCTTCGACCTCCAACACGCGCATCAGTTCGTTGCCCCGTTCGTCGATGACCTTGATGGCTATGCGTCTCGAATCGCCGGGCACGAAAGACTCACTGACGGTGCCTGCGAGGTGTTGCCAGACGGACTCATCGAAATCCGCTTTGAGCGACTTCTTGAGGTTGTCCCACGCGGAGGTCTTCGGGAAGAACACCTGCGTGGCGTAAAAGCTCATTCCGTTGTAGTCCGTATCCAACATCCACGCGGGGAGGTTCTGGCCCTCGATGGCTTCCTGTTCCATCGTTGCCGGGTTGAAAATATCCAGTCCCTTGAGTTCCACTTCATAGAGGGGGCAATTGTCTTCGTTCTTCTTGCCTGTCTTTCGCGCCACCGCATCGGGAAGGCCAGTGATTGAGAAGATTTCACTTGCTCGGCTGGTCTTCAGTAGGTCACTCATGGCGACATCCGGAGTGACAGTCACGTAAGTGCAAGGAATTCGAAGCTTGGAACGGTCTTCGAGTAGTTCACGTGCCTTGGCCTGAATCGCAAAGCCAAAGAAGTACAAGTGGTCATACTTTAGGAAGTAAGCCTCACGTGCTCCCTCAAAAACGACCCCAGACGAAATTGCTCCGTCTTCTGGACCAAAGACGATAGCGATTCGATGTCCTTCTATATCCTGTCCTTCCGCATGGAGAATGTCGCTGTCCGCCATGCGTCGAATGTCTGCTAGCACCAGCTCTCGGTTTCCCGGAAGTCGTAGCGTCTTGGATTGGCGCAGCACTTGGGTCATTCGCTCGATGTGGGTAGCGGAGTCCCCATAGGCGGTAACGGGTTGTGCGATATGGTGGGCGTCATCGTCGCTATGTGGCGCTTGGGCGTCTTCCAGAATTTGGGCGGGCGCGACGGTTGCTTCGACAACGAACGGACCTGTGACACGCACAATGCCTGTATTTAAGTGCGGTCTATCAACCAAGACTTCCATTGCCGGTGAATCGTTATTGGCAATCGCCTTCAATGTGATGTGGGGTGCAAGCCCCCCAATCTCTTCCCCCTTTCGATTCTGCTTGCGCTGATAAACGAAGCCGCCCTGCGGGCCGGCCTGCTGGTCTTTAAGTTCATAGTACGGGTAGGTCGCCGTTAGCAGGCGCTGGCGAGCCAGTGCTATCGGTACGCGTGAGGTGTCGCAGGTAATCCAGCGCCGCCCCCATTGCTCAGCAACATATGCGGTTGTGCCCGAGCCGCAAGTTGGGTCAAGGACGAGGTCGCCCGGGTCGGTACACATCAGCATGCAGCGTTGGACGACTGTGGTTGCTGTTTGAACAACGTAGAGCAAGCCAGTACCAATCTGGACAGAATCCCATCGGTCGCTAATTGGAACGAATCCGAAGTCGTCGGCGTAGCGTTTGTACCGCAAGCGGGTACCTTCAATCACAACGCGCTTCTGCTTAACGAGCTGGTCTAAGCCATCCTTGCTTGTCTTCCAATGGCTGTTGCTCGCGCACGGGTAGTCTTTCCCTTGGAAGTGGTACGTAAAGCTTCCACGGTCGGAAGCGCCATCACTGAATAGGCTGGTTGGGCGGAAACGTCTGCCTTCTGGAATTTCGGCGTCGCCTCGGATTTGAGCGGCAGAGAGTCGCTTCACGCTGCCATCGAAAAGCTCGATGTGGTCGTATCGGTCGAGAGACTTGTCGCCTTGGACCCGGGGTGTATAAAGCTGCCGATACTTTAGCGTGCTTATGTCTTTTGCATACCACACGATGAAATCTAGTGTCGTTGCAAGTCGGGTACCTGCTTGGCTACCTGTTTTTTGCACAGCGATAATTGAACAGAAGTTAGCGGCGCCAAAAGTTTCGTCCAAGACGCTTCTGACATGATGTAGGTTCACGTCGGATATCTGCACAAAAACACTTCCGCTGGAATGAAGTAGTTCTTTCGCTAGTCGGAGGCGGTCGCGAAGATATGTCAGGTAGGAGTGGAGGCCAATTTCCCACGTATCTCGGTATGCCTTTACGGTTTCGGGTTCGCGGGTCATATACTCATCCCCGCCGTGCTTTACGTCTCGCTTGCGTACAAAAGGCTGAAAATTCGAGCCAAACTTCACGCCGTAGGGCGGGTCGATATAAATCATCTGGACTTGGCCGCCCAAACCCTCGAACTCCAACAGGGAGTTCATGATTTGAAGGCTGTCGCCCAACACCATGCGGTTTTGCCATGGACCCTTGTGCTGGTATGCGTCCAGCTTGTCGGTGACGTCTAGTTCAGCGTCGCCGAACATGTCCAACGTTGTGCCCTTCGCCTTGCGTTCCCTGATGCCATCGAGAATCGCCTTCGTTGAATGGCGCTCGTGAATGAACATCGGAACGGTGGGCACGTCAATCTCGTGCCGTTCCGCTTTGCCCGCCCAGTTCAAGAAAGGCTGGGACAGGGATTGCAGTAAGTTGGCGGCCGCTTGCAGAGATTGAACCCGTACGCTGCCGCCTGCCCAGACTTGGGCCTCAGCGAAAACTGCGTCACCTTCTGTAGCACATCGTTGCACCAAGCCGATGAGCCATTCGGCCAGCTCGCGGTCACGGTTCTCATCCCAGCTCAGTGCAGGGTCAAGGCTGCTGTCGAAGCGATACGTCTTAGGGGGCTTCCGCGCCTGAAACTGGTCTTGGACCCCGACGTCCGGACGTTGGGTCGCCTCTTGCTTGTGCAGGTAGTCGGTCGCTTGGTTGCGACTGGTCGCTTTCGTCCGCTTGGTAGCCAAAAAGTTCTCCTGCTTCCCCTATGCCATGCTTCGAGGATATCAGCGGACCTGAACGGAAGGCGGCCTGCTCGGCCAAAAGTTGATGGAACTTGATTTGCCCAAAGACCTGAGATACGCTCTCAGGATGGCTAAATCCCTACGCATAGATGCAGTGTCTGGGAAGATGCAGGAACGGGGCTGGACTCAGGCCCATCTAGCGCAGCAGATAGGCGTCAGCAGCCAAACCGTGACCAACTGGTTGAAGGGGCGTGACTTCCCTCGGCCGAATGCGTTGTTGAAGCTGGCTGTGACGTTGGGTCTTGGGTTCGAGAAGCTGGTTGATACTGGCGACCCCACTGAGCCGGTTATTGCCTTCCGTAAGAAGGCAGGCACAAAGACCACCGACCATCACATCAGCAAGGCCCGTGGCATGGGGCATTTGCTGAAGCCGTTGGTGCCTCTGCTTCCAGACACGAGACCGCTTCGCACACTCATTACATCGCCGGTTTGTGAGTACGGCCAATTGCGTAAGGCCGTCGAGCAGACCCGTGCAGAGCTTGGCATCGGTCAGCATGCGGTGCTCTCGTACAGCCACTTGATTGGCCAGTTCCTGCGGAACGCAGCCATCCTAGTGCCGGTACTGTGGGGCAAGAAGGACCGGCACGAGAACGCACTTCACATTCGTCTTCCTGAGGAGGATGTGACCTTCGTGTACCTCAATCTCGACGTGAGGTTGGAGGACTTCAAGTTCTGGATTGCGCATGAGCTGGCGCACGTCTATACGCCAGAACTGGCCGGAACCGATGAGGGGGAGGACTTCGCGGATGCATTTGCGGGTGCGCTTTTGTTTCCCCACGAGTGCGCGGAAGCTGCTTATCGCGAAGCAGTTGGTAAGCCGCGGAGTGGGCTTATCACGGCGTTGACCCGATATGCGCATCAGCATCAGGTTTCGCTCAACACAGTGCATCAGCAGGTCAAGCGTTATGCCAAGAATGCGGGCCTGCCGCTATTGTCCGTGGAAGACAGGACTATCCATCAAGTCCGCAACCGTGGAACGGGGGCAACGGTAAGCGAAGCCCTCTTCGACCCATTGCCTCCGGATGCAAAAAAATACATCTCTGTGGCTAGCTCGGTTTTCCAGTCCGAGTTTTTCATCGCGCTGGAAAGATTGGTCAAAGAGCGAGGCGTCGGAGCGGGCTACGTACAGCAGGTGCTGGATGTTCCCTTGAAGGACTCGGTGTCCATCCATAGGGCACTGGCCGTTTGACACTAGTTCTGCTCGACACAAACGCCTACTTGCGTCTGGCCAAGCGGGTCAGGCCGATGTTGGGCGTGGCGTTCGGCTCCAAGGCATACGTGCTGGCCGTGCTGAAGGATGTCGAGGACGAGGTTCACCGCAGCGCGACGCTCCGATTCAAGTTCCCTTGGTTCGATGAGCAGGTACTGGCCGAGGAGCGGCTTGCCGCGAGAATGCGGCTGACTTCTGAAGAGAAGGCCAGCATCGACGTGGCGGCGGGGGTGCTTCGGGCTTCTGTCTTGGCGGACCCGTTGCGGTTCATGGGAGGCGGCGGCTCCCCGCCCAGCCCAGTGGATTGCCGCGTATTGGCACATGGCTACGTCAGAGAGTGCATCGTCGCTACGGACGACCTGAGCATGCACAAGCTGGCAAGCGAGTTCGACATCCGCGTTTGGCACGGGTATGAGCTGCTGAAGGCATTGCTCAACGCTAAGGCGGTCGATACGGCGCTGGTCAAAGAAATCTATGACGCCTTGGAAGCCAATGGCGACCTGCCTGCAAGCTGGCGGGCGGCGCGGAATATCAAGTTCTCCAAGATATTCGGTGGCGCCAAGAAGTAGTCAGGCCCGCTTAGTCCTGCGTGGTCATCGGGGTATCCTTAGGTCAGCCGCGTCACACCTCCCCGGGTACTAAAGTAAAAACCGGGTACCTAATCGGGTATCAGCCCTAGGATTACCGACGGGCCTCTTTATAAATCAAGGGGTTGCGTAGCATATGCTGCTGATGATCGACAACTACGACAGCTTCACCTACAACCTCGTGCAGTACCTGCAGACGCTCGGGGCGGAAGTGAAGGTGGTCCGCAACGACGAGCTGAGCGTCGCCCAGATCGAGGCGCTGCAGCCGGAGCGGATCGTCGTTTCGCCTGGCCCGTGCACGCCCAACGAGGCCGGCGTGTCGGTGGACGTGATCCGCCAGCTCGGCCCGCGCATCCCGATCTTTGGCGTCTGCCTGGGCCACCAGAGCCTGGGCCAGGCCTATGGCGGCGATGTCATCCGCGCAAAGCGCATCATGCATGGCAAGACCTCGCGGATCCGCCACGAAGGCAAGGGCGTGTTCGCCGGCCTGCCCGACGGATACGAGGCCACCCGCTACCACTCGCTGGTGGTTTCGCGCGAGACCCTGCCCGACTGCCTCGAGATCACCGCCTGGAGCGAGAACTCCGACGACGCGTCCGGCGCGGTCGAGTTCGACGAGATCATGGGCCTGCGCCATCGCGAGTTTCCGGTCGAAGGCGTGCAGTTCCACCCCGAGTCGATCCTGACCGAGCACGGCCACGCGCTGCTGAAGAATTTCCTGGAGCGTTGACCGCCGGGCAACCGGTCCCTTTCAGTCCCACCGTTCCCGTCGCAACCGAGTATCTGGCAGCCCCCCATGCCCATCACCCCGCAAGAAGCCCTGCAGCGCACCATCGAGCATCGCGAGATCTTCCACGACGAGATGGTCGAGCTGATGCGCATGATCATGCGCGGCGAAGTCTCGCCGACGATGACCGCGGCGATCCTGACCGGCCTGCGGGTGAAGAAGGAAACGGTGGGCGAGATCGCCGGTGCCGCCACCGTGCTGCGCGAGTTCGCGCGACCGGTCGAGGTCGCCGATCGCACCGGCCTGGTCGACATTGTCGGCACCGGCGGCGATGGCGCACACACCTTCAACATCTCCACTGCCAGCATGTTCGTCGTCGCCGCGGCCGGGGCCAAGGTGGCAAAGCATGGCAACCGCAGCGTCTCGTCGAAGTCCGGCAGCGCCGACGTGCTCGAGGCGCTGGGAGCGGCGATCGAGCTGCAGCCCGATCAGGTCGCGCGCTGCATCGACCGCTGCGGCATCGGCTTCATGTTCGCCCCGGTGCACCACCCGGCGATGAAGGTGGTGGCGCCGGTGCGCAGCGAGATGGCGGTGCGCACGATCTTCAACATCCTCGGGCCGCTGACCAATCCGGCCGGCGCACCGAGCATCCTCATGGGCGTGTTCCACCCCGACCTGGTCGGCATCCAGGTGCGTGTGCTGCAGGAGCTCGGCGCCACGCGCGCGCTGGTGGTCTGGGGCCGCGACGGCATGGACGAGCTCTCGCTCGGCGCCGGCAGCCTGGTGGGCGAACTGCGCGACGGCGTGGTCCGCGAGTACGAAGTGCACCCGGAGGATTTCGGCATCGCCATGGCCGCCAGCCGCAACCTGCGCGTCAACGACGCCAACGAGTCGCGCGCGCTGGTCCTGCAGGCACTGCGCAATGAGAACGGATTGCCGCGCGAGATTGTCGCGCTCAACGCCGGCGCGGCGATCTATGCCGCCGGCGTGGCCGACAGCATCGCTGAAGGCATCGATTGCGCCCGCGCGGCGCTGGCTTCGGGTGCGGCCCACGCCAAGCTCGAGGAGTTCGTCACCGCAACGCGAGAGCTGGCCGGCCAGGCCGTGGAGGCCTGACATGGACGACGCGTTCGCCCGGTTGCCGCAACCCCCTTATTACGCCGTTATCTTCTCGTCCCGGCGCAACGGCGACGACGACGCCGGCTACGCCGAGGCGGCGCAGCGGATGGTCGAACTGGCCGCGCAGCAGCCGGGCTGCCTCGGCGTGGAGTCCACCCGCGGCGGCGACGGTTTCGGCATCACCGTGTCGTACTGGGAAAGCGAGGCGGCGATCGCCGCCTGGCGCCAGCACGCCGAGCACGCGGCGACCCGCGCCTACGGCCGCCAGCACTGGTACGAGCATTACGAATTGCGCGTGGCGAAAGTCGAGCGCGCCTACGGCAGCGCGAAGAGGGTGGACAGGAACGAGTAACCAGTCCCGGTCGGCGTCATTCCCCCATTCCTTCCGCTTTCTTCCTTGGTTTCCAGCTCATGAGCGACATCCTCAACACCATCCTCGCCCGCAAGGCCGAGGAGATCCAGCAACGCAGCCGCGTGCGTCCGCTCGCGGACATGCGTGCGCGCGCCCTGCAGCAGCCGCCCACGCGCGGCTTCGTCAACGCCATCCGCAGCCGCCATGCCGCCGGCGAGGCAGCCGTGATCGCCGAGGTGAAGAAGGCCAGCCCATCGAAGGGACTGATCCGCAAGGACTTCCATCCTGCGGACATCGCCCGCAGCTACGAGGCCGGCGGCGCCGCCTGCCTGTCGGTACTGACCGACGTCGACTTCTTCCAGGGCAGCAACCTGTTCCTCGGCGAGGCGCGCGGTGCCTGCTCGCTGCCGGTGCTGCGCAAGGACTTCACCATCGACCCGTACCAGGTCTATGAAGCGCGCGCGATCGGCGCCGACTGCATCCTGCTGATCGTCGCCGCGCTGGAGGACGGCCCGCTGGTGGAGATGGCCAACCTGGCGATGGAGCTGGAGATGGACGTGCTGGTGGAAGTGCATGACATCGACGAACTCGAACGCGCGCTGCAGACCGATTGCGAGCTGATCGGCGTCAACAACCGCAACCTGCGCACCTTCGAGGTGTCGCTGGACACCACGCTGGGCCTGCGCAACGCGGTGCCGCGCGACCGAACCCTGGTCACCGAAAGCGGCATCGCCACCCGCGACGACGTGACGACGATGCGCGAGGCCGGCGTGCAGACGTTCCTGGTCGGCGAATCGTTCATGCGCGAAGCCGACCCGGGCGCCGCGCTCCACAGGTTGTTCGCGGCATGAATACCGTGGCCGGGGCTGAACCTGGGCGGCCGTACTCGCCCCTGGTCGTGTTCGACTTCGACCACACGCTCTACGACGGCGATTCCGGCAGCCACCTGGTGTTGTGGCTGATCCAGCGCCACTGGGCGCGGGTGACCGCGGCGGTGCTGCTGTCGCCGCTGCTGCTGCCAATGATCGCCTGGCTGCCGACGCGGCGGCGGGCGATTTCGGCGTACCTGTGGATCGGCACGGTCGGCACCCGCAGCCGTGGCGACATGGACGACCTGATCGACCAGTACGTGCGGATCCACATGCGGCAGATCCGCGCGCGGCTGCTGCCGGTGGCGCTGAAAGTGCTGCAGCGCCACCGCGACGCCGGCGACCGCGTGATCATCGCCACCGGCGCATCACCGGAGCTGGCGCGCGCGATCCTGGACTTCGTCGCCCACGAGGACCTGCCCGTCATCGGCAGCATCAGCGGCCCGTTCCTGGGCGGCATGGTCACCGTCGAGCACTGCCACCACCGCAACAAGATGCGGATGATCTGGGATGCCGGCTATGACCAGATCGCCGTGGCCTATTCCGACAGCAGCGCCGACCTGCCGTTGCTGCAGGCGGCGCGCAAGCCGGTGGTGGTCAATCCCAAGCACAGCCGCATGGCGATGTTCCGGCGCGTGCTGCCGCCGGGTACGCCGATCCTCAACTGGGGTTGCAGGAGTCGCGGTGGCGAGCGGGTGGCCTGAGGCTGGGACGCCCCGGGTGCGCTTCGCTTACCCGGGCTACAGGCACCAAAACGCGTAGCCCGGGTAAGCGAAGCGCACCCGGGACCAGGGCACCGGATCGCGACCGAATCCACACCCGTAGCCCGGGTAAGCGAAGCGCACCCGGGACCCAACGCAGGATCCCCCGACCGGAACTACACCCGCTCCGGCGCGTCCATGTCCTGGAAGAACTCCAGCAGCGTGCGCTCGGCAAAATCGCGGAACTCGCCCGCGTCGTAGAAACGCCCGAAGCAGAAGCTGCAGCTCTCGAACCAGATGTGCGGCTGCTGCGGATCGACCATGCGTACCAGCTGGCTGTCCGCGCAGGTCGGGCACTTGATCCGGTCGACGTGGTTGTACTGCGCGCCGACGGCGGCGTCGCCGGTGTCGACGATCTCTGCCTGGGCCTTGAGCAGCCGTTCTTCACCCATGACCAGCCACAGGCCGCTGCAATGGGTGCAGCGCTGCGAGCGTGAGGAAAGAATGTCGATGGCCTGCATCGGCGAGCTGCACTTCGGGCACTGCATCGGCGGTCCTTGCTGGATTGCTTGCTGGATTGCTTGCTGGATTGCTTGCTGGGTGGGTTGAGTCAGGCAGGCCACGCAGGGTGGCGGGGGCCTAGTCGCCGAGCGCCTTGATGAAGCGCAGCGAGCCGTCAGCGTAGCCGCAATGGCGGTAAAAGGCGTGGGCTTCGGCGCGGCGGGCGTTGCTGGTGACTTCGATCCGGCGCACGCCGATGCGGCGGGAGATCTGCTCGACTTCGCGCAGCAGGCGCCGGCCGATGCCCTGGCCCTGGCAGCCGGCCTGCACCACCAGCCCGGTGATGCGCGCCAGTTCGTCGCCGTGGACGACGGAGTAGAGCGTGTACAGCGACACCAGGCCACAGGTGTCGCCCTCGATCTCGGCCAGCAGCAGGTGCTGGCGCGGGTCGTGGCGGACCACCGCTATCCGCTCGGCCGCCTCGTCGCGATTGCAGGGGTAGCCCAGTTCGCCGAGCAGGCGTGCGACGTCGCTGGCGTCGCCCAGTTCCGCGGACCGAACCCGGATCGAGGTGTCGGCGGAACCGGCGACGCGAGCCACTAGCGGGTGCCGTAGAGGACGACGGTCTTGCCGCGGGCGTGCAGCTTTTCGTCGGCCTGCAACTTCTTGAGCACGCGGCCGGCCATTTCGCGCGAGCAGCCGACCAGGCGCGACAGCTCCTGGCGGGACACCCGGATCTGGGTGCCCTGCGGATGGCTCATCGCCTCGGGTTCCTTGGCCAGGTCGTGCAGGGCACGGACAATGCGGTCGGTGACGTCGAGGAAGGCCAGGCGGCCGGCCTTGCGGCTGGTGTCGAGCAGGCGCCGCGAGATCTGCGCGCCGATGGCGTAGAGCAGCTTCGGGGCGTCCAGCGACAGGCGCGTCAGGAACAGGTCGTAGAGGCGCTCGTGGCCGATCTCGGCCAGCTCGCAGGTGCTGCGGGTGCGCAGGATCACCTCGCGCTGGTCGCTGGCGATGAACAGCCCCAGCTCGCCGACGAACTCGCCGGGGCCGAAGTAGCCCAGCACCAGTTCGCGACCGTCTTCTTCCTCGGTGATGATGCTGACCGAGCCGGAGACGATGTAATAGAGGGTGCTGGCCGGGTCACCGGGGCGGAACACGTCGGTGCGCGACGGGTAGCGGCGGCGGTGGCAATGGGCGAGAAAGCGCTCGATGGTAGCGCCGTCCGGCAGCAGTGGGCTGTTGGTTCGGCGCAGGGCAGGCGAGGTAACAACCGGATTGGCGGACATGGGCGTGAAGGTTTTGTGATGCGGCGAGCTTAGGCCGAACTAACGCTTTGGGCAAATATCCGCCGCAGAGCGTCACCCCGGCGGAGGCTGGACCTGTGACGAAGTGCCGGTTCAGGTTCGGTCCGCCCGGCGTGCCGCTGGAACACGGCGCGTTCCCCCGTCACAACAATTGCCTCATAATCTCGCCCCTCACAGCCGTACCGGGACCCCCCACCGTGGTCAAGCCGTTGCCTCGCCTGAGGTTGCAGGGTTTCAACAACCTCACCAAGGCCCTCTCGTTCAACATCTACGATGTCTGCTTCGCGGCATCCGAGGACGAGCGCCGTCGTTACATCGAGTATATCGACGAGGCCTACAACGCCGACCGACTGACGCAGATCCTGACGGATGTGGCGGAGATCATTGGCGCCAACATCCTCAACATCGCGCGCCAGGATTACGATCCGCAGGGCGCGTCGGTGACCATCCTCATTTCCGAGGAGCCGGTGATCGACAAGAAGGATGCCGGCAAGGAGTTGATCTCCGACGCCGTGGTCGCGCACATGGACAAGTCGCACATCACGGTGCACACCTATCCGGAGACGCATCCGGACAGCGGCATCGCGACGTTCCGTGCCGACATCGACGTGGCGACCTGCGGCGTGATTTCGCCGCTGAGGGCCCTGAACTACCTGATCGAGAGCCTTGAGTCCGACATCGTCATCATGGACTACCGGGTGCGCGGCTTCACCCGCGACATCAAGGGTCGCAAGCACTACATCGACCACAAGATCAATTCGATCCAGGACTACCTGGCCAAGAACATCAAGTCGCGCTACGAGATGCTCGACGTGAATGTCTACCAGGAAAACATCTTCCACACGAAGATGCACCTGAAGGAGTTCGACCTCGACAACTATCTGTTCGAGGAGAAGGCCAAGAACCTGTCGTTCAAGGAGCGCATGAAGATCGAGGCGCGCCTCAAGCGCGAGATCGAAGAGCTCTACCACGGGCGCAACCTGGCCGACTGAGGTCGGGAGTCTGCTTGATGAAAAAGGCCGGCAATGCCGGCCTTTTTCTGTTGTGGGGCTGAGGCGTGTGGGCGTGGGGCGTGAGACGTGAGGCGTGAGGTGTCGGGTCGGCGTCGTCCGCCGAGCCGGGGATTGCTCCGCCCCTTCGTCGGACATCCTGTCCGAAGGCGGGGCGTGGGCCATCCATGGCCCACTGCTGCGCAATCCCCGGCCCGGCGGACGACGCTCCAGCAATTCATTGCCCCGTCTTCGGTATTCGATTGTCATCCCCGCGAAGGCGGGGACCCAGCGTCACAGCCGGTAAGCAACCGCCTTCATCAGCTTCGATGCCGCCGCCATCAGGCTCGGCACCGGCATCGGCAGGATGCGCGCGCCAGCGGCCTCGGCGTTGTCGGCATGGCGGGCCTCGTCGGCCTTCATCACCTCCAGGATCGCGCGGCTGCGCGCGTCGGCGGCGGGCAGCGAGTCCAGATGCTCGTCGATGTGCGCCTCCACCTGGCGCTCGGTCTCGACCACGAAACCCAGGTTCCATCCGTCCCCACGCAGGCCGGCGAGCGCGCCGATCGCAAAGCTGCCGGCGTACCAGATCGGATTGAGCAGGCTCGGGCGACTGTCGAGCTCGCGCAGGCGGTCGGCGCACCAGGCCAGGTGATCGGTTTCTTCCTGCGCCGCCTCGAGCAGATGTTCGCGCGTCGCAGGATCGCGGGCGACCGCAGCCTGGCCGCAATACAGCGCCTGCGCACAGACCTCGCCGACATGATTGATGCGCATCAGCCCGGCCGAGTGCTGGCGCTCGTCGTCGTCGAGTTCGATCTGGGCGACCTCGGACGAAGGGTTGGCGCGCAGCGCTGCAGGTGCACCGAACACGGTGTCCAGCGCACGCTGGGTGTCGGCAAGGAAACGGTCGAGTTGCGTGAGTTCGCGTGTCGTGTCCATGGCCGAAGTTTACCCGGACGCCGCGGGAGGGACCGATGAAGGTGCCACCTCGACCAGTCCGGCAAGGAACTCGAGCGGGTGCTGCACCGGGACGGACGCCGCGGCGGCCAGGTGCAGGCGACAGCCGATGTTGGCGCTGAGCAGGCGAGTCGCACCAATTTCACTCAGCTGCTGCAGCAGCGGCGCACGGAATTCCCCGGCGCGCTGCGGGTCGCCCAGCATCTGCACGCCGGCGGCGCCGCAACAGCCCAGGCCGCGGTCGAGTTCGATCACCTGCAGGCCCGGTACCGCCGCAAGCAGGCGCCGCAGCGACGCGACCGAGCGCACGACATTGCGCTGCGTGCACGGCAGGTGCAGGGCGACGCGCTCGTCGCAGCGGCGCCAGCGCAGGTCCGGTGCACGGGCGCGAACCTGTTCCTCGAGGTATTCGATCGCATCGACCACCCGCGATTGCCCGTCGAGCGAGGTGGCCACCGATTCGTGGCAACCACTGGCAAGCGTCAGCACCGTGTCGGCACCGGCGAAGGCATCGCGGTTCTTCCGGGCCAGTGCCGACGCGGCAGCTTCGTTGCCGGCATGGGCATGCAGGCTGCCGCAGCAGGTCTGCGCGGTCGGCTCGGCGATTTCGACGCCAAGCGCTGCGAAACAGTCGATCAGGCCCCGGCGCAAAGCGGATTCATAGGGGCGGGCCACGCAACCGGCAAACAGGGCGACGGAAGTTTCCGCGTGCGGTCGGGCTTCGCGATGGAGCGCAGGCGGCGGTGCTGGCAGTCGGCGCAAGCGTGCCGGCAGCCATGGATGGGCGAGGCGATAGAAGTCCAGCAACCCCTCCAGCAACCGCGGCCGACCGGCCAGGGCTTCGATCCAGCGCTGCTGCCATGCCGGCGCGCGACGCTGCCGCTGCCGGGCGCGCGCCTGCGTGAGCAATTGGCCATACTGCACGCCCGCCGGACACACCGACTCGCAGCTGCGGCACCCCAGGCAGTGGTCCAGATGGGCTTCACCGCTGTCGGTCGCCTCGATCGTGCCGACGGCCCAGGCCCTGACCAGGGCGATACGGCCCCGCGGCGACTCGCTCTCTATGCGGGCCTGTCCATAAGTGGGGCAGGCCGGCAGGCACAGGCCGCATTGCACGCAGCGGTCAGCCAATGCCACCAGAGGGTCGGCCTGGCGCAGGGCAGGGGGCGGGAAGGCGGCTGGCATCGGGGAAATGCTAGCACCCGGGTCATTTTGTTCAGTCCGGTGGTTGCGCGGCCCCGCCTGGCCCGTTATCATCCCGCTTCTTTCACAGCGCGTGGCGAAATTCCGCGGTTCGGCCCAGCCGGATTGCCTGCGGAATCAGCCCGACAACGCACCTACCAGACACGTCATGAAGACTTTTACCGCCAAAAACGAGACCGTCCAGCGTGACTGGTACGTGGTCAACGCCGAGGGCAAGACCCTGGGCCGCCTGGCCTCCGAGCTCGCCCGCCGCCTGCGCGGCAAGCACAAGCCGGTTTTCACCCCGCACGTCGATACGGGTGACTACCTCATTGTGATCAACGCCGAAAAGATTGCCGTCACCGGCAACAAGCTCGCCGACAAGCAGTACCACCGCTTCACCGGCTACATCGGCAACCTGAAGACCGAGACCCTCGCCCAGGCGCTTGAGCGCCACCCCGAGCGCGTCATCGAGACCGCCGTCAAGGGCATGCTGCCGAAGAATCCGCTCGGCCGTGCCATGTACCGCAAGCTCAAGGTCTACAAGGGCTCCGAGCATCCGCACGCCGCCCAGCAGCCGCAGCAGCTGGATATCTAAGAGACATCACATGGCAATCCAGCAGAACTACGGCACCGGCCGCCGCAAGTCCTCCACCGCCCGCGTGTTCCTGCGCAAGGGTGCTGGCAACATCACCGTCAACCAGCGCCCGCTGGATGAGTTCTTCGGTCGCGAGACCGCGCGCATGATCGTGCGCCAGCCGCTTGAGCTGACCCAGTCGACCGACAAGTTCGACATCGTGGTCACCGTGGCCGGCGGCGGCATCACCGGCCAGGCCGGTGCGATCCGCTTGGGCATCTCGCGCGCCCTGGTCGAGTACGACGACACCCTGAAGTCCGAGCTGCGCAAGGCTGGCTTCATGACCCGCGACGCCCGTGAAGTCGAGCGTAAGAAGGTCGGCCTGCACAAGGCACGTCGCGCAAGCCAGTTCTCCAAGCGCTAATTTCTGCGCTAAAATTGATTGCATAGCCCCGTCGCCAAGCGGTAAGGCACCTGACTCTGACTCAGGCATTCGGTGGTTCGAATCCATCCGGGGCTGCCATATCGAACAAGAAACCCGCCGCAAGGCGGGTTTTTTGTTGCCTGCGAAGAGGGCTGCGCGCCCGTCTATGTGTCCTGGTTGCAGGGCCGACTTACGTACTGGTGCTGGTAACGGGGACGCGTGGAATGGTCCAGCGGCGGGCAGCCGGCTCCTACAATCAGCTGCACCATCGCGTCGCGCACCGCGAGGCGGTTACAATTGAAACTAATGCGCCCTCGCGCTCGAATCTGGAGTTTCGATGAAGCTTGGTTCCCTGAAGGAAGGCGGTCGTGACGGCACGCTGGTCGTGGTTTCGCGCGATCTGACGCGCGCCGTGCGTGCCACCGGCATCGCCGCGACGATGCAGCGTGCGCTCGAGGACTGGTCCAACACCGCCCCGCGCCTGAACGCCCTTTACGACGACCTCAATGCCGGCAATGCCGAAAGCGCCTTCGACGTCGACCTGGCCGCGCTGGCCGCACCGTTGCCGCGCGCCTACGAGTTCGTCGATGGCTCGGCCTACCTGCCGCACGTCGAGCGCGTCCGCCGCGCCCGCGGCGCCGAGGTGCCGGAAAGTTTTTACAGCGACCCGCTGATGTACCAGGCGGTCAGCGCCGGCTTCTACGGTCCGCGCGATCCGGTGCGCGTGCCGAGCGAGGACTACGGCATCGACCTGGAAGCCGAAGTGGTGGTCGTGACCGATGACGTCCCGATGGCGGCGACGCCTGCGCAGGCCGCCGCGCACATCCAGCTGGTCGGCCTGGTCAATGACGTCTCGCTGCGCAACCTGATCCCGAACGAGCTCGCCAAGGGCTTCGGCTTCCTGCAGTCCAAGCCGCGTTCGGCGTTGAGCCCGGTGTTCGTCACTCCCGACGAGCTCGGCCAGGCCTGGCAGGACAGCAAGGTGCACCTGGCGCTGACCACGCACATCAATGGCGAATGGTTCGGTGCGCCGGAGGCAGGCGTGGACATGCAGTTCAGTTTTGCCCAGCTGGTCGCGCACGCTGCCAAGACCCGTCCGCTGTCGGCCGGCACCATCGTCGGCTCCGGCACGGTCGCCAACGAGGACACGTCCCTGGGTGCGTCGTGCTTCGCCGAGAAGCGCACTGTCGAAACGCTCGAGCATGGCAAGCCGCTGACGCCGTTCATGAGCTTCGGCGACGTGGTCCGCATCGAGATGTTCTCGCGTGATGGCGAAAGCGTGTTCGGCGCGATCGAGCAGCGCATCGAGCGCGCCGGCTGATCCAATGCAGCAAGCGCAGCGGGCCATCCCGCTGCGCCGAAGTCGACCAGCGCCGGACGAGGCGAGGAGAGGGGACGTGGCAGAGCAACTGCGGCTGTATTCGTACTGGCGCTCCAGCGCGGCCTATCGCGTCCGGATCGGCCTCAACCTGAAAGGGCTCGCCTACGACACCGTGCCCGTGCACCTGCTGCGCGAAGGCGGCGAACAACACACGGCGGCCTTCCGCGAGGCCAATCCGCAGGGGCTGGTGCCGGTGCTGCAGCATGGCGATCGCCTGATGCGGCAGTCGGTGGCAATCCTGGAATACCTCGACGAAACCTGGCCGCAGCCACCGCTGCTGCCGGCGTCGGCGCGCGACCGCCAGCGCGTGCGCGCACTGGCGCAGCTGGTCGCCTGCGACATCCATCCGCTCAACAACCTGCGCGTGCTGCGCTATTTCGACCGCAGCTGGCACGTGCCGCAGCCGGAGCGCGACAACTGGGTGCTGCACTGGATCGAAGAAGGGTTCACCGCGCTGGAGGCGATGCTGGCCGACCATCCGTCGACCGGACGCTTCTGCGAAGGCGATCTGCCGACCCTGGCCGACTGCTGCCTGGTGCCACAGGTCTACAACGCGCGCCGATTCGGCGTGGACCTGGCGAAGTACCCGACGATTGTGCGGATCGAGCAGGCCTGCCTGGCGCTACCGGCGTTCGACGAGGCCAGGCCGGAACGGCAGCCCGATGCGCCGGAGGAAGTGGTGGCGTAAGCACCGTGCGGGAGCCAGCGAACTGGCCCCCGCTGCTGGCGCGGCTTACTGCGTGACCGCGTCGTAGACCTCGGCGTACGGGTCATGTTCGCCCGTGGCGCCTTCGGACAGGCGGAACTTCAGCGACAGGCCTTCGCGCGAGTCGGCGGCCTTGAGCGCTTCTTCCATGTCGATCCGGCCTTCCTTGTGGAGGCGGAACAGGCACTGGTCGAACGACTCCATGCCTTCCTCCAGCGAAGCCTCCATCGCCTGCTTGATCTCGTGCACCTGGCCACGGCGCATCAGGTCGCGCACGTGCGGGGTGTTGATCAGCACTTCCGACGCCGGCAGGCGGCGGCCGTCGCTGCCGACCACCAGGCGCTGGCTGACCACCGCGCGCAGGTTCAGCGCCAGGTTCATCAGCACGTTCTTGTGCGCAGCCTCGGGGAAGAAGTTGAGGATGCGCTCGAGCGTCTGGTCGGCGTTGTTGGAGTGCAGCGTGGCCAGGCAAAGGTGACCGGTTTCGGCGAAGGCGATCGCCGCTTCCATCGTGGTCGCGTCGAGGATTTCGCCGATCAGGATCACGTCCGGTGCTTCACGCATCGCGTTCTTGAGCGCGTTGTGGAAGGCGTGCGTGTCGAGGCCGACTTCGCGCTGGTTGACGATCGACTTTTTGTGCTTGTGCAGGTACTCGATCGGATCCTCGATGGTGAGGATGTGCCCCGAGATATTGCTGTTGCGGTAGTCGATCATCGACGCCAGCGTGGTCGACTTGCCCGAGCCGGTGGAGCCGACGATCAGCACCAGGCCGCGCGGGGCCATGATGATGTCCTTGAGCACCTGCGGCAGCTGCAATTCCTCGATCGAGGGAATCACGCTGCGGATGGCACGGATCACCATGCCGACTTCGCCGCGCTGCTTGAACACGTTGATGCGGAAGCGGCCGGCTTCGGGCAGGGCCAGGGCCATGTTGAGTTCGAGGTCCCGCTCGAACAGCGGCACCTGCCCCTCGTCCATCAGCGAGTAGGCGATCTTCTTGACCATGCCCGGAGGCAGGCCGGTATTGCCCAGCGGGTACAGGCGGCCTTCGACCTTGATGTACACCGGCGCGCCGGTCGTCAGGAACATGTCTGACGCATTCTTTTCCGTCATCAGCTTCAGGAAATAGCCGATGTCCATACTGCAACCCCTTTTGTGTCCCGCGACTCGCCGCCGGCGTGTACCGTTGCAACCTCGCCAGCGGCTTCCGACAATGGCCGGGCATCAAACCACAAGGCACGGCCTCCCCAATGCGCCCAAGCTTCGCACAAATCCGATTTCATCTGCTGGCAGCAGTTCTCGCTTCCGCACTCTCCGCCTGCGCTTCGTTGCCGCCGCCGACCAGCGAGCTGGCCGCCGCCCGCCAGGCGGTGACCCGGGCCGAGGGCGCCGACGCCGATCAGTACGCCCCGCAGGACCTGGGGGTTGCCCGTAACGGCCTGTCCCAGGCCCAGGCGGCGATGAGCTCCGGCGACGAGGATGCGGCGCGCAGGTTCGCGCTGGCGGCCGCGGCCGATGCCGACCTGGCCTACGCCAGGAGCCGGGAGGCAATGGCCACGGCCGAGCTCAACCAGCGCAAGGGCGAAGTAACTCAATTGCGCCAGCGCCTGCAGGGAGAGCAGCCATGAGCCGCCTGTCCGTGCTGGGCCTGGCCCTGGTCGTCGCCCTGGCCGCCGTGCCGGCCGCCGCCGCCGACAACCCCGACGCCGCCCGCCTGTCGCAGCGCCTGACCGCGCTCGATGCCGATCCGGTGCTCAACCCGTTTGCCGCCTACGAGCGGCTGACCGCCCGGCAGGCGGTCGACACCCTGGGCCAGGCCTCCAGTCGCGAACGCGCCGCCGCCCTGTACGTGGCCGAGCGCCGCGTCCAGGTCGCCGAAACGATCGCCCGCAGCGATGCGATGCAGCGCGAGATCGACCGGCTCGACCGCGAGCGCAGCGAACTGCTGGTGGAAGCCAGCCGCCAGGACGCCGCCCGCGCCCGAGCCGAGACCGAACGCCTGCGCCTGCAGGCGCAGATGCAGGCCGAGGAAGCCGAGCGCCTGCGGGTGCAGAGCGAAGCCGACGCTGCGTCGCTGCAGGACGTGGAGACCGCGCTCAAGGGCGTGGCCGGTGCCCAGACCGCGCGCCTCAACGCCGCCCGCGATCGCGAGGCCAAGCTGGCCCGTGAAGAGGCCGAGCTGACCACCGGCGGCAAGCTGCCCAGCGCCAAGCGCGACAGCCGCGGCGAGGTGTTCGCCTTGTCGAAGGACAGCTTTGCCTCGGGCAAGGCGACGCTGAGTGGCAACGGTGACAGCACCGTGCGGACCGTGGCCGCCTACGCGCAGGCGTCGTCGTCGCCGGCGGTGAAGGTCGAGGCCACTGGCAGTGACGCCAAACTGGCCCAGCGCCGGGCCGATGCGGTGCGCGATGCACTGGTCGCCGGCGGCCTCCCGGCCGGCAAGGTCCAGGCGACCGGTCGCAGCGGCAAGGGTGACCGGGTCGACGTCGTGGTGCAGTCCAGGTAACCCGGCGAACTAACGGAAATTCAACGGCTTGGCGCCTGCCCACAGGCGCCGGATGGCCCCGTCGAAGCTGACTGCGACGGGGTGCGCGAAGTCGCCAGATTCAGGCTCGTTGAGGCCTTGCCGACCGCAATCGGGAGGAGTAGGGTCGGTTATCCAAGCGGTCCTGTTTTCCGCTTGGCGATGAGCCAGGTCGATGACGCCAACAGCCCTTGCGCAGGATCCAGCCGCCCCACGCTCCATGGTGGTCGGCCTGTGTGAAGCCGGCCCGGTCTTTGACCCGAACGCACTCGACCCGACCGCTCCCGAAACAACCGCTGTCGAAACGATTGCACCCCACGACCCCGCTGCGCCCTGGTCCCACGACCGGGGCGTTTTCGTTTGCGGGGCCTTCCGCATGGTCCGTGGCCGCCCGGCCACGGGATCCCGAAACCGCTGAAGGAGGCTTTACATGTTCGAAGAACGACCGCAGCCAGAGATCGACGCGCTGATGAAGAGCAACCCGGAATTCAAGCAGCTTTATCAGCGCCACAAGGATCTCGACAAGAAGGTGATGGACGCCGAACTGGGCGTGCTGCCTATCGATGACATGACGCTTGCGCAGATGAAGCGCGAAAAGCTGGCTGCGAAGGACCGCCTGGTCCGCCTGTACGACACCCAACATCACTGAGCTTCCTCACCTCACCCACTTCCTCGCCGCGGGTGGCGACTTCCTCGTCGGTCTCTCCATCCGCGTCTCCCGGAACCGGGGCGGCTGCTGGCAACGGCAGCCGCCCCGGTGCGAAGGAAAGCGGGGAGTCTTAAACTCCCCGCATGACCATCCATCAATCCGTGCTCGAACTGGTCGGCGCCACGCCGATCATCAAGGCGCAGCGCCTGGACACCGGCGTCTGCGAGCTCTTCCTCAAGCTTGAATCGCAGAACCCCGGCGGGTCGATCAAGGACCGCATCGGCCTGTCGATGATCGAGGCGGCGGAGAAGGCCGGCCGCATCAAGCCTGGCGACACCCTGGTCGAAGGCACTGCCGGCAACACCGGCATCGGCCTGGCACTGGTCGCCCAGCAGAAGGGCTACAAGCTGATCCTGGTGGTCCCGGACAAGATGAGCCGGGAGAAGATCTTCAACCTCAAGGCGATGGGCGCCCAGGTCGTGCTGACCCGCTCGGATGTCGCCAAGGGCCACCCGGACTACTACCAGGACCTGGCCGAACGGCTGGCCCGCGAAACCCCCGGCGCGTACTTCATCAACCAGTTCGGCAATCCGGACAATCCGGCCGCACACGAGTTCGGCACCGGCCCGGAGATCCTGGCGCAGATGGTCGACGTCGGCGGTGTCGATGCGGTCGTGTTCGGCTGCGGCAGCTCGGGAACCATGACCGGCCTGTCGCGCTGCTTCGCCGAAAAGTCGCCGCAGACCGAACTGGTGCTGGCCGACCCGGTCGGCTCGATCCTCGAGGAGTACATCAACCGCGGCACGATCTCGGAGAAGTCGGCCAGCTGGATGGTCGAGGGCATCGGCGAGGACTTCCTGCCGCCGATCTCCGACTTCACCCGGGTCAAGAAGGCCTACGCGATCACCGACAAGGAGAGCTTCCTCACCGCGCGCGAGCTGCTGGAGAAGGAAGGCATCCTCGGCGGTTCCTCGACCGGCACGCTGCTGGCCGCGGCGCTGAAGTACTGCCGCGAGCAGACCACGCCGAAGAAGGTGCTGGTGTTCGTCTGCGACACCGGCAACAAGTACCTGTCGAAGATGTACAACGACTACTGGATGCTCGACAACGGCTTCCTCGCACGGCAGTCGAGCGGCGACCTGCGCGACCTGATCCTGCGCCCGTATTCGCAGCGCGACACGGTCGTGGTCGGTCCCAACGACCTGCTGGTCACCGCGTACCAGCGCATGAAGCTGTACGACGTTTCGCAGCTGCCGGTGATGGATGGCGACAACATCGTCGGCATCGTCGACGAGAGCGACGTGCTGCTGCACGTGTACGGCGATGAAGCGCGCTTCCGCGATCCGGTGTCGACGGCGATGGTGAGCAAGCTCGACAAGATCGACGTCAGTTCGCCGATCGAAACGCTGCTGCCGGTATTCGACCGCGGCCACGTCGCGATCGTCGTCGATGGCGAGAAGTTCCTCGGCCTGATCACCCGCATCGACCTGCTCAACTACCTGCGCCGGCGCGTGCAATGAACCATGCGGCCGCGGCGGCGAGCGGGCACTGGCTGCCAGGTGACCGCCTGCCCGACGTCCGCCTGCGCGGGCGGGACGGCAGCGGCCGGGCCCTGCACGCCGAGTTCGCCGGTGCGCCGTTGTGGCTGGCGACGCCGGCCGACGAGACCGCCGCGCGCGCGCTGCCGGCGCCGCCTGCCGGAGTGGTGGCGCTGTGCGTGGGCGAGGTGGCCCCTGTCGCCGCGCCGGCGCCGTGGCAGGCGTTTTCGGCCGACCCGCGCTGGTGCGCCGCGCTGGGCCCCGGTTTGCTATGGCAGGCCGACCCGAATCTGCGGCTGCAGGCGTCCCTGACTTTGCCGATTGTGTCGGCTTTGGCGCCGCCCGACCCGCTTCCGGAGTCGCCGATCGGCATGATCGCACCGGTACTGCAGGTGCCTGGCGTGTTCGAGCCGGAGCTGTGCGCGGCGCTGATCCGCCACCTCGAAATCGATTGCGGCGGCGGCGACGTCTCGGCCGTGCTGGTGCTCGAAGGTGGCCAGCAGCGCCTGCAGGTCGATCCGTCGATCAAGCAGCGCCGTGAAGTCATCACGCGCGACCCCGTGCTCGATGCACGCATGCACGAGCGGTTGATGCGGCGGGCCCTGCCGGAGATCGCGCGGGTGTTCAATTTCGAGGTCAAGCGGCGCGATCCGTTCAAGCTGCTGGCCTATCCGGAAGCGGCCGGCTATTTCCGCGCGCACCGCGACAACGAGACGCCCGATGTCGCATACCGCCGCTTCGCGCTGTCGGTGAACCTCAATCACGGCGACTACGAAGGTGGGCAGTTCCGCTATCCGGAGTTCGGCCTGCAGCGCTTTTCGCCCGCAACCGGGACGGCGCTGGTGTTCTCATGCTCGATGCTGCACGAAGTGCTGCCGGTCGAGCGCGGCACGCGCTATGCGATGACGACGTTCCTGGCCTGAGTGCAGCGCTCCCACGCGTTGTTGCGTGCTGTGCCAGGTGCCAGGTGCGATGAGAGGTCAGGCTTGCGGGCGCAGCCGTTGTGCCAGTGCCTGCGCATCGGGATGGGCGCGTGCCATCTGCGCGATGCTCCGCCCGGCCCAGTCCATCCCTCCGGCAATGTCGCCGGCATGGCGCGTCGCTGCTGCGGCCAGTTCGCGCCGGCGTTCGTGGGCATCGAAACCCACCGACTCGTCCTTCGCATAACGGCCGAGCAGGCCGGAGGCCTGGATGCGTTGCGCCCAGTCGTGGGGAACGGCCAGGCCGTAGTGCGCGGCCAGTCGTGCGCTGGCGCCGGCGGGGTCAGCCAGGAAGCCGGCGAAGTCGAGGTCGAGCAGGCGCGATGACAGGCCGGGATCGCCGGCCAGGCGCTGCCAGCGAAGCTGCTCGGCCAGCCAGGCGCGGGCCAGGCGCTCGCCGTCGGACGTCGCGGGCAGGTCGAGCTCGAGTGACTCCAGTCGCAGCGACTCGCTGTCGAGGACGCCGGACTTGAGCTCCTCATCGCGCAGCATCGTCGCCAGCCAGGTCTGCAGGTCGACCCACAGCAGGCAGGCCTTGCCACCGCCCGCCAGCAGCCCCGGCGCCAGGGTCGTGACGAGGCTGGTCGGCTTCACCACGACTGCACGGGTGTCGGCGAATCCGCGGGCGAGCAGGGTCAGCACAGGTGACCGCCATTGCTCCGTGGCGGCATCGTCGCGGCCATGGGCAAGCGCCAGCAGCGGCAGGGGTTCACGCAGGCCCAGCACTCCGGGCAGGAGGTCGAGGGTCCTGCTGACCAGTGACGAGCCGCAATGGCCGATATGGAACAGCCAGTGCAGGGGCAGGGCAGCGGCGGGGTCGGTTGCAGCCTCCAGTTCGACCCGGGAAACGACCCAGCCGGAGACGTCACGATGTTGCGTCGCCCGGCGGTCGAGAAAGCTGGCGCGCCGGTAGTCCTGCGGCTCGAAATGCAGCACCCAGGCCTGATCCTGAACCGGATCAAAGGCGAACAGCGGGTAGGCTGCACTGCGACTGAAGTCGCTTGGCAGGCGCCTGGGAGCGGTCATGGGCGATGTTAGAATCGGCGGCCGCCCATGCTAGCGGAACTGGAAGGAATAGATGACCGACAAACACGCCGGAGGCGGGGCCCGCAAGCCCGGTCTGGGAACCCTTGCGATCCATGCCGGCCAATCGCCGGACCCGAGCACGGGCGCGGTCATGACGCCGATCTACGCCACCTCGACCTATGCACAGTCGAGCCCGGGCGTGCATCAGGGTTTTGAGTATTCGCGCAGCCACAACCCGACCCGCTTTGCCTACGAGCGCTGCGTCGCCGGCCTGGAAGGCGGCAGCCGTGGCTTTGCCTTCGCCTCGGGCCTGGCCGCGACCTCGACCATCCTCGAGTTGCTCGACTCTCGCAGCCATGTCATCGCCATGGACGACGTTTACGGCGGCACCTACCGCCTGTTCGAACGCGTGCGTCGCCGCTCGGCCGGGCTGGATTTCAGCTGGGTCAACCTGACCGACGTAGCCGCCTTCGAGGCGGCGATCCGTCCCGAAACGAAAATGGTCTGGATCGAGACCCCGACCAATCCGCTGCTGAAGCTGGTCGACATCGCCCAGATCGCGGCGATCGCGCGCAAGCGCGGCCTGATCGTCGTGGTCGACAACACGTTCAGCTCGCCGATCCTGCAGCGCCCGCTCGAGCTGGGCGCGCACATCGTCATGCACTCGGCGACCAAGTACCTCAACGGCCACTCCGACATCGTCGGTGGCATGGCCGTTGTGGGCGACGACGCCGAGATCGCCGAGCAGATGGGCTTTTTGCAGAACGCCATCGGCGGCGTGCAGGGACCGTTTGACAGCTTCCTGGCACTGCGTGGATTGAAGACGCTGCATCTGCGGATGGAGGCGCATTGCGAGAATGCGCAGGCCTTGGCGGAGTGGCTTGAGCAGCATCCGGCGGTGGAGAAGGTGCTCTACCCGGGGCTGAAGTCGCATCCGCAGCATGAGCTGGCGAAGCGGCAGATGGACGGGTTTGGCGGGATGGTCAGCATCTACCTGAAGGGTGGACTGGAAGCAGCCACGCGCTTGTGCGAAAGGACCGAACTGTTCGCCCTGGCCGAGTCGCTCGGTGGCGTGGAGAGCCTGGTCAACCATCCGGCAGTGATGACGCACGCGTCGATTCCGCCCGACCGGCGCGCCGCGCTGGGCATCGGTGACAACCTGGTGCGGTTGAGCGTGGGAATCGAGGATGTGGCGGACCTGCGCGATGACCTCAGCGCAGCGCTTGGCGCATGACTTCAATCGATTTGAGAGTCATCCGATGAGCATCCTTTCCGCGTTTGGTAGCAACCGCTCGCTCGTCTTCGAGCTGACGCGGCGTGAGATCCTCGGCCGTTACCGCGGCGCAAGTTTCGGGCTGTTGTGGTCGCTGATCAGTCCCTTCCTGATGTTGATGGTCTATACGCTGGCCTTCGGATTCATCATGAAGAGCCGTTGGCCGGGAACGACAGGAACGACCACCGAATTCGCCTTGATCCTGTTCGTCGGCCTGACGGTGCACGGATTCTTCGCCGAGTGCGTGAACCGTGCCCCCAGCCTCATTGTCGGCAACACCAGTTACGTCAAGCGGGTCGTGTTCCCACTCGACCTGCTGGTCTGGAGCATGACGTTCTCGGCACTGTTTCACCTGCTGATGAACACGGTGGTCTTGCTGCTGCTGCAATTGCTCTGGAACGGCCAGATCCACGCCACGACGCTGCTGTTTCCCCTCGTGGTGCTGCCGTTGATCATCCTCACCGTTGGCGTGGGCTGGATCGTGTCGGCCCTTGGCGTCTTCCTGCGCGACATCGGCCAGGTTGTGGGCGTGGTTACCGCTGCAATGCTGTTCCTGTCATCGGCCATCGTGCCCGTGGACTCCGTCCCGGAACACTATCGCTGGGTGTTCATGGCCAATCCGCTCACATTCATCATCAATGAAGCGCGCCAGGTCGTTATCTGGGGAAATGCGCCCAACTGGCTTGGGCTGGGCATCTATTTCGTGATTGCCATTGCCGTGGCCTCCTTTGGTCACATGCTCTTCCAGAAGCTTCGAAAAGGGTTTGCCGATGTCCTCTGACGCCGCTTACGTCGTGACTGAGCAACCGGCTTCAGACCCGGGCAAGGGCAAGCCTGTCATTTCCATCCGTGGTGCCGGCAAGGCATACGCGATGTACGACAGCCCGGCCCATCGCCTGTGGCAGGGAATCCTTGGTCGGCGCAAGAAGTTCTTCCGTGAGTTCTGGGCACTCCGGGGGGTCAACCTCGACGTCCATCGCGGCGAGACGGTGGGAATTGTCGGTCGCAATGGCTCGGGCAAATCAACCCTGCTACAGATGATCGCGGGCACGCTGACTCCCACCGAGGGCACCATCGAGGTGAACGGCCGCGTAGCCGCGCTGCTCGAATTGGGCAGCGGCTTCAACCCGGAGTTCACTGGCCGAGAGAACGTCTACCTCAATGCCGCGATCCTCGGACTCAAGCGCCACGAGATCGATGCGCGCCTGAACAGCATCCTTGAGTTTGCCGACATCGGCGAGTTCATCGACCAGCCGGTCCGCAGCTACTCCAGCGGCATGGTCGTGCGTCTGGCCTTTGCCGTCATCGTCCACGTAGACGCGGACATCCTCATCATCGATGAGGCGCTGGCGGTAGGTGATGCCTTCTTCTCGCAAAAGTGCATGCGCTTCCTGCGTGGTTTCCAGGAACACGGGACGCTGTTGTTCGTCAGCCATGACGCTGCTGCCGTGACCAACTTGTGCGAACGCGCACTCTGGCTGAGTGCGGGCGAACCAAAGATGGTCGGCAGTTCCCAGGAGATCGTCGAGTCGTACATGGCGCAGGAGCACGCGGTGGGGCGGGGGAAAGCCACCGGAGAAGTCGTCAAGGTCGAAAGCGCTCGCAAGCGAAGCGGTCGCGACGAGGATCCGTCCCTGGCCCTGCAGCCGGACTTCCGCGCCGCACGTCTGACAGACGCCGGGTTCGTGAACCGGATGAGGGCTTTCGAGTTCACTCCGGACAATGTCGGAATACAGTTCGGTGCGCGCAACGCCGTCGTCGAGAACGTTGAGTTGCGGGCGCAAGGGGAGGCCGTGCACCTTCTGCGTGGTGGCGAGGTCGTTGAGTTGCGGATTTCCGTGAGGCTCGAGCAGGCCCTGGACAACGTGATCATCGGGTTCTTCGTGAAGGACCGGCTCGGACAGCGCCTGTTCGGCGACAACACGTACTTTGCGTGCATGCACCAGCCTCCCGGCGGCGAATCTGGTCAAGTGCTTCGCGCAACGTTCAAATTCAGGATGCCGGTGCTGCCGGTGGGTTCATACATGATTGATGCTGCGGTCGCCACAGGCGACCAGCAGGACCACACGCAGCAGCATTGGATCCACGATGCGCTGGAGTTCCGTGCGCTCGATGACGTCATGTGTTTTGGTCTGGTTGGATTGCCCATGCTGGACATTGCTGTAGAGAACGAGGGAAGTGCCTGATGGATTTCAGCGGTGAACGCTTCATTCCCACCGAGCTGGGGGAGCTGAGCCTCGAGCACTGGCACCGGTACGCCTGGTGCAGGAATGCGATGAAGGGCCTGCGCGTGCTCGATGTCGCCTGCGGTGAAGGCTATGGTTCGGCGTTGCTGGCTTCGGTTGCCGAGTCGGTCGTCGGCGCGGATATCTCCGAGGAAGCCGTTGCGCACGCGCGCGCGCACTACCCGCTGGACAACGTCGAGTTCGTCCAGGCGAGCGCGACCGCGCTGCCGTTCGCTGACGCCCAGTTCGATGCCGTCGTTTCGTTCGAGACGTTGGAGCACCTGAGCGAGCAGGAGGAAATGCTCACCCAGATCCGCAGGGTGCTGAAGCCGGGTGGCTTCTTCATCGTTTCCTCCCCGAACAAGGAGGTCTATTCGGATCGGCGCGGGTTCAAGAACGAGTTCCACGTCAAGGAACTCTATGCGGACGAGTTGAGCGCGTTGCTCGGTCGCCACTTCGGCGCTGTCCAGTACTTCGGCCAGCGAATGGAGTCTGCATCGGTTCTGCTGCCGGTCTCCGGCCATCGTTCATCGTACGAGGCCTGGAGCGGCAGTGAGAGCGGCGTCGAGAACACCACCAGCGAAGTCAAGGACATCATGTATTTCCTTGCCGTTTGCTGTGCGACTCCGGATTTGATGCCGGAGATGCCGGCATCGTTGTTCTCCGATGCCCGTGTCGATCTGTATGCCCGTCATGAGGACATTTCCCGGTGGGCGCTGTCGCTGGATGCGGAGCTCAAAGAGCTGGGGAGTCGTTATCGGTCCCTCGAAGCGGAGTTCGAAGAGCGGACGCAGTGGGCATTGTCGCTCGATGCGGAACTTTCGCGCGCACGGTCCGGCGGGGAAGGTTCCGGCGCGGTACCGCTGGATGAGGAGCGACGCAATCGCGAGCGCGTGCAGCAGTTGCTCGAAGAGCTGGCCGAACTTCGCACGCTTTCCGACCAGTCGGTTAAACGCATCGCCGAACTTCGAAAGCTTGGCGACCAGTCAATCGATCGCATTGCCGAACTTGAGTGCGAAGTCGAACAGGCAAGGCAGCGCTACTCGACCCTTGCAGCCCGGCACAAGGAAGCGGAACTGCAGCACGCGGCCGAGCTCGGACGCGACGCCCAGAACGAGCGGGTCATGACGGCTCGGATGGCCGATCTCGAACGCGAAAGCGGCGAGCTGGCAACCAGCCTCGCGCAAGTACTCAATTCGGCCTCCTGGCGCGTGACGCGGCCCCTGCGGTTCGTCGCACGAGTCCTGCGTGGTGACTGGCGTGCCGTCGTCGGTTCGCTGCGCGGATCGGGGCTCGCCCAGCACCCGTCCATCGCGTTGCTGCGTTCGCCGCTAAAGCGATGGCTGCTCAAGCGCGCCGAGGCTTCTCCTGCCCCGGAACCACTGGAACTGACCCAGATCATCGACAGCCGCGACCGCGTCCTGGGAAGGCTGCGATTCCAGACCCATGACGAACCGCTGGTATCGATCGTCATCCCGACCTACGGCGGCCTCAACCATACCCTCGCCTGCCTGAAGTCAATTTCGGAGCATACGCGCGGCACGTACGAGGTGATCGTCGCCGAGGACGCCTCGGGCGACGAGCAGATCCACGAGATCGGCTCGATCCCCGGCGTCCGGTATCACGTCAACGAGCAGAACCTCGGGTTCATCCGTTCCTGCAATTTGGCGGCGTCGCTGGCGCGCGGCCACTACATCTGCTTCCTCAACAACGACACGGAAGTGACCGAAGGCTGGCTGGACGGGATGCTCGACGTCTTTGCGACGCATGCCGACGCCGGCATGGTCGGGTCCAAGCTGGTTTATCCGGACGGCCGCCTGCAAGAGGCGGGAGGCATCGTCTGGAAGGATGCGTCGGCGTGGAACTTCGGTCGCCTGCAGGATCCGGACGCTTCCGAGTTCAACTATGTGCGTCATGCCGACTACTGCTCCGGCGCGAGCCTGCTGGTGCCGGCGGAACTGTTCAAGACCCTGGGCGGCTTCGACACGCTGTACGTCCCCGCCTACTGCGAAGACTCCGATCTGGCGTTCAAGGTCCGCAGCACGGGCCGCGAGGTGTACTACACGCCATTTTCGAAGGTCATCCACCACGAAGGCGTTTCGCACGGCACCGATACGGGGCAGGGCATCAAGGCCTACCAGCCGGTGAACCAGAAGAAGTTCCATGACCGGTGGAGTGCTGAACTGGCGGAGCATTACCCCAACGGTGAGCACGTGATGCGCGCCCGTGACCGGTCGAAGCGTCGCCCTGTGGTGCTGATCGTGGACCACTACGTTCCGCAACCGGATCGCGATGCCGGGTCACGGACCATGGTCGCTTTCATTGACCGGCTGCTGGAGCTGGGCTGCTCGGTGAAGTTCTGGCCTGAGAACCTGTACTACGACCCGATCTACACACCCCCGCTGCAGAAGAAGGGCGTCGAAGTGATGTACGGCGCCAACTGGGTAGGACGCATCGGAAACTACCTCGAGCAGAACGGCAAGGAACTCACCGCAGTGCTCCTGTCCCGGCCCCACGTGGCTACGCCGTGGCTCGATGCCGTGCGGCGCCACAGCGACGCCCGGGTGGTGTACTACGGGCACGACCTGCACTTCCGCAGGGCGGCGCTCGAGGCCAAGGTGCGCGGAGGCGACGCCGGCAACGTCGAGGCCGAGATCGCGAAGCTGGAGCGGATGGAGCGCGACATCTGGCGCAAGTCCGATGTAGTGCTGTATCCGTCCAACTGCGAAGCATCCGATGTCCGGGAACTCGAGCCCGGTGTGGACGCGCGCGCAATCACTCCGTACGCATTCACCCGGTTCGAGACGCCGGACGCGCCGCAGGGGCGCGTCGACCTGCTGTTCGTCGCAGGCTTCGCCCACCCACCGAATGTGGATGCCGCGAGCTGGCTGGTCAACGAGATCATGCCAAGGGTCTGGCGTGAAGCACCGGACGTGCGACTGGCGCTTGTGGGCTCCAATCCCACCCAGGACGTTCGCGCGCTTGCCGGGGCCCAGGTTGAAGTAACCGGCTATGTGACCGACGAAGAACTGCTGCGGCGCTATCGCACTTCGCGCGTGGCAGTGGTGCCCCTGCGATTTGGTGCAGGCGTCAAGAGCAAAGTTGTCGAGGCGCTGCAGCAGGGCACTCCGCTCGTCACCACGCACGTGGGCGCGCAAGGCCTGATCGGCGTCGACGAAGTATGCGAGGTGCATGACGATCCCGATGCCCTCGCCGACGCGATCGTCTCGGTGCTGAAGGATGACGCCCATTGGCAGCGGCTGGCGCATGCGGGTGCCAGCTATGCAAAGCGGGAGTTCTCGCGCGACGCGATGCGCGATGCGCTGGTCGAAGCGCTCGGGTTGCCAGAAGGAGCTGCTGAATGATCGTCCGATCCCGCGCGCCCCTGCGCCTCGGCCTGGCCGGCGGTGGAACCGACGTATCGCCGTTCTGCGACATCCATGGGGGATTCGTGATGAACGTTACGATCGACAAGTACGCCTATGCGACCCTCGATCCGGCTCCCAGTGGACTGGTTGAGTTCCACGCGCTCGATGCGGATGTCTCGCAGGCGTGCGCCCCGGGTGAAGTGGATCTCGGTTCGGGTCCGCTGCAGCTGATGAAGGGTGTCTACTCGACCATCGTCAATGACTACCTGGATGGTCGCCCCGCCCCGGCAATCCGCATTCGCGCCGCCTCCGATGCGCCTCCTGGCTCGGGGCTGGGCTCCTCGTCGACGATGGTGGTCGCCCTTGTCGCGGCGTTTGCCGAGTACTTCGGTCTGGCGCTGGGTGAATACGAGATCGCGCAACTGGCCTACCGCATCGAGCGCAATGAACTCGGCCTTGCGGGGGGCAAGCAGGACCAGTACGCAGCCGCCTTTGGCGGCTTCAACTTCATGGAGTTCTACGACGGCGACCGGGTCGTGGTCAACCCGCTTCGCGTGAAGGACTGGATCTGGTCGGAACTGGAGGCCAGCCTGGTCCTGTACTTCACCGGCGTGTCGCGGGCGTCGGCGAAGATCATCGACGAGCAGTCGCGCAATGTGCGCGATGGCCGCAGCGATTCGATCGACGCCATGCAGCGTCTCAAGGTCGAAGCGGTGCAGATGAAGGAAGCATTGTTGCGGGGCGATTTCGTGCGCCTGGCCTCGGTGATGCAGTCGGGCTGGCAGGCCAAGAAGCAGAGCGCGACCAGCATCACCAACCCCATGATCGACGAGCTCGAAGCCCTGGCGTTCGCAAATGGCGCACGGGCCACCAAGGTGTCCGGCGCCGGTGGTGGCGGTTTCATGATGTTCATTTGCGACCCCGCCGATCGCGTCGGGCTGGTGCGCGCGCTGCGCGGCGCAGGCGGCACTGTTTACGACACCCACTTCACGCATCAGGGAGCCAGCGCGTGGAAAATCGGATGAATGACTTCGTACAGGCTGAGTTCGACAAGAGCCTGCTCAACTTCCAGCGCATGTCGGAGGACGCCGGACTGCGCCAGCAGATCACCCAGGCCGTGGCGCTATGCGTGGATTCGCTGCGAGCCGATGGCAAGATCCTGTTTGCGGGCAACGGCGGCAGCGCCGCCGATGCCCAGCACTGGGCTGGCGAACTGGTGTCGCGCTTCTACTACGACCGCCCGGGCCTGGCCGCCATCGCGCTGACCACCGATAGCTCGATCCTGACCGCCATCGGCAACGATTACGGCTACGACTACACGTTCGCCCGGCAGGTCGAAGCACTGGGTCGGCGCGGTGACGTGCTGGTGGTCATTTCGACTTCCGGCAACTCACCCAACATACTGCGTGCCGCGCAGGCCGCGGCCGAGCGTGGAGTCCGCGTGATCGGATTCACCGGGCAGGCCGGTGGCAAGCTGGCGGCCATGTGCGACATCTGTTTCCGCGTCCCGTCCGACGAGACGCCGCGTATCCAGGAAGGCCACGAGTTCATCGGTCATCTGTTGTGCGCGCTCATCGAGGCGCAGATGTACCCCAAGGCATGAGCGCGACCGAGGCCATCGTCCTGGCCGGAGGGTTCGGCACGCGCTTGCGCCCAGTCGTCGATCAACTGCCGAAGCCGCTGGCGCCAGTCGCCGGCCGGCCCTTCGTCGCATGGGTGTTGGATCACCTTGCCGAGCAAGGGATCGAGCGCGTCGTAATGGCTACCGGCTACCTTGCCGAGATGATCGAGGCCGAGCTGGGCGACTCATGGCACGGGATGGGTCTGGCGTATTCGGTGGAGGTTGAACCGCTGGGTACTGGCGGCGCCATCGCCCTGGCACGGACGAAAGTGACAGGGGAGGGCGTGCACGTCGTCAATGGCGACACCTATTTGCGCTACTCACCACGAGCAATCGCCGAACTGGTCGTTGCCACCGGTGCCGATATGGCAATGGCCCTCGCCGAGGTCGAAGACGTCAGTCGCTATGGCGCCGTGACGAGCGCCGCAGGCCGCGTAACTGCGTTCAGTGAGAAGGGCCAGTCCGGCCCCGGCCACATCAATGCCGGCTGCTATTACCTCGGCGCGGCCACGCTGGCCGCCCTCCCGGCGGGCCACAGGTTCTCGTTCGAGAATGACGTGCTGATGCCAGGCGCCCACGATCACCGCGTCGCGGCCTATACGGAAACCAGTGGGTTCATAGACATCGGCGTGCCCGAAGACTTCCACCGCGCACAGGACATCTTCCGGTGAGTGCAGGCCCGCCTGCCGTGCGCGATCCATTCCGCGACCCTTCCGCATCGGGGCAGCGCGCACAGCCAGCCGATGCAACGGCGCGGGCCCTTTTTCTGGACCGCGACGGCATCATCAACATCGACCACGGTTACGTTCATCGACCGGAGCGTACCGAACTGGTGCCGGGCATATTTGAGCTGGTGGCCTCTGCCCGCGAGCTGGGATACCTCCCGATCGTGGTAACGAACCAGGCAGGCATTGGTCGCGGGCTATACACCGAACAAGAGTTTCTCGCCTACACCGCGTGGCTTCACCAGCAATTCCGTGATCAGGGGGCGCCGTTGGTGGCAACTTACTATTGCCCGCATCACCCGATCGCCGGCCGCGGTGAGTTCCTGGTTCGATGCACCTGCAGGAAGCCCGCGCCCGGGATGTTCCTGAGGGCTATATCGGACTACTCGCTTGATGCCCGGACTTCGGCGATGATCGGCGACAAGGAAAGTGACATCGAGGCGGCCCGTGCTGCCGGAGTCGAGAGTGTGTTGCTGGCCAGCAGCAAAGACGTCAAAGATATTTCCCTGGCAAGGTTGGCCGGGATCAAAGGGGGCAAGTAAGTGGATATCGAAGAGATTGTCGAGTGGTTCAATCGGGAACGCAGACCTGCGATGAATCCGGGCGACGTGCAGGAACTGTATTTCCAACTGCATCCGCGCACTGCGTTCCTGAAGAATCTCCCCGAAAACGCCCGTGTCGTCGACATCGGTGCCGGTGACGGCTCCCTGTCAGTATTCAAGGGTTGGCCGCGTCCGGTGCGGCAGGATCTGAAGATGTTCGCCTACTCGATCGAGAAGGGCGAGCACTTTGACCAGTTCGAAGGGTACGAGATAAGTGACTGGAACGTGGCGCAGCCGAGTTTCGATGGAATCGAGTTCGATGCGCTCGTCTCGGCCCATTTCATCGAGCACATTGCGGATCCGACCTCGCTGGCCGACTGGATGCAACGCAAGTTGCGCCCGAATGGCCGCGCCTACATCGAATGGCCATCCGAGGCATCGCTGTCCCTCCCCGGAATTGATGAAGTGAAGCGCCGCGGGGTTGATCTGATGATCACTCGATTCGACGACGACGACACGCATCAGAGGCTTCCGGCGCGCGACCTCATGCGAAGCGCGCTGTTGGCACAAGGCTTCGAAATCGAACAGGAGGGTGTGATTCGCCTTCCCTGGATCGAGAATCAGCTGATGGCAGGCTTCCGCGATGCGGACGATGTGTTCTGCCGCCAAGCCGCATTCTGGCTCGCGGCCGGGTGGTCACAGTTCATTGTGGCCCGACGCCGATGACGTATCCGCCGTGCCCTGAATCGGGCCCGACGGCCAGCTGGGAGCGTTGCCGCTACTGAACGGGCGGCCATGGTGGCGACCGGAGTCGAGGCTTGATAAAACCGTCTGACGACGTCCGTCCGGCGGTCTGCGCCAGGACTCCGGAAGATGGTTCCAGGACGAGGCACGTGGCTAAGCCAAGGCGGGCGCGAGCAGGAAAAGGGGTCTTGCCATGGCGGGTCGCTTGAGCGGTGAATTGCCAATCTGGGGAGGAGCATGGCAACAACGACGGAGCAGGACCTGGAGTTCTACGAATTCGACAGCTTTCAGGTGCGCGACGGCAATGAGGAGTTGTCGCTCCTGTGGCAGACCGATGCCCATGAAGCGCGCCGTATCGACTGGAGACAGCGCCATGGCTACTGCCCCGCTTGTCGCGGCCTTCAACCCCTGAGTTACTGGGAAGGGGCCGACCTCGAAAACGTGAACCTGCGCGAGCACCTGATCTGTACAGGGTGCGGCATGAACTCACGCCTGCGAGCGGCCTATGCGCTCTACACCGGAGCTCCGCGCGCACGACCCGACCGGAAGATATACATCACCGAACAAGTAACTCCGACCTTCGTATGGTTGCAAAAGCACCTGGACTGCAAGGTGATCGGAAGCGAGTTCGAAAGCGATCCGGAGAAACGCAAGGTCATGACAGCCTATCTACAGCAGCTCGGTGGCGATGGTGATGTCAGGTTTGATGACGTGACGCGCCTGAGCTTCTGGTGGCGCAGGAGCCTCGATGCGGTGCTCTCCTTCGACGTTTTGGAGCATGTACCCGACTATCGGCGAGCACTCAAGGAGTTTGCGCGTGTGCTGCGTCCTGGCGGCCACTTGATCGCCACTTTCCCATTCCTCGATCAGCAGCGGACCGTAACGCGGGCGCGACTTGACGGTAGGGGCGGCATCGAGCACTTGCTGGAACCGGAATACCACGGCGATCCGATCAGTGGCGGCGTGCTGTGCTTTTATCACTTCGGCTGGGATGTGCTGGATGAATGCCGGGCGGCGGGTTTTCGGAATGCCCGGTTCGTGATGCCGCATTCACGCGATTCCGGCCTGCTCTATGGCTTGTGGACCCTAGTGGCTACCAAGTGAGGCAGCGCGCCGTCAGTTGAATTTCAACGCCAGTTGCCACGATCCGACCCTGTGGTCGCGGGATGGCGGAGCGACCCATCGCCTGCACCCTGCATGGGGTAAGGATTGACTCGGCAGCCGCCAATCCTGGACCCCATCCAGACACGCTTTAGTAAGTCAAGAACAGGATAGTGCTTGCATGAAAAACCCGATCGCGCTGCTGGGGAAGGTTGCGACCGTCCTTTTGGCCCTGTTCTTCCTGGTGGTGCCGATCAACTCTTTCCTGGGCAAGGGGCCGTTCGACTGGCATATCGAGCAGGCCGAAGCCTGGCAGGGGGGAAGCGAGGTCCTTGGGCTGTGCGTACTTTTCTTCGGATCGCTGTCGCTACCCTGGAAGCGGGCACGAATTGCACTGGTACTGCTGTTCGGCTGGTTGTATGCACGCCGACACGGTGTCGATCTGTCCATCATGGCCTGGTATCTCTGCGCCGAGGCAATGCTGGCGCTGGGTTGGTCACTGTTGCCGCGTATCGGCATGACCCGGATTCCCCGCCATTCGAATCTGTTGATCGCCGGATTGGTGGGCGTCGTCGTCTGGTCGCTGGTGATCTGGACGAGTTCGGCAGCAGGGCTTGGTGCCGCACCTGCCGTCACCCTGATTGCAGTTGCCGTCCTCGGGATGGCACTCGTCCTGGGGCGCGGCCCACGGCTGGGCGCCGTGCTATTGCGGTCCATGCATCGGAAGAGTGTGCTGGAAAGGCTGTTCTGCGCGTTGATCGCATCGTTCTTCCTCGCACTGTTTGCCAAGGCTTCGGTGGTCGTCGACTCCGATTCACTCTGGTACGGCCTGCAAGCCGAAAAGTTTCTGGTAGGGGATGGTGGCCTCTACTCCGGACAAGGTCTTGTCGCCGTTGTCCACTACTACCCGAAGCTGTACGAGGCGCTGCAGCTGCCGTTTGCCGGGCTGGGTAGCGTTTCGCTGATCTACGGGAGCGGAATTTTCAGCGCGCTCCTGGTCGCGCTTACCTGCGCGGCCATCCTGCGCGAGTATCGAGTGCGGCCGGAATTCCGCTGCGCGGGGATGGCGATTGTCATGACCATGCCGGCACTGGCCAACATCGCCGTGACGGCCAAGGGCGACGCGTTTTCGTCCTGGCTCCTGCTGCTGGGCGTGCTGGCATTGGTACGCTTCAGGAAGGGCTTGAGCGGAGCTTGGCTCTGGATATCGGTGACATCGCTGGCGCTGGCGATTCTGGCGCGCCTGTCGAATCTTCCGTACGCGGCATTGCTGTTCGTGCTGCTGGTTGCGAGCGCCGTGCAGCGTAGCTTGGCCGTTGGCAACGTTGCATGGCTCGCCAACCGCGGGGCATGGCTTGCGATGGCCGGCGCACTGCTGAGCGCCATGGTCCTGGCCAGAACCTATCTGCTGGCAGGCGTATTTCTGGTGGCACCGGTTTCTGTCGTCGAGTTGCAAGGTGCCCTGGGCCTGACGCTGAAGTACCCGGTTGGCTCACTTCCGGTCAGCGACCAGCTACCGCGTTTCCCCGTGATCGCGGGCTTGCGCAGCGTGCTCTTCGACCCGGCTTCGTTGCCGCACATCATCATCGGCTGGACCGGAAACGTATGGGCGTTCCTGCCGCTCGCAGCATTGCTGCTTTGGCCGAGGCAGGGGCAACCAAAGCTTGGGGCGTGGCCCATGCTGGTATTGGGCCTGAGCTACTTCGTGGTCCTGTTCGGCTATAGGTTCCTGGTCCCGGGCGGTGACGGGAACTACTTCATCGTGCCGATTGTTTGCCTGACGATTTGGGGCGTGGTCCAGTCGAGACGCTTGACTGACTCAAGTGGTCGCCTGCTCGCGATGGTGCTGTTCTTCTTTGCGCTGGTTTCGGCGGCGATCTCGTTTGTGACCGGCTCGTGGGGTCCGGGGACTCGCGCACTTGACGTGGTGAGCACCCGCCTGCCCTTCGAGCTCGATCGCGCCCACTCACCGAACATCGCCGCCGCCAAACTGGGCGACGTCGACAAGTTCTTCAATGGAATGCCTCCTTCGACGCGTGTTCTGGGTGTGGAGGCTGCCGGTCTGAGTCCCGACGCCACCACCGGATTCTGGCTGCCCGTGCGCTACGAGCCCGCAGAAGTCATAGGGTGGTCTCGGCCAGAACTATGGCGCGACAGCAACACGGTCGTGGCCCTGCTGGCGCAAACCCAGATCGAGTATGTCGTCATGCCGGTGCAGTCAACCGGCAAATGGGTTGAGATTCAGCTGAAAGCAGCGCTGTCGTTCCTGCACGGCAGGGGCCAGGCCAAGCGCGTTCACCAGGACGGCACCTACGAGATCTGGCAATTGGCACGAGCCAGCGTCGCTCGTGCAGAGCTCGAGGGTGGTGGCTACGCCACGGTCGAAATTTCTCCGGAATTGCTTTGCCAGGGCCATGGCGTGGCCACGGTGGAATGGTCAGCGGCCAGCCCCGTCGTTGCCATCGAGGTCGAAGGCGAAGGTGGCGACGCTCCCTCGCTATGGGCAGAAGCAGGTCGAGCTGGACGCCTGGACACTGGTCCATGGGTTGCGCCATACACGCGCTTCATCTTCAAGCGCGGGCGCCAGGGTGAAGTGCTGGGAAGCGTCGAACTGAATCCGAACTGTCATTGAGCGACAAGCGAGAATGGCCAAAGGGCCGCCCGAACCTGTCGAGCCGGCCCTAGGGGCTTGCAGCATTCCCCCCTACGCGCATGACCCATCGTGACATCACGAAGGTCAGGGGAAGGGGGATCAGCACGGAAATCGCAAATGCCAGTTCTTCGCGAATGCCGAAACTTTCGACCGACAGTTTCAGCAACACAAGTCCGAAGAGGAACTGAACCAGATAGACGACCGGAAAGATCAATGCTGACGCGCGCCGCATGGGCTGCTTGAAGACAAACAGGGCGCTACTTACGTATGCAAGCGCGATCCCCAGAAGATAGGAGACGACATAGGCTGCTTCGTAGCGGAGCCATACAAGCAACAGAATGTAACACGCGTAGCTGAGCAATGTGCAAACGGTACGGATGATGACGAAGCTGGCAAACTGACGGATCATTGATGTGGATATGCGATTGCTGGCAAAGGAGTACGGAACGGCGGTTTGAACTTGCATTTCGGTGTCACGGTGAGGCATGCACGAAATACTGGGCACCCAACGGCAGCCATCCCAGGCTTGGCTCAACTGGTCTGAGCATCGAAAGGAAGCGCGGAAAGAAGACAATGTACCTGGATGTCGTCGAGCTGAACCCGGCGCGGCGTGCCAGTGACAGTAGCTCCGCGCGAGGTAGCAGGATGGCGTCGTCGTCGAACGGACAATCCCTGACTGCCTTCATCGTCAGCGGATTGAGCATGTTGTGCTCAAATATGAACGCGTGGCCGTCGGGCCGCAGGACCCGACGTATTTCTCCCATCCAGGCGGCGCGCTCTTCCACAGGAATGTGGTGGAAAACGCAGCCAACGAGGACGACGTCGAACTGGGCATCCTCGAAACCCAGTCGAGTACCTTCGATGACGGAGAACCCGGCCGAGGATCCGAAGTTCTCTTCGGCCATCCTGACGCTCTCAGGCGAGGGGTCGGCGCCGTGAATGGTCGCAGCAGGGAAGGCATTGCGGATATGCGGAATGGATCCGCCGACACCACAGCCGAAGTCCAATACGCGCAGCCCTGGAGTCCCGGCCGCCGCTCCCAACCAGCTGGCCATCACATTGGCCTTGTAAGCAGCGAAATACTCCGGATCTTCACCACTGGCGCGCGTGCTTGCCTTGTGCAACTCTTCGTACTTGCCAGCATACTGATCGAACTTTGGACGTTTACCAGGCATGCTCATCGCTGTTTCCTCGAGGGAGATGGGCCCAGGCGCACTACGCTCGCTCTGTCTGTGTCGTTGCTTCCACGGAATACATCGGCTTTCGAATTGTCGCACCCATCAGCCTTCCGACGTATTCGCCCAGCATGCCAAGGATCACAAGCTGGACGCCGCAGGCGAACAACACTACCGACATCAAGGACGTGTAACCGGGACTCGTGATGGTGCCCGCAATTCGGCCGTAAAGGATATAAAGCAGGTACAGGAAGCTCATGGAGGCCAATGCCGCCCCGCCGTAGGTGGCGACCCGCAACGGCAGCTGCGAGAACGTCACGAAGATGTTCACGGCGTGCGAAATCAGGCGCTTCATCGTGTAGGCGCTTTCGCCGTGCTGGCGCTCGCCGTGCGAGACCTCGACGGTAGCGACGCTGGTGGTGATCCAGGACAGGATGCCATCGATATACGGGCGGCTCATGCTGAAGCTGGTCAACTCCCGTGCGAGTGATGCGCGCATCACGCGATAGGATGTGTAGCTGTCGTTGAGGTCAGGGAATGCTTTTTTGAGCGTCCACCGCATCAATTCGGAAGTGATGTTCCGATAGCGTGCATGTGTCCTGACCGGGAACACGCCATAGACCAGCGGGTGGTCCTCGTCGCAGGCGTGCACCAGCTTTGGGATCGCCTCAGGCGGATGCTCCAGGTCGTCATCCATCGTAACCACCCATTCGCCCCGTGCATGGGCAATTCCGCAGGCGGTGGCTGCGTGCTGGCCGAAGTTGCGGCCGAGTCGGATGCCGCGGACCTCTGGGCGGGACCGGGCAATCTCGCAGATCATCGGCCATGCGCGCGGGTCGCCACGATCGTCCACCAGTATCAGTTCGTGGGTGAGGCCGGCAGTGGACATGCTCGTTGCTGTGCGCTGCGCGAGTTCGGCGAGCGCCGAAGCTCCCGCATAAACCGGGACGACGACCGAGACCGCGACTGGATCATTCTGGCCCATAGTATTTCCTGATCACGCTTTCCAAGTATCCCGGACCCATGTCGATTTCGAGCTGACCAGCTACCTTCTGGGCCAATTCAGTATCCAGCTCCAACGGATCGCCCCGATCATCCAGCTGATAATTGCCCTTGATTCCGAGGACGCGCTCGAAGGCCTCGACGATCAGCAGCATGGGCGTTGAATGCGGCGCAGCAATCGAGATTGCCGATGGCGCCTCCGGGGGCGCGAGGATGATCCGGGTGCCGATTGCAGCGACATCGTCGATGTCGATCAGGTTGCGCTGGGCGGTCTTCCAGACGGTGAAGCGCCGACCGTGGACGATACAGTCATAAATGAAGTTGGTCAGGGTCTTCGGGTTGCCTGTGCGCCCCACTACCTGCGGGAGGCGCAGCACCAGGCCGCCGGCTTCAATCACCAGCATCTCCATCCGCTGCTTGTGCAACAAGTAGGGGGTCATGTGGGAGTGCGGGTCGGCCAGTGCACAACTGCTGAAATAGACCCGTCGCCGCGCGGTGGATTCTGCAAGCGTCGTTTCGAGCAGGTAGCGCTCGCGGTCAAAACTGTTCGAGTCCTGGCAAGTCGAGTCTGAAACGCCCGCGGCGTAGATCAGTACCGACGGTTCATCCTCAAAATTTGGCCTGAATGCGTTTGCGAGCAGACCGTTCCCTACGATCATCGTAAACCTTCCGTGATGTGACAACGCTGCTGGCACATCAATATACCCCGTTGGCCGGTGTCTTCAGCCGGTGCTGTTTGAATCCCCTGCGCCGGCGCGAGCTTCATGCAACTAGATTCATGCTCACCAGATCGAGCAGGCAGCTGCAGATTGTCGCCTGCAGCGCCTGATTCACGGCCCGGATTAGCCCAGCGCCCGCTCCAACTCCGGCAGCAAGGCAAACAGATCCCCCACCAGCCCAATATCCGCAATCTCGAAGATCGGCGCATCGCCGTCCTTGTTGATGGCCACGATCGTACCGGCATCCTTGATGCCGGTCAGGTGCTGGATCGCGCCGGAGATACCGACGGCGATGTACAGCTCCGGGGCGATGATCTTGCCGGTCTGGCCGACCTGCAGTTCGTTGGGCACGTAGCCGGCATCAACAGCGGCGCGAGAAGCGCCAACGGCGGCCCCGAGCTTGTCGGCCAGGTCGTAGACGACCTTGAAGTTCTCGGCCGAGCCGACGCCGCGTCCGCCAGAGACCACTCGCTTGGCGCTCTGCAAGTCCGGGCGGTCCGACTTGCCCGCGGCCAGGCCGACGAAGCGGGTGTGTGCTGGCAGCGTGGTCTCGACGGCCAGCGGTTCAACCGGAGCGCTGCCGCCGTTGGCAGCTTCCGGCCAGGAGGCGGTGCGCACCGTGGCGACGACAGTATGGTCGCTGGGGGCTTCGACGGTGATGATCGCGTTGCCGGCGTAGATCGGGCGCTTGAACGTGTGGCTGCCTTCCACCGCCATCACGTCCGACACCTGGGCCACGCCGAGCAGGGCGGCCACGCACGGCATCAGGTCCTTGCCGAAGGTGGTGCTCGGGCCAAGCACATGGCTGTAGCCCGCGGCGGCCTTGGCGATCTGCGGTGCCAGCACCTGGGCGATGGCATGGGCGTTGGCGGCGTTGGCGATGGTCAGGACCTTGCCCACGCCAGCGATCTGCGCGGCCTGCGCGGCGACGGCGGCCGGGTCGGCGGCCAGCACGACGACGTCAACGGATTCGGGCTTGAGTGCCTGCGCAGCGGACACGCACTTGGCGGTGGAAGCGTTGAGCTTGCCGTCCAGGTGTTCGGCGACGATCAGAACCTTGCTCATTACAGCAGCCCCTTTTGCTTGAGTGCGGCGACCAGTTCGGCCGCATCCTTCACCATCACGCCCTTGCTGCGCTTGGCCGGCGCGGCGAAATGGGTGGTCTTGAGGGTGTCACCGGTGTCGATGCCGAGGTCGGCGAAGGCGATGGACTCCAGCGGCTTGCTCTTGGCCTTCATGATGTCGGGCAGCTTGATGAAGCGCGGCTCGTTCAGGCGCAGGTCGGTGGTGACCACGGCCGGCAGGTCGACTTCCAGCGTTTCCAGGCCGGCGTCGACCTCGCGGGTGACCGTTGCCTTGCCGTCTGCGACCTCAAGCTTGGAAGCGAAGGTCGCCTGCGGACGGCCCCACAGCGTGGCCAGCATCTGGCCGGTCTGGTTGGCGTCGTCGTCGATGGCCTGCTTGCCCAGGATCACCAGGTCCGGCTGTTCCTTCTCGATCAGCTTGAGCAGGGTTCGGGCCGCGGTCAGGGGCTGGATCGGGGCATCGCTGACCACGTGGATGGCGCGGTTGGCGCCCATGGCCAGGCCGTTGCGCAGGTGCGCCTGAGCGTCGGCCGGGGCGATCGTGGCGACCACGACCTCGGTGGCGATGCCCTTGTCACGCAGGCGCAGGGCCTCTTCCAGGGCGATTTCGTCAAAGGGGTTCGGCGACAGCTTGACGCCGTCGGTGACCACGCCGGAGCCGTCCGGCTTGACCTGGATGCGGACGTTGAAGTCCACCACGCGCTTGTAACCGACGAGAATCTTCATCGTGCGGGAGTTCCTGTGGGGTTGCGCGGCCGACAGGGGCCGAGAACCCCCAATTCTAGCCGAGAGCGGGTGCCATACGCAGGCGCACGTTTCGGATCCGATCGAGGGTGTCGGGCGGGCCAAGCGCTGGATTGCGTTAACTGAGTTGGGAGTTCCGGCGTCCGGGCAGGGCCATTCCCGGCGCGATCCGCTACCCTGCTGCCCGCAAATCCCACGCGGAGTCGAAATGCTTCATCCGGTCATTCTCAGCGGCGGCAGTGGGACCCGGCTGTGGCCGCTGTCGCGCCAGAACCAACCCAAGCAGTTCCTGGCCCTGATCGGCGATCACTCGCTGTACCAGGAGACCGTCCTGCGGGCGAGCAAGCTCCCCGGGGCGCAGCCGCCGGTGACGGTGTGCAGCGAGGACCACCGTTTCATGGTCGGCGAGCAGCTGCAGGAGATAGGCATTGCCAGCGGTGGCATCCTGCTCGAGCCAGTCGCGCGCAGTACCGCGCCGGCCATCGCCCTGGCCGCGCTGCATGCGTTGCGGCGGGACCCCGAGGCGACCTTGCTGGTGATGCCAGCCGATCATCTGATCGAGGACGAGGGCTCGTTCCGCACCGCGGTCGAGGCCGCCACCGCACTGGCCGGCGAGGGCTGGCTGGTGACCTTCGGCATCACCCCGGACTACGCCGAGACCGGCTACGGCTACATCCTGCGCGGCGCATCGCTCGGCAAGGGCGGCTACCAGGTGCACCGGTTCGTCGAGAAGCCCGATCTGGCCACCGCCGAGTCGTATGTCGCTGAAGGCACGTACGCCTGGAACTCCGGCATGTTCCTGTTTGGCGCGCAGCGCTATCTCGACGAGCTGGCCCGGCACGCGCCGGCGATCATCGAAGCAGCGCAAGCCGCGATGGCCAGCTCGACGACCGACCTGGATTTCATCCGCATCGATCACGATGCCTTCGCCGCCAGTCCCAGCGATTCGATCGACTACGCGGTGATGGAGAAGACCGATCGCGCCGCGGTGGTGCCGGTGAGTTGTGGCTGGAGCGACATCGGGTCGTGGTCGTCGCTGTGGTCGGTGGCGCAGCGCGACGATGAAGGCAACCGTTACGAGGGCGACGTCATCGCCGTCGACACCCGCGACAGTCTCGTGCGTGCGTCGGAGCGGCGGCTGATCGCCACCATAGGCGTCGAGGACCTGGTCATCATCGACACGCCCGACGCCACGCTGGTGGCGAGAAAGGATCGCGTGCAGGACGTCAAGGCGGTGGTCGACAAGCTCAAGAGCGCCGGGCGCCAGGAGCACCTGTTCCATCGCAAGGTCTACCGCCCCTGGGGCAGCTATGACTCGATCGGCGTCGGTCCGCGATTCCAGGTGAAGCGGATCGTGGTCAAGCCCGGCGCCGCACTGAGCCTGCAGAAGCATGCGCACCGTGCCGAGCATTGGGTGGTGGTGTCCGGCGTCGCCGAGGTCACCTGCGACGACAAGGTGTTCGACCTGCACGAGAATGAGAGCACCTACATCCCGCTGGGCAGCGTGCATCGCCTGCGCAACCGCGGGACCGAGCCGGTCGAGCTGATCGAGGTGCAATCTGGCAGCTATCTTGGCGAGGACGACATCGTCCGCCTTGAAGACGTCTACGGCCGCTCCTGACCGGTCAGACAGGCGCGCCGCGACGCAGCGTGTCAGCCAACAGCGCGGCAAAGCGGTCGGCGCTGCCGGGTGCGTGCAGGAAGAACAGCGAGGGCTCGCACAGTTCCAGTTCGAGCAGGCGCGGGCTGCCATCGTCGTCGCGGATCAGGTCGACTCGCGCATACGTCAGGGGTGATTGCAGGTGCAGGCATTCGGCCGCGACGGCCAGGACGCGCGTGGCCAGTGCCAGCTCGTCCTGGCCCGGGATGCGGGCGGTGATCTCCTCGGCCGCGAACAAATGCTCGGTCGGTCCTTCGTCACGCTGCAGCAGCGGTCCTTTGCGGATGGCATGGCTGAAGCGGCCTTCAAAGAACATCAGTGCGGTTTCGCCGTCGCGATCCACAGATGCCAGATACGGCTGCAACATTGCGCTGCGATCGGCTTCGAGCAGGCGGGCGATGTGGTTGGCCGCGGCGAACTCCTGGTCGCGCGAGTAGCGCTGCGCGTCGCGTGAACCGGCGCCGACGGCGGGCTTGACCACGAACTCGGCCGCCAGCGCGTGCTCGACCAGGAACGCCTGCAGGATCGGCAGGGGTTCCATGTCCGGCTCGACGAAGCGCGTTGCCACCACGGGTACCGATCGCTCCGCGAGCGCGGCGAGATAGTGCTTGTCGGTGTTCCAGCGCACCACCGGCAACGGATTGAGCAGGTGGCTGCGCGTGGATACATGCCCGCACCAGTCGAGGAACTCGCCCAGGCGCTCGGTGTAGTCCCATGGCGAGCGCAGCAGGACCGCATCGAAACGCGACCAGGTAACGGATGGATCGTCCCAGGCGCGGACCTGCGTGGCGATGCCGGCCCGTGCACAGGCATCGAGCAGCGGAACGAGGTCGTCGTCCAGAGCGGCGGCGGCGATCGCGGTGACGAGGGCAAGGCGTGGCATGGATCGAAGTCTAAAGGCAGGGCTGGGCTGGCGGGTCGGTTGCGGGATTGTTGCGGGATTGTTGCGGGCATTATCAGACCCCAGGCCCTCCGGATGGTTCGTCGACCATGCCCGAAGGTACGGTGGCCGCATGGGTGCGGCGGGGTAAACTGCTGGAATTCGCAGACCCGAACCGGAGTCCCCCATGGCCGCGACACAAGCCGGCGCCAGCAACAAGAGCAAGGTATTTCCTGACGCCCGTACCGCACTGGCAGGTGTCGTCGCCAATGACCAGACCCTTGCCGTCGGCGGCTTTGGCCTGTGCGGCATTCCCGAAGCGCTGATCGAGGCCCTGCGCGACAGCGGGGTCAAGGGCTTGACCGCGATCTCCAACAACGCCGGCGTCGATGGCTTCGGCCTCGGCCTGCTGCTGACGACCCGGCAGATCAGAAAGATGATTTCGTCGTACGTCGGCGAGAACAAGGAATTCGAGCGCCAGTTCCTGTCCGGCGAGCTCGAGCTCGAGTTCAACCCGCAGGGCACGCTGGCCGAACGCCTGCGTGCAGGCGGCGCCGGCATTCCGGCGTTCTTCACCCGTACCGGCTACGGCACGATCGTGGCCGACGGCAAGGAAACGCGCGAATTCGACGGCCAGCATTACGTCATGGAAACCGCGCTCAGGGCCGATGTGTCGCTGGTGAAGGCGTGGAAGGCCGACAAGTCCGGCAACCTGGTGTTCCGCAAGACCGCGCGCAACTTCAATCCGGCCTGCGCGATGGCGGGCAAGGTCTGCATCGTCGAAGTGGAACAGCTCGTCGAGGTTGGCGAGATCGATCCCGACCAGGTCCACCTGCCGGGCATCTACGTGGACCGCATCGTCCACAACCCGAATCCCGAAAAGCGGATCGAGCAGCGCACCGTGCGCGCCGGCTGACACCAGAACTGACAAGGACCCGAACCCATGGCCTGGACCCGCGACCAGATGGCGCAACGCGCCGCGCAGGAACTCACCGACGGTGCATACGTCAACCTCGGCATCGGCTTGCCGACGCTGGTGGCCAACTTCATCCCCGACGGGATGGACGTATGGCTGCAGAGCGAGAACGGTCTGCTCGGCATCGGTCCGTTCCCGACCGAAGCCGAAGTCGACGCCGACCTGATCAATGCCGGCAAGCAGACCGTGACGGCACGTCCGGGTGCGAGCTACTTCGGCAGCCACGACTCGTTCGCGATGATCCGCGGCGGCCACATCGACCTGGCGATCCTCGGCGCCATGCAGGTCACCGACCAGGGCGACCTGGCCAACTGGATGGTGCCGGGCAAGATGGTCAAGGGCATGGGCGGCGCGATGGACCTGGTCGCCGGCGTCAAGCGCGTCGTGGTGCTGATGGAGCACACGGCCAAGAGCGGCGAGCACAAGATCCTGCCGCAGTGCACCCTGCCGCTGACCGGCGTGGGCGTGGTCAATCGCATCATCACCGAACTGGCGGTGATGGACGTGACGGCCGAGGGGCTGAAGCTGATCGAGTTGGCGCCTGACGTGGAACTTGAAGAGCTGAGGCAGAAGACCGGAGTCGTGCTTCAAGCCTGATTCGTTTGTTTGCGGAACACGACAATGTCGTGCCGCCTTGAAAGAGGTTGTATAGAGTTGATGAAACAACGCGCGTTTGCCAGACCGGTGGAGTCACTGGCCGGGCTCGATGAAATTGCCCCTTGTGCAGTCTGCGGACACCGCGGCTACCGCCATCAAGATGTCCTGTGGGATGGCCTGGTTTCGGAGTGGGCGTTATCCGAAGCCGAAACTGCCTACATCAACCGGCAGCAGGGAACGCAATGCCTCGGATGTGGCTGCAACATTCGATCCATCGCTCTTGCGAAGGCAATCTGCGCCAGCGCAGGATTCGAAGGGACGCTGACCGAGCTGATTGCAACAGCGCCCTCGGAGCGTATGTTGGAAGTGAATGAGGCTGGCACGCTGAACCCTTGGTTGCGCCAGTTCCCCGGGCACGTGTTTGGCAGCTATCCGCAGGTCGATCTACAGAAGCTTTCGCTGGCCGATGCCAGCGTGGACCTGATCATCCACTCCGATACGCTCGAGCATGTGCCTGACCCGATGAAGGCACTTGCCGAGATGAAGCGCGTACTCGTCCCCAATGGTCGTGCGGTATTTACGGTGCCCATCATCCTGGGGCGAATGAGCCAATCCCGGGACGGGCTTGCCTCCAGCTACCACGGTGCCCCCGGAGGCTCCGAGTCCGATCTGGTCGTTCACAGCGAATTCGGCGCCGATTTCTGGGCAATGGTGATGCAGGCGGGATTTACCCGCTGCGAGATGATCTCTTTCGACTACCCTGCCGGAATCGCAATCGTCGCCAGGCGTTGAGCCTGGTTCGTGGCCACGACCGGCGCTGGCGCCGGTCGTCAAGCGTCACAGGTTCTGGTAATTCGGCCCCGAGCCGCCTTCCGGCGTCACCCAGTCGATGATCTCGTACGGGTCCTTGATATCACAGGTCTTGCAGTGCACGCAGTTGGCCGCATTGATCTGCAGGCGCTTGCCCACGCTTCCGTCGGCATGAACGTCCTGCACGATCTCGTAGACATTGGCCGGGCAGAAGCGCGTGCACGGGTTGTCGTACTCCTCGGCGCAGCGGGTAATGCAGATCGAGGTGTCGCGCACCTTCAGGTGCACCGGCTGGTCCTCGTCGTGTTCGGTCGCGGCGTAGTACACGCTCTGCAGGCGGTCGCGCGGGGCGAGCGTGCGGTCGACGTAGTCGCGGCCGCCGTGATCGGTACGCGGTGATTCGTGATCGGCAACCTTGTCCAGCGTCGACCAGTCGGCCTTGACCTTCAGCGTCCACGGCGAAAGCCCGGCGGTGATGGTTTCCCAGGCGGAATTTAGGATGCCGAACCAGAGGCCACGCTTGAAGCCGGGCTTGATGTTGCGGACCTTCTTCAGCTCGGCCATCGCCTCGGATGCGCGCAGCTTCGCGTCGAAGCCCTGCGGCGCCAGTTGCGAGGCGGCCAGGTGCTCGGCCGCGAGCATGCCCGAGCGGATCGCCTGGTGGGTGCCCTTGATCTTGGGCACGTTGAGCAGGCCGGCGGTATCGCCGATCAGCAGCGCGCCCGGCATCTCGACCTTCGGCAGCGACTGCCAGCCGCCGCAGACGATCGCGCGCGCACCGGCGGAGAGGATGTTGCCGCCTTCCAGCAGCGGCTTGACCGAGGGATGGTTCTTCCACTGCTGGAAGGCCTCCCATGGCTTGTATTCCGGATCCTGGTAGTCGAGGCCGCTGACGTAGCCCAGGGCGATGCGGCCCTTGTCCAGGTGGTACAGGAAGCTGCCACCGTAAGTCTGGTTGTCGGCCGGCCAGCCGAAGCTGTGGACGATCTTGCCCGGCTCGACGCGATCTTCCGGCACCTGCCACAGTTCCTTCAGGCCGATCGAGTAGCACTGCGGATCGCTGTCGGCGTCGAGCTTGAACTGCTTGACCAGGCGCTTGGTCAGGTGGCCGCGCGCACCCTCGGCCAACACGGTGACCTTGGCGCGGATGTTGATGCCGGCGGTGAAGCCGGGCTTGTGCGAACCGTCCTTGGCCACGCCCATGTCGCCGATGCGCACGCCGATGACGGTGCCGTCGGCATCGTGCAGGGTCTCGGAAGCAGCGAAGCCGGGGTAGATCTCCACGCCCAGCGCTTCGGCCTGCGGCGCCAGCCAGGCGCACATCGCGCCGAGGCTGACGATGAAGTTGCCGCGGTTGTGCATGCCCGGCGGGATCGGCAGCGGGGTGTGGCCGGTCTTGCTGAGCAGCCAGAATTCGTCCTTGACCGCCGGCACGCAGATCGGCGGCGGGTTGTCGCGCCAGCCCGGCAACAGGGCGTCGAGCGGGCCGGGCTCGATCACCGCGCCGGAGATGATCTGGGCGCCAATGGTCGAAGCCTTCTCGATCACGCACACCGAGATGTCGGGGTTGAGCTGTTTGAGGCGGATCGCGAACGCCAGGCCGGACGGACCGGCGCCGACGGTGACGACGTCGTACTCCATCACGTCGCGCTCGACCGTGTCGGCAGTGGTGTCGTGTTGGCTCATGCTGGCGGCTCCGCGTGCGGCTGGCTTTACAACCGTGGATTGTCGCGGTTTTGCGCAGGGGCGGGCAAATCGCCGTGCTAGCGTTGCTGCATGCCCCTGTCGCCGTTGCCCCTGGCCGATGCCGAACTTCGCCTGGACCGGCACTGGCTGGACCCGGGCCAGGCCGATGCGCTGCTGGCGGCGCTGCGCGAGGAGGTGGCCTGGGAAGTGCACCGGATCCGCCTGTTCGGCCGCGAGGTCGATTCGCCGCGCCTGAGCTGCTGGATCGGCGATCCCGGAACCGGCTACCGCTACTCCGGCGTCCGTTTCGAGCCCCGGCCATGGCCGGCGGCGCTGCGGCCGGTGCGCGAGCGGCTGTGCGCGGAGATGGGCCTGGACTTCAACAGCGTGCTGGCCAATCTGTACCGCGATGGCCACGACGCCATGGGCTGGCACAGCGACGCCGAGCCCGAACTGGGCCCGGCCCCGGTCATTGCCTCGGTCAGCCTCGGGGCAGCGCGGCGCTTTTCGCTGAAGTCGCGCGCCCAGCCGCCACAGCGACTGACGCTGGAACTGCCCCATGGCAGCCTGCTGGTGATGTCCGGCCCGACCCAGCGCAACTATCGGCACGCGCTGCCGCGCACGGCCCGGCCGGTCGGCGCGCGCATCAACCTGACGTTCCGGCAGATCCTGTCAGCCGGGTAGCGCGCTGGTAAAAGCGCGCCAGATGCTTCAGGAGCGGCTCGCAGGCTTGTAGTCCTGGCCGCTGACCAGGGTCCAGCCGGCGATGTCGTGGCCGACGACGACCAGCGACTGCTCGAACGCGCGGGCGACGTCGGCGACCGCGGTGCTCGTCGCCGGCTGCGCCTGCAGGAACGTGCGCGAAGCGACGATCTTCTGGTCGCGGGTGTGCAGCAGCTTCGCCGCGACCTCGATGGTCGCCGATGGCACCGCCTGCCCGGCGTAGTCCGATTCGAAGCGGCGAATCTCCAGCACCAGCTTGAAGTCGGCGGCGATGCCGCTGCCCTGGCGGGCGACGGCGGCGATGCGTCCGGAGTCCTCGAAGGTCCGCAGCAACGTGTCCTGCAGCATCTCCGATGGCGGTCGCGCCCATTGCGCGCCGCTGTAGATCTGGATCTCGCCCGGAGTCGGCCGCACTGCGATGCGCAGGCTGTCGATCACGCGCGCGCCCACCGGGGGCGTCAGCGCAAGCTGCCAGGTCACCGTCGGCCAGCTCGGGTCCGGCTGCACGCGCGGCTCGGGGGCGTAGATGGTCGAGGTGCTGTGCGGCTTGTCGCTCAGGATCGAGCAGCCGGAGAGCAGGGCCAGGACGAGGGCCAGTCCCAGGGCAGGCGCCGTGTTCGCTCGCGTCGTCATTTGGGTTCGAACTCCTTGGGCGCGTCGCGGCCAAGCAGGTAGCGGGTCGGGTTGTTGTCGAGGCGGTCGGAGATGCGGCGCAGGTCGCGCACCAGCAGCCGCAGTTCGCCCAGGGTCGGCCCCAGCTGGGCCAGGCCGTCGTTGGCGAAGCTGTTGATCGCGTTGCGGTTGTCGGCGAGCACGCCGTTGGCGTTGTTGGCCGCCGAGTCCAGGCGCGAGAGCGTGCTGTCGAGCTTGGCGATCAGGCCAGGAAGTTTGGCGACGAGCTCGCGGTCGACGCTCTCGACGGCGCGGTTGGTGGTCGTCAGCGTCACCGACAGCTGTTCGCTGGATTTGCGCGCGCTGGTGATCAGTGTGCGCAGGTCCTCGCGCTGGTCGGCAATCGCACTGGTGGCCGACTCGATATTGGCCAGCGTGTTGGATACGCGCTTGACGTTCTCGTCGCTCAGCACCTGGTCCATGCGCGCGACCAGGCGGTTGGCGGTGTCGGCGATGTTCTGCAGCGCCGAGGCCTCGGTCTGGATCACCGGCGTTTCACGACGGTCGACATCGGCCAGTGCCGGGCTGCCGGGGTTGCCGCCGGTGAGCTGGATGAAGGGGCTGCCGGTGATGCCCTGGATCGACAGCTTGGCGCGGGTGTCGGTCTTGATCGGCGCGCTGGCCTGCAGGCGCAGCAACGCGATCACGCGGCGCGGGTCGTCCGGCGCCAGGCGCAGGGTTTCGACCGTGCCGACGGAAATGCCGTTGTATTGCACCGGGCTGCCTTCGGTCAGGCCCGTCACCGGTTCGGTGAAAAGCACGGCGTAGTTACGCCAGTCCTTCTCCGAGGTGTACTTGGCCGCCCACAAGGCGAACAACAGCAACAGCAACGTCACCACGATGGTGAACGCGCCGATGAGGACGTAGTTGGCCTTGGTTTCCATGTCAGGCCTGCCGGTCCGGGGTGTCGTGCGTGGCGTTCATCGGATTCCGATCTCCAGATCGCGGTGCCGGGTCTTCTGCGCGGCGCGCGCGCGTGGCCCGTGGAAGTACTCCCGCACCCACGGGTGGTCCATCTGTTCGACTTCCGCCAGCGGCGCGCAGGCGATCACCTTGCGATCGGCAATCACCGCGATCCGGTCACAGATAGCGTAAAGGGTGTCGAGGTCGTGTGTGATCAGGAAGACCGTCAGGCCCAGCGCCTGCTGCAGCGTCCGGATCAGCCGGTCGAAAGCAGCCGCACCGATCGGGTCCAGGCCGGCGGTGGGTTCGTCGAGGAACAGCAGCGGCGGGTCCAGTGCCAGCGCCCGCGCCAGTCCGGCGCGCTTGCGCATGCCGCCGGAAAGCTGCGACGGCAGCTTGTTGAGCGCGTCGGCGGGCAGGCCGGCAAGCTTGACCTTGAGCAGTGCCAGTTCGTAGCGCAGCGAGTCGGGCAATTCGCTGTGGTACTCCTTGAGCGGCACCTGCACGTTCTCGCCGACGGTCAGCGACGAGAACAGTGCGCCGTCCTGGAACAGCACGCCGGTGTTGCGCTCGATGGCACGGCGCAGGTCGGGGTCTTCGCTGCGCGCATCCAGGCCGAGCACTTCGATTTCGCCGGCATCGGGCCGGCGCAGGCCCAGGATCGAACGCATCAGCACTGACTTGCCCGTGCCCGAACCGCCGACCACGCCCAGGATCTCGCCGGGGAGGACTTCAAGGTCGAGGTCCTCGTGCACCACCTGCTCGCCGAAGCGGTTGGTCAGGCCGCGCACGCGCACGATCGGCTCTTTGTGGTCGGGCAGGCAGTGGATGGTCTGCGCCATGATCAGATGCCCATTTCCATGAACCAGATGGCGAAGAACGCATCGAGCACGATCACCATCGAGATCGACTGCACGACGCTGGAGGTGGTGCGTTCGCCGACCGACTGCGCGGTGCCTTCGACCTGCAGCCCCTCCAGGCAGCCGATGAGGCTGATCAGCAGGGCGAACACCGGCGCCTTGGCCAGGCCGACGAGGAAATGCCGCAGTTCCATCGTCTCGTGCATGCGCGCCAGGTATTGCTGCGGCGGGATGTCCAGGTTGTAGGCGCCGACCGTGAGGCCGCCGATCAGGCCGAAGACCATCGCGATGAAGGTCAGCAGCGGCAGCATCACCAGCAGCGCCAGCATGCGCGGGATCACCAGCAGGTCGACCGGGTCCATGCCTAGCGTGCGGATCGCGTCGACTTCCTCGCGGCTGACCATCGCGCCGATCTGCGCGGTGAAGGCGCTGGCGGTGCGGCCGGCGAGGACGATCGCGGTCAGCAGCACGCCGAACTCGCGAAGGAACGAGATGCTGACCAGTTCGACGACGAAGATCTGCGCGCCGAAGTCGGCCAGGATGTTGGCGCCGAGGAAGGCGACGACGGCGCCGACCAGGAAGCACAGCAGGGCGATCAGCGGCACCGCGTCCAGGCCGACCTGCTCCATGTGGTGCACGGTGGCCGTGGGGCGGAAGCGCGTGGGCTCCTTGAACATGCGCAGCAGCTTCAGCTGCGTCTCGCCGAAGAAGCCGATCAGGGCGCGGGCTTCGCGGTAGTTGTCGGTCACCGCGAAGCCGAGTCGGGCCAGCGCCGCGCTCACGCCGTACTCGCGCTTGCGGCGCGGGCGATCGTCGGCGACGTCCTCGATCGCCGTCACCAGGGCGCGATGATCGTCGTGGAAGCTGAAGGCATCGAACTCGATGCCGTGGCGGCGGGCAAAGCGGAGCAACTGCAGCACGCCGACCGAGTCCAGCCGGTCGACGCCGGTGGCGTCGACCGCGTCGACGGCCTCGGGTGCGGCGGACAGCGCCTCGGCGATCAGGGTTGCGTAGTCGAGGGTCCAACTGCCACTCAGGCGAAGGCGCGACGGCGCTTGGCCATCGGCGGCGATCTGCGGCGGGTGCGCGGTCGTATCGGTCATGGAGCCTCGGCGCGAGGATACCTGAGTCGGGGGCCGGGGTTGGCGAATGGCGAAAGGGGACTGCGAGTGTTTCGCCGGCTGCCTGGCGGCGACCTGGGGCAGGCTTCAATTGCGGGCGGGCCGGCTGTTGGCTTCTGCGAACATCTCCGCTCCCGCATTCGCTCCTCGCATGCCATCCTTCGCGCCATGTCGAATCCGTCTCCCCTGAGCGCTGCCAGCTACGCCGCCCGGATCAATTTCGTGATCGAGCTGGCCGAACGCCTGCATGCCTATGGCACCACCGCGCAAAGGCTCGAGGGTGCGATCAGCGCGGTCGCGCAGCAGCTGCGACTGGAGTGCGAACCCTGGTCCAATCCGACCGGCATGATCCTGACCTTCAGCGACCCGCAACGGCCGCCGGGCGACAGCGACACCACGCGCGTGATTCGCCTGCCTCCGGGCGAAAACGACCTGTACCGGCTCGCCGAGACCGACCGCATCGCCGAAGACGTCGTCGCCGGTCGCCTTGGCCTGGCCGAAGCACACGCGCAGATGAGCGCGCTCGACAAGCCGCCCACGTGGCGCTCGCGCGCGATGCAGGTGCTCGGTTACTGCCTGGCCGCGACCGCCATCGCCGGCGTGCTGCGCCTGCCGTGGCTGGACATCGCCGTGGCCAGTGCCAACGGGCTGTTGATCGGCCTGTTCGTGCAGGTGTCCGAAGCGCAGCCGCGATTCAAGGAGCCGCTCGAGGCGGTTGCCGCGATGTTCGCCGCGAGTGTGACGCTGCTCGTTGCCACGTATGTGGCGCCGTTGAACCAGAACACCGTGATCATCGCCTCGCTGATCGTGCTGCTGCCCGGCATGGCGTTGACCAATGCCGTCAACGAGCTGACCAGCCAGCACCTTGTGTCGGGCACGGCGCGCTTCGCCGGTGCGCTGACGACGGTGCTCAAGCTCGCAATAGGCACGGTGATCGCGCTGTACCTGGCCGAGATGATCGGACTGGACGCGCAGGTGCGTGCCTCGCGGCCGCAGCCGGAATGGGTGGAGTGGGCGGCGCTGGCACTGGCCTCGTTCGCGTTCGCGGTGCTGTTCCGCGCCAATCGCCGCGACTACCCCAAGGTGATGGCGGCCGCGGCCAGCGGTTACCTGATTTCGCGCTTCGGCGGCCAGGCGTTCGGCAGCCCGGCCGGCATCTTCCTCGCCGCACTGGTCCTGACCGCGGCCGGCAATGCCTATGCGCGCTGGTGGAACCGTCCCGGCGCGATCCTGCGCGTGCCCGGCATCATCATGCTGGTGCCGGGCAGTGCCAGCCTCCGGGGTTTCCTAACCCTGATCCAGCAGCAGGACGTCGACGCCGGCCAGGCGGCATTGCTGGCCGTGCTGAATATCCTGCTGGCGCTGGTGGCGGGGCTGCTGTTCGGCAACCTGTTGTTGCCTGCCCGTCGCAACCTCTAGGCGTCCCGGGTGGGGTGCGGGAGCCGGCAAGCCGGCTCCAGAAAATGATCTGGAATCGGGTCCATTCCCGTGCCGGGCGCATGCGCGGCCCGGCTGGGGGGTATCTGGACGGTTATCGGATCAGAAACTCCTCAACGCCGCGCCCGGCCGCGGTGTGGGCGGCCAGCCAGCGCGGCTGCTTGCCGCGGCCGGTCCAGGTTTCGGCCGGATTGGCCGGATTGCGGTACTTGGGAGCCACCTTGCCCATCGCCTTGCGCGCCTTCTTCGGCGTGGTCTTGGCCGCGGGCTTGGCACTGCGTGTGGCGGGGCCGCCGCCGAACAGCTCGACGATCGTGTAACCCTCGGCCCTGGCCAGCTGGGTCAGCTTGCTGCGCACGGTGGCGATCGGCTTGCGCTTGTTCAGCGTGGTCTTGCGTTTCTTGGCCTGGTTGATCAGGGCGTCGAGTTCTTTCGCGGACAGCGAGGTGATATCGATCGACATGAAACCTCCGAGTGGGCGGGAATTACAGTAAGGAATTGCGGCGGGAGTTGCGGCGGGAGTTATTCGGGGGATTACCGGGCAGAATGCCCTTGAATCGGGATGCCGGATAACAACGGCTGGGCAAATGGCCAGACAGCCGGATCCGTGCAGGCAGCGCAGGATCATAATCCCGCGGCGCCCGCCGAGTAAATCGATTGAATATCGGGGATTATCCGGCGCGGCCGCACGGGTCCGCGCCGGAGGTGCCGATCTATTTGCCGAACTTGGCGAATACGGCGCTGCGGTCGAGATTCTCGGCTTCGCTGGCGCGACGGTGGCGGTATTCAAAGGTGCCAGCCGCCAGGCCGCGCTCGGAGACGACGACCCGGTGCGGGATGCCGATCAGCTCCATGTCGGCGAACATCGCGCCCGGGCGCAGCCCGCGGTCGTCGAGCGCGGTTTCGATGCCGGCGGCATTGAGGTCGGCGTACAGGGCCTGCGCGGCTTCTGCGACGGCGGCATCACCCTTGGGATTGATCACGCACACCACCGCCTGCCAGGGCGCCATCGCCTCGGGCCAGATGATGCCGTTGTCGTCATTGTTCTGCTCGACCGCGGCGGCCACGATCCGCGACACGCCGATGCCGTAGCAGCCCATCGCCGGCGTTGCCGCCTTGCCGTTGGCGTCGAGCACGGTCAGCTTCATCGCTTCGGCGTACTTGCGGCCGAGCTGGAACACATGGCCAACCTCGATGCCGCGGGCCAGGCCGATCGTGCCCTGGCCGTCCGGGGCGAGGTCGCCCTCGACCACGTTGCGGATGTCGGCAACCAGTTCGGGCTCGGGCAGGTCGCGGCCCCAGTTGACGCCCGCCAGGTGATAGCCGGCCTCGTTGGCGCCGACGACGAAGTCGGCCATGGCGGCGACACTGCGGTCGGCGATCACGCGGATGGCCTGGCGCGGACCCACCGGTCCGAGGAAGCCGGGCTCGCTGCCGAGGTGGGCGACGATCTCGGCCTCCGTGGCCAGGCGGTATTCGGCCAGCCCGGCCAGCTTGGACAGCTTGATCTCGTTGACGACGTGGTCGCCGCGCACCAGCGCCAGTACGAACTGGGCGTTGCCTTCGGCGTCGGCACCGATGATCGCCACCGACTTGACCGTGCGCTGCAGCGCGATGCCCATCAGCGCGGCCACGTCCTCGCAGGTCTTCTGCGTCGGCGTGTCGACCTTGCGCATCGCTTCGTTGGCGGCGGCGCGCGGGCCGGGTGCGGCGGCCTCGGCAAGTTCGACGTTGGCGGCATAGTCCGAACCGCTATGGAAGGCGAGCGCGTCTTCGCCCGATTCGGCCAGCACGTGGAACTCGTGCGAGACCGCGCCGCCGATGGCGCCGGAGTCGGCCGACACGGCGCGGAACTTCAGGCCCAGGCGGGTGAAGATTCGGCCGTAGGTGTCGTACATGTTCTTGTATTCGGCTCCCAGGTCCTCGTCACTGAGGTGGAAGGAATAGGCGTCCTTCATCAGGAACTCGCGCGCGCGCATCACGCCGAAGCGCGGACGGATCTCGTCGCGGAACTTGGTCTGGATCTGGTAGAAATTGACCGGCAGCTGCTTGTAGCTCGACAGCTCCTGGCGGGCGAAGTCGGTGATGACTTCCTCGTGCGTGGGGCCGTAGCAGTACCAGGCCTCCTTGCGGTCCTGGATCTTCAGCAGCTGGCCGCCGAACTTCTCCCAGCGGCCGGTTTCCTCCCAAAGCTCCCTGGGCTGGACCGACGGCATGAGCACCTCGATCGCGCCGGCGGCATTCATTTCCTCGCGCACGGCGCGCTCCACCTTGCGCAGCACGCGCAGGCCCAGCGGCGACCAGGTGTACAGGCCGGCGGCAAGCTTGCGGATCATGCCGGCCTTGAGCATCAGCTTGTGGCTGACGATTTCGGCCTCGGCGGGCGTTTCCTTGCTGGTGTGGAGGTGGAACTGCGACAGGCGCATCGGCTCGGCTTCGGACGTAGGGAAGCGGCCATTTTGCCATGCGCCGGGCTGATGACGGGCGCGGGGGACGGGAGCCGGGAGCGGCCCACCGACGACGAAGCGCCGGCGGAGTGCCGGCGCTGCATGGGCTCAAGGCCTTTTCACGGGTTCGCCAGCAAGCAAGCTGGCTCCCGATGATGTCGGGCAGGTCAGCCGCCGCTGGCGACGGCTCCGCCTTCGCAATAGGTCTTGATCTGGGCTTCGGCCAGCTGGGTGCGGTTGGCGCGCTCGGTATCGTTGAGGTTGCGGTCGGGCTTGCCGTCCTTGTCCTCGTCGATACCCACTGCGGCCGTCCCCTGAAGCACCGAAAGGTTGCTGCGGGCGTTGCTGCAGTTGGCGTTGGTCACGGGCTTGGCGGCCGTAGCGGCGGCAGCCGGTGCCTTGCCAGCGTCTTCATGTACGCCGCGGTTCTTGTATTCCTGACCCGCCGGTGGTGCATCCGAGTAGTGGGTGACGCCCTGGGCATCCTTCCACTGGTAGACCTTGGCCGCCGAAGCGGGCAGGGCAAAGACCAGGCACAGGCCGGCGACGAGGCCGGGCAGCAGGCGGAACGACTGGCGGGACATGGTGGCTCCAGGCGGTTGGGAGCGGGAGAAGGTCCGATTGCATCACCGCGCCGGGGCGCAAGCAAGCGCTACACTTCCAAACATGGACGAATTGCAACAAACCCCGCGGCCCCGCGGCCGCGGCATCTACCTGCTGCCGAACCTTTTCACCACCGGCGGCCTGTTTGCCGGCTTCTACGCGATCATCGCCGCGACCCAGGGCCGTTTCGACGACGCCTGCATCGCGGTGTTCGTCGCCGGTATCCTCGACGGCCTCGATGGCCGCGTGGCGCGCCTGACCAACACCCAGAGCGAGTTCGGCGTGCAGTACGACTCGCTGGCCGATCTGGTCAGCTTCGGCCTGGCCCCGGCCCTGGTGATGTACCACTGGGCGCTGGCGGCAACCCGGCTCGACGGTCCCATCCCCGGCAAGATCGGCTGGGTCGCGGCGTTCCTGTATGCCGCCTGCGCGGCGTTGCGGCTGGCCCGCTTCAACTCCCAGGTGGGGCAGGTCGACAAGCGCTGGTTCATCGGCCTGGCCAGCCCGGCCGCGGCGGGGCTGGTGGCCAGCTTCGTCTGGACCTGCGACGACATGGGCTACAGCGGCGAGCAGTTGCGCTATGCCGCGCTCGCCGTGACCGTGGTCGCCGGCCTGCTGATGGTCAGCCGCCTGCGCTATTTCAGCTTCAAGGGCGGCGGTCCGCGCCACGATCGCGTGCCGTTCCTGGCGATCGTGGTGGTGCTGGCCGTGCTGGTGGCCATTGCCATCGATCCGCCACGGGTGTTGCTGGTGATCGGCGGCCTGTATGCGTTGTCGGGTCCGGGTTACGCGGCATACCGCCGCCTGCGCCGTCCGGCAGGCACCGAGGCCGTCCCATGAGTGGCTTGTGGAGCCCGCAACAGCGCGAGTGGCTGCAGGCCATGGGCCACCAGGTTTGGGCGCTGGGTGGCGCGCAGTCCATCGAGGCGGCATCGCCGACCGAGGGCCATCAGGAGGACACGTCTGCACAGGCCCGGCGCGAAGCGGCGGCGCTGCTCAAGGGCGGAGCCGCGGCCCAGGCGCGGCCATCCGCGTCGGCACCGGCGCCGCGTATGCCGGCCGCGACCGATCGCCTGCTGATGGCGGTGTTCCGCGCAGCGGGACGCAACAGTGGCGATGCCGACGTCGTCGCGCTGGTTCCCGACGGAGCGGCACTGCGTGGCAACAGCGCCGCCAAGCGCGCGCTGTGGCCCAGCCTGCGCGCCCTGCGCCGACGGGGTGGTGCAGGGTGAGCGCGCTGGCCGTCGATAGCGGCCAGGCGTCGCCCGCCGGCGCACTGCGGCCGATGCGCGAGGACGACCTCGACGCCGTGCATGCGGTCGAGATCCGCGCTTACGAGTTTCCGTGGACGGTCGGCATATTCCGCGACTGCCTGCGTGCCGATTACCCGGCCTGGCTGTTGCACCAGGGCGGCGAGGTCATCGGCTACTTCCTGATGAGCATTGCTGCCGGCGAGGCGCATGTGCTCAACATCTGCATCGATCCGGCGCGGCAGGGGCGCGGCCACGGTCGCCATCTGTTGCGGGCGATGATGCATGTGGCCCGCGGGCGCGGCGCCGAGCGCGTATTCCTGGAAGTGCGGCCGTCCAACGCGGGCGCGATCGCGCTCTACCACTCCGAAGGCTTCAACGAGATCGGCCGCCGGCCGCGCTACTACCCGGCCCGCGACGGCCGCGAGGATGCGCTGGTAATGGCGATCGAACTGCTGCCGCCCGAGTAGCCCGGGTAAGGCGAAGCCGCACCCGGGATGCCCACACGCCCCGGGTGCGGCTTCGCCTTATCCGGGCTACGCCGAGCCGATCAGCCCAGCTTGGCCCGCTGCGAAGCCAGTGCCTCGCGCTGCAGGTTCCAGTCGGCCAGGCGCTTGCGCTCCTGCTCGACCACCGCCGGCGGTGCGTTGGCGACGAAGGTCTCGCTGGCCAGCTTGTTGTGGCACTTGCCGATCTCGCCTTCGACGCGCTTGATCTCCTTGTCCAGGCGCGTGCGCTCGGCACCGAGGTCGACCAGGCCTTCCAGCGGCACCAGCAGCTTGAGCTCGCCGACCAGTGCGGTCGCTGCGGCGGGCGCGGCAGCGTCGTCGTCGAGGATGTCGATGGCGTCCAGGCGAGTCAGGAAACGAAGCTGCGAATCGAAGCGGGTGACACGGTCGCGATCGGCTGCGCCGCAACCGGCCAGCAGCAACGCAATCGTCTTCGACGGCGCGACATTGAGCTCGCTGCGGATCCTGCGCAGCGCACTGATCATCGCCTTGAGCCATTCGACGTCGGCTTCGGCGGCGGTGTAGTCCTGTCCGGCGAAGTCCGATGCCTGCGGATACGGGCGAATCATGATGGTGGAGTCGGCAAGGCCAAGCTTCGGACCGACCTGCTGCCACAGCTCCTCGCTCACGAACGGCACCAGCGGGTGCAGCAGCGACAGCAGGCGCTCGAGCACGAACAGCAGCGTGTGGCGCGTGCTTTCCGCCGCGTCCGTGTCATCGCCCTGCAGTGCCGGCTTGGCCAGTTCGACGAACCAGTCGCAGAACTCGTTCCAGGCGAACTCGTACAGCGCCTGCGCGAGCAGGTCGAAGCGGTAGCTGGCGAAGTGGGTCTCGGCCTCGGCGGCGACCTTGGCCAGGCGCGAGAGGATCCAGCGTTCGGGGTCGGTCTTCGGCTGCGGCGCACCGCTGAAGCTGGCGCCCTCGGTGTTCATCAGCACGAAGCGCGTGGCGTTCCACAGCTTGTTGCAGAAATTCTTGTAGCCCTCGGCGCGGCCGAGGTCGAAGCGGATGTCGCGGCCGTGGGTGGCGAGCGCGGCGATGGTGAATCGCAACGCGTCGGCGCCGAACGCCGGGATGCCGTCGGGGAATTCCTTGCGCGTGGCCTTCTCGATCTTCTCGGCCATCTTCGGCTGCATCAGGCCGGCGGTGCGCTTGGCCAGCAGCTGGTCGAGCGAGATGCCGTCGATCAGGTCGAGCGGATCGAGGATGTTGCCCTTCGACTTGGACATCTTCTGGCCGTCCTTGTCGCGGACCAGGCCGGTGATGTAGACGTCCTTGAACGGCACGCGGCCGGTGAAGTGGTCGGTCGCCATGATCATGCGCGCGACCCAGAAGAAGATGATGTCGAAGCCGGTGACCAGCACGCTCGACGGCACGTAGCGGTCGAAGCCGCGCTCGGCCATGGCCTGTTCGTCGGGCCAGCCCATGGTGCTGAACGGCCACAGCTGCGAGGAGAACCAGGTCTCGAGCACGTCGCTGTCCTGCGACAGCCTGACGGTGTGATCGAGCGAGTGCCGCGCGCGGACTTCGTCCTCGTTGCGGCCGACGTAGATGTTGCCGTCATCGTCATACCACGCCGGGATGCGGTGGCCCCACCACAGCTGGCGGCTGATGCACCAGTCCTGGATGTTCTCCATCCAGTGGCGGTAAGTGCTGATCCAGTTGGAGGGGACGAGCTTGACGTCGCCGGGCTTTCCATCGATACCCCCGACCAGTTCCAGGCCGCGCGCGGCCAGGCCGTCCATCTTCACGAACCACTGGTCGGTCAGGTACGGCTCGATCACCTGGCCGGTGCGGTCGCCGCGCGGCACCTGCAGCTTGTGCGGCTTGGTTTCGACCAGGCGGCCGGCCGCTTCCAGGTCGGCGAGCACGACCTTGCGCGCTTCGTAACGATCCAGGCCCCGGTACTTCTCGGGCGCGTTGCCGTTGACCGCGGCGACGTGGGTGAAGATGTTGATCAGCGGCAGGCCGTGGCGCTGGCCGACGGCGTAGTCGTTGAAATCGTGCGCGGGCGTGACCTTGACCACGCCGGTGCCGAACTCGCGATCGACATAGTCGTCGGCGATGATCGGGATCTCGCGGTTGCTCAGCGGCAGCGTGACGGTCCTGCCGATCAGGTGGGTGTAGCGCTCGTCGAGCGGATGCACCATCACCGCGACGTCGCCAAGCATGGTTTCCGGGCGCGTGGTCGCCACGGTCAGCTCGCCGCTGCCGTCGCTCAGCGGATAGCTGATCGACCACAGGAAGCCGTCTTCCTCTTCGTTGACGACTTCCAGGTCGGAGATCGCCGTCTTCAGCACCGGGTCCCAGTTGACCAGGCGCTGGCCGCGGTAGACCAGGCCTTCCTCGTGCAGGCGCACGAACGCCTCGATCACCGCCTGCGCGGCCATCGGGTCCATCGTGAAGACGCTGCGCGACCAGTCACCGGACGTACCCAGGCGGCGCATCTGCCGCTCGATGGTGTCGCCGGAGTGCTGCTTCCACTCCCACACCTTCTCGATGAAGCCATCGCGGCCGAGGTCGTCGCGGGTCAGGCCGTCGCGACCGAGGTTGCGCGCGACCACCATCTCGGTGGCGATGCCTGCGTGGTCGGTGCCCATCTGCCACAGCGTGTCGTAGCCGCGCATGCGGTGGTAGCGGATCAGCGCGTCCTGCAGCGTGTGCTGGAAGGCGTGGCCCATGTGCAGCGTGCCGGTGACGTTCGGCGGCGGCAGCAGGATGGTGTAGGGCTCGCCCTTGCCGCTGGGCTTGAATACACCGCTGCGCTCCCACTCTTCGTACAGGCGGGTTTCGAACTGCTTGGGGTCGTAGCTGGAGGCGAGGGTGTCGGTCATCTTCGTATCGTTGGTTTGGCGTCATCCCGGCGAAAGCCGGGATCCACCTTGATGTTGCAGGTGACGGTGACGGCGGAGGTCAACGTCAAACTGGGTCCCGGCTTGCGCCGGGATGACGAGGCGCGATCAGGCGCAGCGCAGTTACATATCGTGCTTCTTCAGCTCCAGCCCGCGCGCCTGGTACTGCTTCCAGCGCTCGCGCAGCGGACCGCGCGCCGAGTCGTCGGCCGGCACCACTTCGAGCACGCGCTCGAAGCTGCCCGCCACCGGCTCGTCGCGCAGGTTGATCACCACCGGGCGCAACGGCGTGTCCGAATCGGGCGTCGCGATCAGCACCGGCGCCAGGTTGTCCTCGTCGTCGCCGGCGACCTGGTGCGGGATGTAGGCGTTCTCGTCGAACTCCCACAACAGCTCGTCCAGTCGCTCGGCCTGCTCGTCGTCGCGAACCAGCACCAGCGTCCACAGGTTGGCGTCGTGCGCCTTGCGCGCGAGCTCGCATACCAGCAGCAGCGGTTCCTCGCGGAACCGCTCTTTCTGGATCAGGTAAAAATCGGCGCGCGCCACGCGATCAGGCCGCGCGGTCCAGCAACCACTGGCTCAGCAGGCCGACCGGGCGACCGGTGGCCATGCCGCGCTTGCCTTCGTCCGAAGCGCTGCCGGCGATGTCCAGGTGCGCCCAGCGCTGGCCTTCGGCGAAGCGGCCGAGGAAGCAGCCGGCGGTGATCGCGCCGGCCCAGCGGCCGCCAATGTTGTAGACGTCGGCGAAGCTGGACTCCAGCAGCGTCTGGTACTCGTCCCACAGCGGCAGGCGCCAGGCGCGGTCGAAGACGTTCTCGCCGGCGTCGAGCAGTTCGGCGGCCAGGTCGTCGTGCTTGCTCATCAGGCCCGAGGCGAACTTGCCCAGCGCGACCATGCAGGCACCGGTCAGCGTGGCCACGTCGACCAGCGCCTGCGGCTCGAAACGCTGCGCGTAGGTCAGCGCGTCGCACAGGATCAGGCGGCCTTCGGCGTCGGTGTTGCCCACTTCGATGGTCTTGCCGGACATGCTGGTCAGCACGTCGGACGGGCGGTAGGCATCGGCGTCGGGCATGTTCTCCACGGCCGGTACCACCACCACCAGGTTGATGGGCAACTGCATGCCGACGGCGGCGACGAACGTACCCATGACGGTGGCGCCACCGCACATGTCGTACTTCATCTCCTCGATGCCACCCTGGGTCTTGAGGTTGATGCCGCCGGTGTCGAAGGTGATTCCCTTGCCGACCAGCACGTAGGGCTTGGCGTCGCCGCCGTTGCTGTACTTCAGCACGATGAGTTTGGGCGGGTTGGCCGAACCGCGGCCGACCGCGAGCAGCGAGCCCATGCCCAGTTCGGTCATCTGCGCCACGTCGAGCACGTCGCACGAAGTGGTTTCGAAGCGTCCGGCGAACTCCTGCGCCTGCTGGGCCAGGTAGGCCGGGTTGCAGATGTTCGGCGGCAGGTTGCCCAGCTCGCGCGAGAACTGCACGCCGGCGGCAATCGCCTGGCCGTGGGCAAGCGCCACTGCATCGTCGCCCTCGCCTTTGCCAAGAATCGACAACTTGCGCAGGCCCGGCTCTTCCTTCTTCTTGCTGGCGCCGAGCGTGGCGGTGTAGCGGTAGCAGGCGTGGTCGGCGGCGATGGCGGCCTGGCGGATCGCCCAGGCGGTGTCGCGGCCGGCGACCGGCACTTCCGACAGCGTGAACAACGCGTGGCTCACCGGGCCGTTGCGCAGCGCACGGGCGGCATCGCCGACCGCCTTGAGGTACTGCGGCACGCCAAACTTGCCGGCGTCACCCAGGCCGATCACCAGCACGCGCGGCGCGCTGACACCGGGCAGATCGTGCAGCAGCGCGGTCTTGCCGGTCTTGCCGCTGGCATCGCCGCGCTCGAGCAGGGCGTGCAGGCGACCGCCGCTGGCGTCGTCCAGGGCCTTTGCGGCGGGCGTCAGGCTGTTGTCAGCAAAGGCGCCAACAACTACACAGTCGGTGTGGGCGGCGGCAGGCGCGTCGCGGTTCAGGTCGAATTCGAGGGCCATCCAACAGATTCCCAGAGCAGTCATAAAAGGGGCTGGTCAGGAACGCCTGTCAGAAACAGTGGGCAGACGTCCAACCAAACTCCGTACAATCGAGAGGCTGTGAGGGGGATGCAATGTCCCCGGCCGCGCATCGCGCAGCCACCTCACGCCCTCGGACGAATTCCCCGATTTTAGATCAACTTCCCAGATCAAGCCGCCCCGAAGCCTAAATCGATGCCCAAGCTTGACCGTTACCTGCTGAGCGAATTCGCCCAGGCGATCTTCGCCACCCTGGTGGTGCTGCTGATCGTCATGGTTGGCGGCGCCTTCACCGACGTGCTCCAGGACATCGCCCGGGGCCGGGTCCCGGCCGGCCTGATGATGGCCCAGCTGGGCCTGGTGCTGATCAAGTGGCTGCCGCTGATCCTGCCCCTGGCGCTGATGCTGGGGCTGATGATGGGGGTCGGGCGCCTGTACCGGGACTCGGAAATGCCGGTGATCTCCTCCATTGGCGTCGGCCCCAGGCGCATGCTCAGGCCGCTGATGCTGGTGGTCGGGCCACTGGTGCTGGTGGTGGCAGCCTGCTCGCTGTGGCTGGGGCCCTGGGCGGACCGACTGTCCAAGGAGATGATCAACGAAGCCAACCGCAACCTGCTGATGGCCGGTCTGGAGCCGGGGGCCTTCGTCGGCATCCCCAACGGCGGCGGGGTCATCTACGTGGCCAACATGTCCAAGGACGGCAGCCAGCTGCAGCGCGTGTTCGTTTACCGCGATGGCGCCGAGGGCCGGATCGACGTGACCACCTCCAATACTGGCGAGCTGACCGTCGACGGGGCCGGCAACCGCTACCTGACCCTCTCCGGCGGCTTCCAGATCGAAGGCGCCCGCGCCGGCGCCAAGGATTTTCGCCTGCTGCGCTATGCCCGCAACCAGATCCTGCTGCCGGCCAATGAGCTCAAGTTCGATCCGGACGCGCCCGAGATGCAGACCACCCTGTCCCTGCTCGGCGACGACCGGCGCGAGGCCAGGGCCCAGCTGCACTACCGGCTGGCGCCGCCGCTGCTGGCGCTGGCTTTCGCCCTGATGGCGGTGCCGCTGGCGCGAAGCATGCCGCGACAGGCGCGCTATGGCCGGATCCTGGTCGGCTTCCTGGCCTACCTGATCGGGCAGAACCTGATGACGGCCGGTCTGGGCTGGCTGGAAAGCGGCAAGATCGCCATCTGGCTGGGCCTGTGGTGGCTGGTGCTGCCGGTGATGGCGGTGGCCTTCTGGATGTACTTCAGTGACGGTCGCCTCGGACGACCGAGGCAGGCGTTCGCGACGGCGAGGCTCAAGTCATGAGGCTGATGCCCAGGATCCACGACATATATGTAGGCAAGACCGTCCTGGCGACCGTGCTGCTGACCTGGGCGGTGCTGGGCGGCCTGGACGTGATGCTGGCGCTGGTGAGCGAGTTCGGCGACATCGGCAAGGGCAAGTACGGCCTGGTCGAAGCCTTCGCCTACATCGGCCTGAGTGTGCCGCGGCGCATGTACTACCTGTTCCCGTATGCGGCGGTGATTGGGTCGCTGATGGCGCTTGGGCAGCTTGCAGCGACATCGGAACTGACCGCGCTGCGCGCCGTCGGACTGTCGCGCCGCCGCCTCGGCATTGCCGTCGCCGGTGCGCTGGCGATCCTGACCGCATTGATGGTGTTCAGCGGCGAGAGCCTGTCGCCGTGGACGCAGCAGCGTGCTGATGCCCTCAAGTCGGCGGCGAAGTCCGGCAACGCAGTGGTCGCGCAGTACTCCGGCCTGTGGGCGCGCGAGGGCGAAACGATCCTCAATGCGCAGGGTGGCCAGGAACGCGAGCGCAATGGCGACCGCTGGCTGGAGCTGCACGACGTCACGCTGTACCAGTTCGCCGACGACGGTCGCCTGAAGTCGATGGCGTTCGTCAAGCGCGCCGAGCATCGCCCCGGCGGCTGGCTGCTGCGGGACGTGACGCGAACGCACTTCGATGACCGTTCGGTGCGTCGCGAGCAGATTGCGCAGGAGCGCTGGAATTCGCAGCTCGACTCTGCGGCGCTGTCGGCGGGCACCGAGCGGCCGCGCTATCTGTCGGCCATGGATCTGCGCACGGCCATCCAGTACCGCCTTCGCAACGGGCTGGATGCTTCGGAGTTCGAGGAGCACTACTGGGGCCGCTGGTTCTATTCGATCAACGTGCTGGCTTTGTGCCTGGCGGCGGTGCCGTTCGCTTTCGGTACGCTGCGCAGTGGTGGCATGGGCAAGCGATTGTTCATCGGCATCGTGTTCGCGCTTGGCTTCTGGTTGCTGCAGACGCAGTTCGTGAAGCTGGCTACGGTGTACAAGTTCGATTATCGCATCGCTTATCTGCTGCCGACGGTGATCATGCTGGGCGTGTCGGCGTTCCTGTTCAAGAAACGCAGCGGCTGATCCCGCTGTCCCGGCGAACCGGAACCAGACCAACTCACCGTCATCCCCGCGAAGGCGGGGGTCCATGGACGTTGCCTTCTTACTTCGGCCGCTTCGGCATCCGCACCATGCGCGTTCCGCTGGCGCGGTCGTGCCACGTCAAGCGGTCGCGGTCGAGCCAGGCCCACCAGAATCCCAGGCCGGCGAGCAGCAGCGAGGCCGTGCCGACGGTGTAGCGCAGCAGCAGTGCGCGCGGTGCGGGTGCGCTGCCATCGGCGCCGATCACCTGCAGGCGCCATGGGCGCATGCCCAGGGTCTGGCCGCCGCGACGCCAGCTCAGCACCGCGTAGGCGGCGCCGATCATCCAGCACACCAGCCACAGCAGCCACTGCAGGAGGCTGAAGGGCGGGATGTTCTGGTGGCTGTCATGTCCGCTGAACGTGTAGGCAAAGGTGAATACCGCTGAAGCCAGCATCCACAGTGCAACCACCGGCCAAAGGTCGTAGAGCAATGCAAGCAGGCGCCAGCCGATCAGTGCGGCGGGGCGGGGTGCGGGTGGGGTCGATGCCATCGCATCAGGATAGCCGCTGCGCTGCACGGCCGCTAAGCTGCGTGCATGAGTGTTCGAACGCCTGCTGATCGCCGTGGCGTGGCGATGGCCTTGCCGCAACTGCGCGACGCCGACGGCGGCGCCATCGCCTCGTTCCTGGATGCGATCTGGGCCGAAAATGGCCTCGCCCAGCCCACGCTCGACAGCTACCGCAGCGACCTGGAGCTGCTCGCGCGCTGGCGCGATGGGCGCGGCGGCGGTCTCGCCGGCGCCGACCGGGCCACCCTGTTCGACTACCTGGCCTGGCGATCGCAGCACGGCTATTCGCCGCGCAGCAACGCGCGGCTGCTGTCGGCGCTGCGCGCGTTCTATGCCTGGCAGGTGCGCCGCGGCCAGCGCGGCGACGACCCGACCGCGTTGCTGGAACCGCCGAAGTTGCCGCGGTCGCTGCCCAAGGCCCTGGCAGAAAGCCAGATCGAGGCGCTGCTGAAGGCACCGGACATCGACGACCCCAATGGCCTGCGCGACCGCGCCATGCTCGAGCTGATGTACGCCGCCGGTTTGCGCGTCAGCGAACTGGTCAACCTGCCGGCGACGGCGGTCAATCTGCGCCAGGGCGTGCTGCGGGTGATGGGCAAGGGCAGCAAGGAGCGGCTGGTGCCATTGGGCGAGGAGGCGCAGCACTGGCTGGAGCGGTACCTCGCCACGGCGCGCCCGCACCTGGCGGGAAAACGCGCGCTGGCCCCGTTGTTCATCACCGCAGGGGGCGAGGCGCCCAGCCGCCAGCAGTTCTGGGCGCTGGTGAAGCGCTATGCGGGATTCGCCGGCATCGACCCGGCCCGGATCAGCCCGCACGGCCTGCGCCACAGTTTCGCCACCCATCTGCTCAACCACGGCGCCGACCTGCGCGCGCTGCAGATGCTGCTGGGCCACAGTTCGCTGTCGACCACGCAGATCTACACCCTGGTCGCACGCGAGCAGCTCAAGCAGCTGCACTCGAAACACCACCCGCGGGGCTAGCGGGAAACTTCCGGATGTGGGTCGGACTGGCGCCCCCTGGCGCTCCGCGGGCTGGCCAACGTGAATCGCACCCGGACCAAGGGCACTGGCCGCACGGGGGTCTCGTGCCACAATCCGGGCATCCCCCCACTACGGGCCGCCGCCTGGCAGCCCTTGTCAGGAATTCCAGATGAAGCGAATCCTCCTCGCCGCGCTCGGCGCCCTCAGCCTTTCCGCCTGTGCGCAAGCGCCCGACGGCGCCGCGCGGGCGGCAGGCAGTGCCAAGCCGGCCGTGGCCGCCGTGGCTGCCGCCAAGCCCAAGGCAGGCACCGCCGACGCACGCGCGATCGAGGCGGTGCGCCTGCTCAACCCGCAGGTCGAGGTGGAGCGTGTCGGTGCCGCGCCGCTGCCGGGCTTCCGCGAGGCGATCGTGGCCGGGCAGGTGGTCTATGTCAGCGACGACGGCCGCTACCTGTTCCTGCCCGGATCCGGCGGCGCCCTGTTCGACGTCAATGCCAGGAAGAACCTCAGCGAGGACGCGATGGCGGCCGTGCGCAAGCAGCTGATCGACACCATCCCGGTCAGCGAGCGCATCGTCTTCGCCCCGGCCAAGCCCAAGTACACGGTCACCGTCTTCACCGACGTGGAATGCGGCTACTGCCGAAAGCTGCACAGCGAGATCGCCGAGTACAACCGACAAGGCATCGCGATCCAGTACCTGGCCTTCCCGCGCATGGGCCTGGGCAGCGACGACTACAAGAAGATGGTGGCGGTGTGGTGCTCGCCGGACCGGCGCAAGGCGCTGACCGACGCCAAGAACGACCGCACGCCCAAGTACACCAACTGCAAGAGCTCGGTGAACATGCAGTACGACATCGGCCAGCGCGTCGGCCTGACCGGCACGCCGATGATCCTCAGCGCCGATGGCACCCAGCTTGGCGGTTACATCCCGCCGGCGGCACTGCGCGAGGCCCTGGACAAGCTGGCGGCCGAGCGCGCCCAGACCGCCGCGGTCAAGCCGGGCGCCTGACCGCACCGGCGGTCGCCGCGAACACGTGAGGGGTCTGCTTTCGCGCCCGCTGGGCTGACGGCAGGTCCCTCACCCGGTTCCGCAGGACACCGGGTACGGGCAGGGCAACGGCGGCTCCGCTACAATGTCGGGCCCGACGTTGCACGGTTCCCCGGACATGATCGTCCTCGAGGGCGCATCCGCCCTGTCGCCGTTCCGCCGCGAGCGGCTCCAAGCCCGCCTGCAAGCCCTCCATCCGTCTGTCCGCGTCCTAGGCGCCTGGCCCGTGTACTGGGTCGAGCCCGAGAGCGGAGCGACGCCGGACGCAGATGCCCTGCGCCGCATCCTCCAGGCCGAGCCGGGCGAGGCCGCGCGCGCGGACGAAGCCACCTCGCGCTACGTGACGCCGCGCCTGGGCACGCTTTCGCCCTGGGCGAGCAAGGCCACCGAGCTGCTCCATGGCGCGGGCCTGCCGGTCAGGCGCGTCGAGCGCGGCACCCGCTACGACCTGGCCGGATGGCCGGCCGACGCCGCCACCCAGGGCGCGCTGGCCAAGGTCCTGCACGATCCCATGACGCAGTCGCTGCTGGAAGCGCGCGAGGACGCCGCGGCGTTGTTCGCCACGCCCGCGCGCGGCCAGCTCGAGCGTATCCCGCTGGCCGACCTCGAGAACGCCAATGTCCGCCTCGGCCTGGCCCTGGCCGAGGACGAGATCGCCTACCTGCGCGAGCGCTTCAGCGTGCTCGGCCGCGAGCCGGCCGACGTCGAGCTGATGATGTTCGCGCAGGCGAACTCCGAGCACTGCCGGCACAAGATCTTCAATGCCTCGTGGACGCTCGATGGCACTGAGCAGCAGCAATCGCTGTTCAAGATGATAAAGCACACCCACGCCACCACGCCCGAGCACACGCTCTCGGCGTACAGCGACAACGCGGCGGTGGTCGAAGGCTATGCCAGCCGCCGCTTCCGTCCGGACCCGGTCACGCGCGGCTATCGCGCCGAAGCACAGGCCGACTCGGCGTTCGCGATCAAGGTCGAGACGCACAACCACCCGACCGCGATCGCGCCGTTCCCGGGTGCATCCACCGGCAATGGCGGCGAGATCCGCGACGAAGGCGCCACCGGTCGTGGTGGCCGGCCCAAGGCGGGCCTGTGCGGCTTCAGCGTCTCGCACCTGCGCATCCCGACGTTGCCGCAGCCGTGGGAGCGCGAGCGCCCGCTCAATCCGCGCATGGCCTCGGCCCTGGAAATCATGCTCGACGGCCCGATCGGCGCGGCCGCCTTCAACAACGAATTCGGCCGCCCCAACCTGACCGGCTACTTCCGCAGCTTCGAACTCGACGAAGGCAGCACGGCCAACGGCACGCTTGCGCGCGCCTACGACAAGCCGATCATGCTGGCCGGCGGCCTGGGCGCGATCGATCGCGTGCAGGTCACCAAGCTGGGCATGAAGCCCGGCGATGCGGTGATCGTGCTCGGTGGCCCGGCGATGCTGATCGGCCTCGGCGGCGGTGCCGCCAGCTCGGTGGCCTCCGGCGACAGCCACGAAGAACTCGATTTCGCCAGCGTCCAGCGCGACAACCCGGAAATGGAGCGTCGCTGCCAGGAAGTCATCGACCGCTGCGTCGCCCGCGGCCTCGACAACCCGATCGCGACCGCGCACGACGTCGGTGCCGGCGGCCTGTCCAACGCCATCCCCGAGTTGCTGCACGACTCCGGCCTGGGCGGCGTCATCGACCTGGCCAAGGTGCCCAGCGACGATCCGTCGCTGTCGCCGATGCAGTTGTGGTGCAACGAATCGCAGGAACGCTACGTGCTCGGCCTGCCGGCCGACCGCGTCGAGGAGTTCGCGCAGATCTGCGCGCGCGAGCGTTGCCCGTTCGCGGTGGTCGGTTATGCCACCGCCGAGGAGCACCTGGTAGTCGGTTACGGCGCCACCGTCGGCAACGCGCGCGAGGCCGGCCACGACTGGCCGATCGACCTGCCGATGGACGTGCTGTTCGGCAAGCCGCCGAAGATGCACCGCGATGCCCGTCGCCCGCCGCCGGCGCCGTGGCCGGCGCTGGAATGGAACGGCCTGGAGCTGCGCGACGCCGCGCTGCGCGTGCTGGCCCATCCGTCGGTCGCTTCGAAGAACTTCCTGGTCACCATCGGTGACCGCACCGTCGGTGGCCTGACCGCGCGCGACCAGATGATCGGTCCGTGGCAGCTGCCGATGTCCGATTGCGCGATCACGCTGTCGGGCTTCGATGGTTTCGTCGGCGAGGCGATGTCGCTGGGCGAGCGCACGCCGCTGGCGCTGATCGATGCCGCCGCTGCCGCACGCATGGCCGTGGGCGAGGCGATCACCAACCTGTGCGCCGCGCCGGTCGAGTCGCTCAACCGCATCAAGCTGTCGGCCAACTGGATGGCCGCCGCCGGCCATGCCGGCGAGGACGCGCGACTGTTCGACGCGGTCAAGGCCGTCGGCATGGAGCTTTGCCCGGAGCTGGAGCTGAGCATCCCGGTCGGCAAGGATTCGCTGTCGATGCAGGCGCAGTGGCACAACGACGGCACCGCGTCCAAGTCGGTTTCGCCGGTGTCGCTGATCGTCACCGCGTTCGCGCCGGTGGTCGACGTGCGCCAGCAGTTGACCCCGCTGCTCGAGCGCAACGAAGAGTCGGAGCTGTGGCTGATCGGCCTGGGTGCAGGCAAGCAGCGCCTGGGCGGTTCGGTGCTGGCGCAGTGCCATCCCGACGCGGTGTCGAAGCACCAGGACTCGCAGCTGCCGGCGTTCGCCGGTTCGCTCGGCGTGCCCGACCTGGACAACCCGCAGCGCCTGCGTGACTTCTTTGAACTCATCCGCGATGCGCGCGAGGCCGGCCTGCTGCGCGCCTACCACGACCGTTCCGACGGCGGCGCCCTGGCGGCGCTGTGCGAGATGGCGTTCTGCTCGCGACTGGGCCTGGACATCACCCTCGACGGCTGGGGCCACGACCCGTTCCGCACGCTGTTCAACGAGGAGCTCGGCGCGATCGTGCAGGTCGCCGACGAGGACCGCGCGATCTTCGCCGACATGGTCTCGCGCCACGGCCTGATCGACTGCGCGCAGCGCATCGCGCGGCCGACCACGGCACCGGCGATCCGTGTCCGCGACGAAGGCCAGACCCTGGCCGAATGGCGCTGGGACGAACTCTTCGACGCATGGTGGTCGACCAGCCACGCCCTGCAGAAGCTGCGCGACAACCCCGAATGCGCCGACCAGGAGCGCGCGCTGGCACGCGACTTCAATGCGCCGGGCCTGAAGCCGCGCCTGTCGTTCGATCCGTCCGAGGATGTCGCCGCACCGTTCATCAACACGGGCGTGCGGCCGAAGGTGGCGATCCTGCGCGAGCAGGGCGTCAACGGCCAGATCGAGATGGCGGCGGCGTTCGACCGCGCCGGTTTCGATGCCTTCGACGTGCACATGAGCGACCTGATCGGCCGGCACGTCTCGCTGGCCGATTTCAAGGGCATCGCTGCCTGCGGTGGCTTCAGCTACGGCGACGTGCTCGGTGCCGGCCGCGGCTGGGCGACCTCGGTGCTGGAGCGCAGCGTGCTACGCGACGCATTTGCCGAGTTCTTCGCCCGCGAAGACAGCTTCTCGCTGGGCGTGTGCAACGGCTGCCAGATGCTGTCGCAGCTCAAGCCGATCATCCCCGGTGCCGGCCATTGGCCGAAGTTCCTGCGCAACGCCAGCGAGCAGTTCGAGGCGCGCCTGGGCCTGCTGGAAGTGGTCGAGTCGCCGTCGCTGTTCTTCCGTGGCATGGCCGGCTCGCGCATCCAGGTTGCAGTCGCGCACGGCGAAGGCCGCGCCGCGTTCGACAGCGCGCTCGACCAGAGCGCGGCGCACGTCTCGCTGCGCTACGTCGACGGCAACGGCACGGTCGCCACGCGTTATCCGCTGAATCCGAACGGCTCGCCCGACGGCATCACCGGCCTGACCAGCGACGACGGCCGCGCCACCATCATGATGCCGCATCCCGAGCGCACCCTGCGCAGCGCCAACCTGAGCTGGGCTCCGGCCGAGTGGGGCGAGGATTCGCCGTGGCTGCGGATGTTCCGCAACGCGCGGGTGTGGGTGGGGTGATGCCGGCCCGAGCCCTCTCCCGCGTCGGGAGAGGGTCTGGGGTGGGGGAGTGGCTTCGCCGGCGGCGGGATGTGCCGTAAAGTCGATGGCCTGACAGCCACGGAGGACGGCGTGAACGCAGTCGCCAACGACATCGGCCAAGCCAGTCTCGATGACCGCATCGTCGCGGCCCTGCTGGCCAAGGGCCGGCTGAAGGACGCCGACCTGGCGCGTGCCCGCCGCCTGCAGGAGGAAACCGGCGGTGGCCTGCTGGGATTGCTGGCGCGCCTGGGCCTGGTGTCCGAGCGCGACCACGCCGAAACCTGCGCCGAAGTGCTGGGCCTGCCGCTGGTCAACGTCAAGGACGCGCCCGAGTTGCCGCCCGAGGGCGTGGCGATGTCGGCGCGCTTCATGAAGCAGTTCGCGGTCTGCCCGGTCGGTGAGAGCGACACCGCGGTCGACGTGCTGATGGCCGACCCGCAGGACCTGTACACCATCGATGCCCTGCGCCTTGCGACCGGCCGCGACATCCGCCCGGCGGTGGCGCTGCGCTCGGAGATCGGCGACCTGGTCGAACGCTGGTACGGCCAGGGTCGCAGCGCGATGGGCGCGATAGTGGAGACGGCCGAGGGCGAGGGCGGTGGCGGCGACCTCGACGACGTCGAGCACCTGCGCGACCTGGCCTCGGAAGCGCCGGTCATCCGCCTGGTCAACCTGATCATCCAGCGCGCCGTCGAGCTGCGCGCCTCGGACATCCACATCGAGCCGTTCGAGAGCCGCCTCAAGGTGCGCTACCGCGTCGACGGCGTGCTCACCGAAGGCGAGAGCCCGCCGGCCAACCTCACTGCCGCGGTGATCAGCCGCGTCAAGATCATGGCCAAGCTCAACATCGCCGAGCGCCGCCTGCCGCAGGACGGCCGCATCATGCTGCGCGTGCAGGGCAAGGAACTCGACCTGCGCGTGAGCACGGTGCCGACCGCGCACGGCGAGAGCGTGGTGATGCGACTGCTCGATCGCGAGACGGTGGTGTTCGACTTCAAGCGCCTGGGTTTCACCGACGCCTTCCTGCCGCAGTTCCAGAAGGTGCTCGACCAGCCGCACGGCATCCTGCTGGTGACCGGCCCGACCGGCTCGGGCAAGACCACCACGCTCTACACCGCGCTGAGCAAGCTCAACACCACCGACGTCAAGATCATCACGGTCGAAGACCCGGTCGAGTACCAGATCGAGGGCATCAACCAGATCCAGGCCAAGCCGCAGATCGGCCTGGACTTCGCCCATGCGTTGCGCAGCATCGTCCGCCAGGACCCGGACATCATCATGATCGGCGAAATGCGCGACCTGGAGACGTGCCGCATCGCGATCCAGTCGGCGCTGACCGGCCACCTGGTGCTGTCGACGCTGCACACCAACAACGCCGCCGGCGGCATCACCCGCCTGCTCGACATGGGCGTGGAGGACTACCTGCTGACGTCCACCATCAATGGCATCCTCGGCCAGCGCCTGGTGCGCAAGCTGGACCTGACGAATGCCGAGCGGTACCTGGCGTCGCCGGAGGAGATCGAGAAGTTCCACCTGCGCCGCTACCAGCCGGCGGGGGACATCCATCTCTACCACCCGCGCCCGTCGGCGATCGCGCCCAATGGCTACCTCGGCCGCACCACGATCATGGAATTCCTGGTGATGAACGACGAGCTGCGCCGCGCGGTGATGCGCCATGCCGGCATGGGCGAAATCGAGCAGATCGCGCGGCAGTCAGGCATGCGCACGATGTACGAGGACGGCATCATCAAGGCGCTGGCGGGGGAGACGACGATCGAGGAAGTACTGCGGGTGACGGAAGATGCGTAGGTAGCGTTGCAATCAACCGTCATTCCCGCGCACGTCGTCGAGGGTTTCAGCGACAGGTACGATGTTGCCCGGTTGGTCTGCTACGAACTGCATGTCACGATGGAGTCGGCAATCCAGCGGGAGAAGCGCGTGAAGAAGTGGAATCGCGCGTGGAAATTGCGGCCGATCGACGAATTGAACCCTTCCTGGAGGGACCTGTGGCCCGACATTGCGGAACTCAAGCCAACTGCGACGTCCTTGCATTCCCGCCTGCGCGGGAATGACGAGCACCCGTGATGCCCCTCTATTACTACAAAGCCCTCAACCCCCGCGGTGAGCTGCTCGACGGCCAGATGGAAGCCGCCAGCAATGCCGAGGTGGTTGCGCGCCTGCAGGAACAGGGGCACTTGCCGGTCGAGGCCAAACTGGCCAGCGAGGCCTCCGGGGCGTCGGTGTGGAAAGGGCTGTTCAAGGCCAGTCCCTTCGCCGGCGCGCGCCTGGTGCAGTTCACCCAGCAATTGGCCACCCTGCTCGGCGCCGGCCAGCCGCTCGACCGCGCGCTGACCATCCTGCTCGAGCTGCCCGAAGACGAACGCGCGCGCCGCACGATCGGCGACGTGCGCGATGCCGTGCGTGGCGGCAGCTCGCTGTCGTCAGCACTGGAGCGCCAGCACGGCACGTTCTCGCGCCTGTACGTCAACATGGTCCGCGCCGGCGAGGTCGGCGGCAGCCTGCACGAGACGCTGTCGCGGCTGGCCGATTACATGGAGCGCACGCGCGCATTGCAGGGCCGCGTCATCAATGCCCTGATCTACCCGGCGATCCTGCTGGTGATGGTCGGCCTGAGCCTGCTGTTCCTGCTCGGCTACGTGGTGCCGCAGTTCGCGGCGATGTACGAGAGCCTCGACGCGCAGCTGCCACTGTTCACCCAGCTGGTGCTCGGCGTGGGCCTGTTCGTGCGCGACTGGTGGATCGTGCTGCTGGTGGTGCCGGCGCTGGCGTTGTGGTGGTTCGACCGCAAGCGCCGCGACCCGGCATTCCGCGAGGCCTTCGATGGCTGGCTGCTGCAGCGGCGCTTCGCCGGCGCGCTGGTGGCCAAGGTCGAAACCGCGCGGCTGGCACGCACGCTGGGAACGCTGGTCCGCAACGGCGTGCCGTTGATGGCCGCGCTGGCTATCGGCCGCAACGTGCTGGGCAACCGCGTGCTCGCCGCCGATGTCGCCGCCGCCGCCGAAGAGGTCAAGAACGGCGTGGCGCTGTCGACCGCGCTGGGGCGCGGCAAGCGTTTCCCGCGGCTGGCGTTGCAGATGATCCAGGTCGGCGAGGAGTCGGGCGCGCTCGACGCGATGCTGGTCAAGACCGCCGAGACCTTCGAGCAGGAAACCGCGCTGGCGCTGGACCGGATGCTGGCGGCACTGGTGCCGCTGGTGACGGTGGTGCTGGCCACGGTCGTGGGCATTGTCGTGCTGGCGGTGCTCACGCCGTTGTATGACCTGACCAATGCGATCGGCTGACGCCGGGGAACTGAATGCAACCGCGCGCAGTCAGCCCATTGGCAACCGATTTCGGGTAAACATCCCTTCCAAATGCGTCCCGCTTCAGACCTGCCTGGCCAAGGCACCTCGACAAGGATCCCCCAGATGCGCAATCGCCGCTCGTTGAACCGCCGCTGCCCGAACCGCCGCTCGTTGAACAGATCCCCGTCCGCAGCCCACCAGCGCGGCATGAGCCTGATCGAGATCATCATCGTGATCGTGCTGATCGGCGCGGTGCTGGCCTTCGTCGGCAGTCGCGTGCTCGGCGGCAAGGACCGCGGCGACTACAACATCGCCAAGGCGCAGGTGCAGACCATGGCGGGCAAGGTCGAAGCGTTCCAGATGGACACCGGCCGGTTGCCGACCTCGCTCGAGGAACTGGTCAGCCAGCCCAGCGACGTCAACGGCTGGCTCGGCCCGTACGCCAAGGCCGCCGAGCTGAAGGACCCGTGGGGCCACGCGATCGAATACCGCGCGCCGGGCGAGGGCGGGCCGTTCGACCTGGTCATCCTGGGCAAGGACGGCAAGGTTGGCGGCACCAGCGTCGACGCCGACATCAAGTACGAGTAAGCCGCACACGGCAGCCATCGGGGACCTGGCGAATGCAGCATCCTGCCCGCGGCGCATCGTTGCTGGAGATGCTGCTGGTGATCGCGCTGATCGCCGCGATCAGCGTGCTGGCCGCGGCGGCCCTGGGCGGTGGCATCCAGGGCATGCAGCTGCGCTCGGCCGCCAAGTCGGTGGCGGCGCAATTGCGCTACACGCGCACCCAGGCCATCGCCACGGGTAAGCCGCAGCGCTTCACCCTCAATCCCGAAGCGCACGCCTGGACTGCCCCCAATGGCCGCAAGGGCGAGATTCCACCGGCCCTGCGCGTGACCTTCACCGGCGCGCGCGAAGTGCAGCCGCACCGCGGCGAGGGCGCGATCGTGTTCTTCGCCGACGGCGCCAGCACCGGTGGACGGGTCCAGCTCAGTGCCCGCAGCGCGGTGTGGAACATCGACGTGGCCTGGCTCACCGGTGAAGTCCGGATGCGGCGTGCAGCCGGAGCGGTGCAATGAAGCGGCAGCGCGGCTACACCCTGCTCGAGGTCATCGTCGCCTTCGCCCTGCTGGCGCTGGCGCTGACGTTGCTGCTGGGCGTTCTTTCCGGTGCCGCGTGGCAGGTGCGCGGTTCGAGCGATGCCGCCCGCGCGGCGCTTTACGCGCAGTCGCTGCTGGCCCAGGTCGGCACCGGCGAGGCGATCGTCGCCGGCCAGCGTGACGGCGAGTTCGAGCAGGGCCGCTATCGCTGGCAGATGCGCATCGCACCCTGGCGCGACCGCACCATCGCGACAGCCAGGCAACAGGTCGATCCCAATGCCGCGGGCCTGTTCGAGATCACCCTGGCCGTCCAGTGGGGTGACGCCGGGCCGGCCCAGCGCCTGCAACTGCGATCCCTGCGCACGGCCGCCGCCGGCGAGGCGACGCTGCCATGAGCCGGGTCCGCAGAAGCGGCGCACGCACCGGTCGCCCCGGCGGCTTCACCCTGATCGAAGTGCTGCTGGCGACGGTGCTGCTGGTGGCCGGCCTTGCGCTGGCGTTCACCACCCTCGGCGCAGCCAACCGCACGGCCATCCGCGGCGAGGCGATGGCCGATCGCAGCGAGCACATGCGCGCCGTCGCCGGCTTCCTGCGCAGTCGCCTCACCGCGACCCGGCCGGTGGCGTTCGGATTCGATGAAGGCAAGGGCACGCCGATCCGTTTCGTCGGTGAGCCCGATCGCCTACGCTTCGTCGCCGACCTGCCCGATTACCTTGGCCGCGGCGGCCCGTACCTGCACGACCTGACGGTCGAAGGCGATGGCGGAGGTGAAGGCGGCGATGCGCGCATCTCGCTGACGCTGAGCATGGTGCTGGCGGGCCAGACCATCGAAGAGAGCCCGCCGCGCCCGCCGGAACTGCTGGTGGAAGGCCTTCGCGAAGCGCGATTCCGCTACCGGGCGCTGGACGCGGAAGGACGGCTTGGCGACTGGCAGGACAAATGGGAGATCAGCGAGCGGCTGCCGTTGCTGGTCGAGGTGACCCTGGTCGATCGCGACGGCCAGGCGTGGCCGCCGCTGGTCGTGTCGTTGCCGCTGGCGGTGCAGCTCGATGGCGCCGGACTGCCGGTGCAGCAGCTATGAGTGCGCAGCGCTCGCGCATGCACGGCACCGCACTGATCCTGGTGCTGTGGCTGATCGTGCTGCTGACTTCGGTGATCGGGGCGTTCGCGCTGATGGCGCGTATCGAGAGCCTGCAGGGGCGCGTGCTGGTGCGCGGACTGGTCGCCTCCGGCGCGGCCCGTGCCGGCGTGGAGTACGCACTGACCCGGGTCGGCCTGAGCGATCCGCGGTTGAAGTGGCGGCCGGACGGAACCGCCTATCGCTGGCGCTATGGCGACGCCGACGTCGAAGTGAAGATGACCGACGAAAGCGGCAAGGTCGACCTCAACCAGGCCGACGCGCAATTGCTGGCGGCGCTGATCCAGGGCGCCGGGCGCGGGGAGGGCGGTGCCCGCATGGACGCCACACAGGCAGCGCGGCTGGCCGGCGCGATCATCGACTGGCGCGACAGCGACCCGCTGACGCAGCCGGCCGGTGGTGGCGAGGACGCCGACTACGCCTCCGCAGGATTGCCCTATGGCGCCAAGGACGGCGAGTTCGAGAGCGTCGCCGAGCTGGAGCAGGTGATCGGGTTCACGCCGCAGCTGTACGCGCGGCTGGAGCCAAACCTCACCGTCTACAGCGGCCGCGCCCGGCCCGACCCGGCCTACGCAGCGGGGCCGGTGCTCGATGCGTTGGGGCTCAATGGCGCCGATCTCGTCGCCCAGCGGGGCCGTAACGACGCCAACGGCCTACCCCAGGGCGAGCCGCCGGATATCGTCGGCGTGGCCGGAGGCGGCAGCGGCACCTATAGTATCGACAGCCGTGCACGACTCACCGATGGTCGCGAGTCGTTGTTGCGGGTCGTTGTCCGTGTCGGGGGCGGGGCTTTGCCCGGCATGGCCTACACTCCGCTGCGCTGGGAGGAGGGAGCTTCACCACGATGAATGCAAGCAGCCAGACACGGCAGGGAGCCGACTGGGCGCAGGACCGGCTGCGGCGCATAGGCGCCCGCCTGGCCCCTGGCGCGGGCGGCTTTCTGGGCTGGTGGGGCCACAATCTCGCCGCCTGGCTGCCGCAGCGCGTGCGCCGGGTGCTCGGTTTCGACCGTGGCCGGCTGCTGCTGCAGCTGCACGACCAGAGCCTGCAACTGCGCCTGCAACAGGGCGGCCAGTTGCACGACCTGGGCTCGGTACCGTCGCTGGCGCTCGAGCCGGGCGTCGGATCGGCCACCGACCCGCTGGCACCGCTGCTGCCGCCGCGACTGGCCGACCTGCCGCGCTGGCTGCTGCTGCCGGCCGCGGCCGGCCTTCGTCGCCGCCTCGCGCTACCGGCCGCCGCTGCCGATCGTCTGCGCGACGTGGTCGGCTTCGAGATCGACCGGCAAACGCCGTTCTCCGCCGACGCCGTCGCCTTTGACGCCCGCGTACTCGGCCGCCGCGACAGCGACGGCATGCTCGATACCGAACTGGTGGTCGTGCCGCGCCAGGGACTGGATCCGCAGTTGTCGTCGCTTGGACCGCTGGCGCAGACGCTGGCCGGCATCGATGTCGCCGGCAGCGCTGGCGTGCCGCTCGGGGTCAACCTGTTGCCGCCGGCGCAGCGTCGCCAGCACGGCGATCCGTTCCGCTTCTGGAACCTGGCATTGATCGCCATCGCGCTGCTGGCCGTCGCCGCGACGATGTGGCAACTGCTGGGCAACCGCCGCGCCGCCGCCGACGAACTCGAACAGACCATCGCCCGCCACGCCGCCGCCGCGCGCGCCGCCGCCACGCAGCGGCAGACACTGATCGACCTCACCGAAGGCCAGGCCTTCCTCGACCGCACGCGGGCGCAGCGCCCGACTACGCTGGAAGTGATCGACGAGCTGACCCGGCGCCTGCCCGACAGCACCTACCTGGAAAAGCTCGCGATCGAGGACACCACGCTGACCATGATCGGCCTCAGCCGCGAGGCGCCGTCGCTGATCCAGCGACTGCAGGGCTCGCCGCTGTGGCGCGCGCCTGCCCTGACCGGCGCGCTGATGCCCGACCCGAGCAGCGGCCGCGACCGTTTCACGCTGACGGCCGAACTGGGCCCGGCGGCGGCACCCCGTCCTGCTGCGGCACCGCGACCGGGAGCCGACGATGGCCAGTAATCCGGCGTCCAATCCTGTGACCGGTGCGGCGACTGCCGCAGCACCCGCCAGCCGCCGGATCGATCGCGATCGCTGGCTGGCGCTGGGCCTGTTCCTGGCGGCATTGGCGCTGGCCTATCTGGTGCTGATCCATCCCTGGTGGACCGCGCCGATGATCGAGGCCGGCGAGCGCCTGCAGACCCTGCAGGAGCGCGAGCTGCGCCAGCGCATGCAGTTGCAGCAGGCGCCCCTGGTGGCCCAGCGCCTGCAGCAGCTGCGCACGCAGCAGTCGCGCCAGCCGGGTTTCCTGCCCGAAAGCAGCGCCGAGCTGGCGACCGCCGGGCTGGTACAGCGGCTCGAAGCCGTCGTTGCCCAGGCCAGTCCCGGCAACAGCAGCTGCGCCATCAGCAACCGCTCGCCGCTGTCCGAGCCCAGGCGCGAACGCTATGCGCGGGTAGTGGTGCAAGTGCGCATGCGCTGCGGCAGCCCGGAGCTGGCCGCGGTCCTGCATGCGCTTGAAAGCGGCGCGCCGCGTCTGTTCGTCGGCAATCTCAACATCCTCTCGTCGCGCGGCTACTTCCTTCCCGGCAACACGCAGCCCGGTGGCGACGGCGGGCTCGATGTCAGCTTCGATCTGTCCGGTTACCTGCGCCCCGGTGCGGCGGCAACGGAGGTGACGCGTGCGCCTTGACGACGCCGGCCCACGCACCTGGTTGCTCGCCACCGTTGCCGGCTGGGCGCTGCTGGCCTGGCTGCTTGCCGTCGCCGGCATGGGCCGGCACGCCCCGGCACTCGAAGCCGATCCGAGCCAGCTGCGGCCGTTGCCTTCCACCCGTGCGCAGGCGGCCGAACGCCTGGGCCCGCTTGCGCAGTACGCGCCGATCGGCGCGCGCCCGCTGTTCTCGCAGGACCGACAGCCCAAACCGTTCTTCCTGCAGGGGCAGGGCGAAGGCGACAGCAAGAGCAACGCATTCGACTACCTGCTGACGAGCGTGCTGATCACGCCCACGCTGCACATGGCGATCCTGCAGCCGGCCGATGGCAGCGAGTCGGTACGGGTCAAGCTTGGCGAAGTGCCCGAGTCGCACCCGTCCTGGCGCCTGACCGCGCTGGACGCGCGCAGTGCCGTGTTCGAAGGGCCCGAAGGGCGTCGCGAGATGACCCTGCGCGTGTTCGACGGCCAAGGCGGACAACCACCCACGCCGCTCAACACGGTGCCTGGTGGGGGCTTGCCGGCCGGTATCTCGGTCCAGGCGGCACCGCAGGCGACTTCTCCGAAGGCCGCCGCAAACCCGGCGCGCGCGCCGACCGCGCCGGGCCGGGCAGTGAGCGCTGCGCCCAACACTGCCGCCGCCGCGGCGAACGCGCGACCAACCGAAGAAAACGACGATGCGCCGGCGACTCCCGAGGCGCAGATGGAAGCGATCCGCAAGCGGATCGAAGCGCGACGTGCGCAGATGCGGCAGCAGCAGGCCGCGCAACCCCCGGCCCAGACGCCCTAGAGTGAACGCATGAAGCCCAGCGCCAGGAAGCTCGCCGCTCGCCAATACGCCACCCAGGCGATCGTAACCACCACCATTGCCGGCCTGTTGGCCGCCTGCGCGAGTGCGCCGGTGCCAACCGTGCGGCGCGATGGCCGACCGGCACCGGTGCAGCAAAGCGGCAGTCCGGGCGCGCCCGCGACCGGCACCACGTCGCAGCCATTGCCGGAATCGACCACCGGCGGCGACGCCCGGCCGCAAATCCGCCGTGGCACGGGCCAGGTCATCAACAAGAGCGCCGGATCGGCGCCACCGCCGAACGTCGGCGCCACCAGCGGTTCGGCCACCTTCAACTTCGAGGGCGAATCGCTGCACGCCGTGGTCAAGGCGATCCTGGGCGACATGCTCGGCCAGAACTATGTCATCGCCCCGGGCGTGCAAGGCACCGTGACCCTGGCCACGCCCAAGCCGGTCAGCCCGGCCGAGGCACTGAACCTGCTGGAGATGGTGCTGGGCTGGAACAACGCGCGACTGGTCTACAGCGGTGGCCGCTACAACGTGGTGGCCTCCGACCAGGCCTTGGCCGGCAACGTCGCCGCGCGCACGGGCGGCGCCAGCAACGCCCGCGGCTTCGAGGTGCGCACGGTGCCGCTGAAATTCGTCTCGGCCACCGAGATGGAAAAGATCCTCAAGCCCTACGCGCGCCCGAACGCGATCGTCAACGTCGACAACTCGCGCAACATCATCACGGTGGGCGGCAGCCGCGCCGAGCTCGAGAACTACCTGCGCACGATCGATGTGTTCGACGTCGACTGGCTGGCCGGCATGTCGGTGGGCGTGTTCCCGCTGCAGTCTGGCAAGGCGAGCAAGGTCGTGGCCGACCTGGAGAAGGTGTTCGGCGAGCAGAGCAAGTCACCGGTGGCGGGCATGTTCCGCTTCATGCCGCTGGAAGGCGCCAACGCCGTGCTGGTGATCACCTCGCAGGCCAATTACCTCGACGACATCCAGCAGTGGCTCGACCGGATCGACAACGCCGGCGGCAGCATGCAGCTGTTTTCGTACGAGCTGAAATACATCAAGGCCAAGGACCTGGCGGACCGGCTCGCCGATGTGTTCGGCAGTGGTCGCGGCGGCAGTGGCGGCAATGGCAACGGTGGACCGTCGCTGATGCCGGGCCTGGATTCGGTTGAACTCAAGGACAGCGAGTACGGCAGCACGGCCACGCTGGGCGGTGACAACGGCGGCGACAACGGTGGCGGCAGCGGTGGCGGACTCGGTGACGGCTCGCTGTCGCTCAACGCTCGCCAGAGCGGCAACGGCGCGCTGACCCTGGAGGTCGATGGTGACCGCGTCGGCGTGTCGGCGGTGGAAGAAACCAATTCGCTGATCGTGCGCAGCAGCCCGTCGGCGTGGAAGTCGATCCGCGACGTGATCGAGCGGCTCGATGTGATGCCGATGCAGGTGCATATCGAGGCGCAGGTGGTGGAAGTGCAGCTGCAGGGCGAGTTGCGCTACGGCGTGAGCTGGTTCCTCGAAAAGGCGGCCACCGACAACGGCTTCCCGGACGTGACCGCACCCGGCACCGGCATTCCGCAAAAGTGGAGCACGCTGGGCGCGAGCATCGGTGGCGTCGGCGGCAACGGGCTGGTCTGGTCGCTGTTCAAGAATGATGCCGCGGCGGTGATCAGCGCGCTCGACAGCATCACCGACCTGCAGCTGCTGCAGACGCCGTCGGTGATGGTGCGCAACAACGCCGAGGCCACGCTCAACGTCGGCAGTCGCATTCCGATCTCGTCGGTGACGGTCAATCCGGGCGTGGGCTCCGACCAGACCTACAGCCAGGTGCAGTACCTCGATACCGGCACCATCCTCAAGGTGCGCCCGCGCGTTGCCAAGGACGGCGTCGTCTTCCTCGACATCGTCCAGGAAGTCAGCACGCCGGGCAGTCCCGATACCGCCGATCCGAACGGCAACGTCCGCATCGACACGCGCAAGCTCAAGACCGAAGCCGCGGTGCAGAGTGGCGACACGGTGATGCTGGCCGGCCTGATCAACGACGGCGTCACGCGCGGCGCCTCCGGCCTGCCGGGTCTGAGCAGGATCCCGGTGATCGGCGCGCTCTTCGGCACGCAGAGTTCGCGGACGACGCGCAACGAAGTGATCATCCTGCTGACGCCGACCATCGTGCAGAACCCGCAGGAAGCACGCGACCTCACCGATGAGTACGGTCGCCGCTTCCGCGCGATGGAGCCGCTGCAGAGCAAACCGCGCCGGCCGGGACAGCAGTGACGCCAGCGTCTGGCGCACCCCCCATCGTCGTGGTGCCGGTCGGCAGCGACGACGAAGCGCTTGATGGCTGTCTGGCCGCGCTCGATCTCGCCACCGCGCCCGGTACCCGGGTGTGGCTGGCCGACGATGCCCAGGCCGGCCCGCGTGCCTACGCCATCATCGAACGCTGGATCGCCCGGACCACGCTGAAGGCCGACTACACCCGGCGTCAGCGCAGCGTCGGCGAAGTCGCGCATCTCGACGAAGTGCTGGCGGCCTGCGGCGACGCCGACGTCGCCGTGCTCTCGGCCGACGCCGTTCCCGCGCCCGGCTGGCTCGCGCGCCTGTCCGCCGGCCTCGCCAGTGACGGCGCCATTGCCACCGCAACTCCGTGGAGCAACGCCGGCGAAGCCGCGTCGTGGCCGCGCATCGGCGAGATCGACGCGCTGCCGCACGACCTGGAGCGCCTGTCCCGTGCCGCGGCCGGAATGCCGGCGCTGCATCCGGAACTGCCGGCCGCGGTGACCCACGCGGTGCTGCTGCGCGGCAGCGCCCGCCGTCGCGCCGGTGGCCTCGATGCCAGCAGCTACGGCTCCTGGTACGCAGCGCTGATCGACCTGTCGCTGCGCCTGGCCGGACTGGGCTGGCGCAACGTCCTGTGCGACACCGCTTTCGTCGGCCGTCGCGGCGAAGGCATTCCGTTCGACGGCGACATGGACGCGCTGGCGGCGCGATGGCCCGACTGGCATCCGCGGCTGGCAAACTTCCTCATGCAGGACCCGCTTCGGGCGTCGCGCACGCAACTGGCCGTACTGCTCGACAGCATTGGACCCCCGGAACCGCAACGTGATCTCTTCGTCTGACACCCCTGTCGCCGCCACCGGCCAGGACGGCATCGCCGTCGTGGTGGTGACTTACCGCAGCGCCGAAACCATCGATGACTGCCTGCAGCGCCTGCGCGCGGCAGACGGCGTGGACGCCATCCGCGTGGTCGACAACCAGTCCGACGACGACACGCTGGAGATCGTGCAGCGCCATGCCATGGCCGATGCGCGCGTGCGCTTCATCGCAAACCCGGACAACCCCGGCTTCGCCGTCGCCTGCAACCAGGGCGCGCGCGATGCCGATGGCGATGCTGCCTGGCTGGCCTTCGTCAATCCCGACTGCCTGGTCGAGCGCGACACGCTGGTGCAACTGCGCGCACTGGCGGCCGGGCGCGGCGACATCCTGCTCGGCGCCGACCTGGTCGACGACCACGGCCTGCGCGACGGTGCCGCACGCCGCCGCGATCCCGACTTCTCGGCCATGCTGGCTGGTGCGCTGGGCGGCACGCCAGCGGCGAAACTCGAACTTCCGATCGACGATGCGCAGGCGTTGCAGCCCGTCGAGGCCATCTCCGGCGCGTTGATGCTGATGCCGCGTGCGTTGTTCACGCGCATCGGTGGTTTCGACGAAGGCTACCGGCTGCATGCCGAGGATCTCGACCTGTGCCGCCGCGCACGCGAGGCCGGCGCAATGATCGCCGTCGCCAACCACATTCGCGTGCTGCACGTGCGCGGCGTATCGAGCCGCTCGCGACCGCTGTTTGTCGAATGGCACAAGCATCGCGGCCTGTGGCGCTACTACCGCAAGTTCGAAGCGCCACGGCGCAGGGCGGGGGTCAGCCTCGGCGTGTTCGTGGCGATCTGGCTGCGGTTTCCGCTGGCCTACCTGCGCGCACGTTTCCGTAGGCGCCAGGGCTGAGCAACCTGCGCCCGGCGTGGCTGCGTCAGGCCAGCGCGAACCGCAGCACGAACAACACCGCCACCACCCAGACTGCAGAGTGCACCTGGCGGGCCTGGCCCGTGGCGAGCTTGAGCACCGCATAGGCGATGAAGCCGAATGCGAGGCCATTGGCGATCGAATAGGTGAACGGCATTGCCAGCGTGCACAGCGCGGCAGGCACTGCTTCGGTGAGATCGTCCCAATGCACGTCGCCGAGCTCGCGCAGCATCAGTCCGGCGACGAACAACAGCGCCGGTGCGGTTGCATACGGCGGCACCATCGCCGCCAGCGGCGAGAACAGCAGCGCCAGCAGGAACAGCGCTGAAATCACCAATGCCGTCAGGCCGGTGCGACCGCCGGCCTGCACGCCCGAAGCGCTCTCGATGTAGGCCGTGGTGCTGCTGGTGCCGAGCAGGGAGCCCGCCAGGATCGCGGTGCTGTCGGCGAACAGTGCGCGCCCGAACCGCTTCTGCTGCGCCGGCGATGCATCGTCGGTCGGCAGCAGGCCGGCGCGGCGGGCGACGCCCATCAGCGTGCCGGTGGCGTCGAAGACTTCGACCAGCACGAACACGATCACCACGTGCAGCATCGCCGACAGCGACAACCCGGCGCCGCCACCGAGTGCGCCGCGGATGTCGAGCTGCAGCAAGGTCGGCGCCAGGCTCGGCGGCAGATCGATGAGGCCGCGGTACTGGACCAGACCGAGCAGCAGCGCCGAGGCGGTGACCGCCAGCACGCCGATCAGGATCGCGCCGCGCACGCGCCACGCTTCCAGTACCGCGATCAGCAGGAAGCCGGCCACGGCCAGCAGCGGCTCGGGTTCGCGCAGGTCGCCCAGCGACACCAGCGTGTCCGGGTCGCCGACGATCACACCCGACTTCTGCAGCGCGATGATCGCCAGGAACAGGCCGATGCCGGCGGTGATCGCGCTGCGCAGCGAGTGCGGGATACCGGCGATCAGCCAGGCGCGCGCGCCGGTGATGGTGAGCAGCAGGAACACGATGCCGGAGATGAATACCGCGCCCAGTGCCTGCTGCCAGCTGTAACCCATCGCCCCGACCACGGTGAAGGCGAAGAAGGCATTGAGGCCCATGCCCGGCGCCATGCCGACCGGGTAGTTGGCGGCGAAGGCCATCACCAGCGTGCCGATCGCCGCGGCCAGGCAGGTGGCGACGAACACCGCGCCGACGTCCATGCCAGTGTCGCCGAGGATGCTTGGATTGACGAAGACGATGTACGACATCGTCAGGAACGTGGTCACGCCGGCAATCAGCTCGGTGCGAACGTCGCTGCCGTGCTCGCGCAGCTTGAAGAGGGATTCGAACGCACGGATGGACATGGCGGGTCCTAGGGTGCCACTGCCGGGTGTGGAGGCCGCGTCGCGGCGCCCGGCGCCCTCCCTTTCGCGTAGCGGAGGGAGGCTGGGGGAGTTCCGTCAGCGGTGACGGTTGATCTCGTCGCGTAGGTCACGCGCGGCGCGCGCAGCGGCGTCGGCGAAGTCATCGGCGGACGAGGCGTACAGGATCGCGCGCGAGCTGCTGACCATCAGGCCGGTGCCGTCTGCCGTCTTCGCATTGCTCACCACCGCCTCGACATCGCCACCCTGGGCGCCGACACCCGGCACCAGGAACGGCACGTCACCGACGATCGCGCGCACTTCGCGCAGCTGCTGCGGCCAGGTTGCACCGACCACGAGCGCGCAGTTGCCGTGACTGTTCCACTCACGCGCGACCTTTTCGGCGACATGCTGGTAGAGCGGTCGGCCATCGGCGACGACCAGGTCCTGCAGGTCGCCGGCACCCGGGTTGGACGTGCGGCACAGGATCACCACGCCGCGATCGGCGCGGTCGAGGAACGGCTGCAGCGAATCGCGGCCAAGGTACGGATTGGCGGTGACGGCGTCGGCGCCGTAGCGGTCAAACGCTTCGCTGGCGTAATGCTGCGCGGTGCTGCCAATGTCGCCGCGCTTGCTGTCGAGGATCACCGGGATGCCCGGGTGCGCGGCATGGATGTGCGCGACCAGGCGCTGCAGTGCGTCTTCGGCGCCCAGCGCAGCGAAGTGGGCGATCTGCGGCTTGAACGCGCAGGCGTACTGCGCGGTGGCATCGACTATCTCGCGGCAGAAGTTGAACACCGCGTCCGGGTCGCCGTTGAATCGGGCCGGGAATTTCGCCGGCTCCGGATCGAGTCCGACGCAGACCAGGGAGTTGGCCTGGGTCCAGCGTTGTTTCAGGGCCGTAATGAAGGTCACGTGCTTCTCCCGCATGGGACAAAGCCGCGCCCGCAGAGCGGGCGCGGGCCAATCGTCACTTCAGCGCCTTGAACCTCAGGCGGTGCGGCTGCGCGCCTTCGGCGCCCAGGCGACGCTTCTTGTCTTCCTCGTACTCGCGGTAGTTGCCCTGGAAGAACTCCACGTGCGAGTCGCCCTCGAAGGCGAGGATGTGCGTGGCGATGCGGTCCAGGAACCAGCGGTCATGCGAAATGACGAACGTGTTGCCCGGGAACTCCAGCAGCGCATCTTCCAGCGCACGCAGGGTCTCGATGTCGAGGTCGTTGGACGGTTCGTCGAGCAGCAGCACGTTGCCACCCTGCAGCAGGGTCTTGGCCATGTGCAGGCGACCGCGCTCACCACCCGACAGCGTGCCGACCAGCTTCTGCTGGTCCTGGCCCTTGAAGTTGAAGCGGCCGATGTAGGCGCGCGACTGGATCTCGACACCGTTGATGTTGAGGATGTCCAGGCCGCCGGAGACTTCCTGGAAGACGTTGTGGTTGCCTTCCAGCTTGTCGCGGCTCTGGTCGACATAGGCCAGCTTGACCGTCGAACCCATCGTGATCTCGCCGGAGTCCGGCTTTTCCTGACCGGTGATCATCTTGAACAGCGTCGACTTGCCGGCGCCGTTGGGGCCGATGATGCCGACGATCGCGCCGGCCGGCACGAGGAAACTGAGGTTGTCGATCAGCAGGCGGTCGCCGAACTTCTTGCTGACGTTCTTGAACTCGACCACCGAGTTGCCCAGGCGCTCGCCCGGCGGGATGAAGATCTCGTTGGTCTCGTTGCGGCGCTGGTAGTCGACCGACTGCAGCTCATCGAGGCGGGCAAGACGCGCCTTGCCCTTGGAGCGGCCGCCCTTGGCGTTCTGGCGGGCCCACTCGAGCTCCTTGTGGATCGCCTTCTGGCGCGCCTTTTCCTGGCCTTCTTCCTGCTTGAGGCGCTCTTCCTTCTGCATCAGCCAGTCGGTGTAGTTGCCCTTCCACGGAATGCCGCGGCCGCGGTCGAGCTCGAGGATCCACTCGGCGGCGTTGTCGAGGAAGTAGCGATCGTGGGTGACGGCCACCACGGTGCCGGTGTAGCGCGCGAGGAACTGCTCCAGCCATTCCACCGACTCGGCGTCGAGGTGGTTGGTCGGTTCGTCGAGCAGCAGCATGTCCGGCTTCTGCAGCAGCAGCTGGCACAGCGCGACCCGGCGCTTCTCGCCGCCCGACAGCTTGCCGACGATCGCTTCCCACGGCGGCAGGCGCAGGGCGTCAGCGGCCACTTCGAGCTGCTGCTCGAGCATGTGCGCGTCGCCGGTGGCGAGGATCGCCTCCAGGCGCTGCTGCTCGGCGGCGAGCTTGTCGAAATCGGCGCCTTCCTCGGCGTAGGCGGCGTAGACCGCGTCGAGCGCGGCCTGCGCGCTGAGCACGTCACCGACGCCGACTTCGACGGCCTGGCGCACGGTATGGGTCGGGTCGAGCTGCGGCTCCTGGGCGAGGTAGCCGACCTTGATGCCCGGCTGCGGGCGCGCTTCGCCGACGAAGTCGGTATCGACGCCGGCCATGATCTTGAGCACCGTCGACTTGCCCGCACCGTTGAGGCCGAGCAGGCCGATCTTCGCGCCGGGGAAGAAGGACAACGAGATGTCCTTGATGATCTGGCGCTTCGGCGGAACGGTCTTGCTGACACCGTTCATGGTGTAGATGTATTGCGACATGGGCACTCCGGAACGCGGGACGCGCCGAGCCGGGCCGGGAGGCCTGGGGCAGGGCGGGGAAGCGGCAATTATACGGAATTAAAGCCCCTCTCCCGCGGGCGGGGGAGGGGCGGAATTCGGGGCGGGCGACGTGATCCGTTCAGATCCAGACGATGAACGCAGCCACCAGCACCACCGCCAGGTACTTCAGCCCGTAATACAGGTGCTTGTTGCGCTCCCGCAGCCCCTTGGCCTTCAGCCGCAGGACGTAGAAGTACTTGAACAGCCGGTTGATCCCGCCGGTCTTGTCGCCCTCCATGTTCGGCGAGGCGCCGGCGGCGATCAGGTTCCGCGCGATGAAGCGGTTCAGCGCCTGCGCCCAGCGGTACTTCATCGGCCGCTCGACGTCGCAGAACAGGATGATCCGGTTGCTCTGGGTGTCGTTGCGGGCACTGTGGATGAAGGTCTCGTCGAACATCGTCCACTGGCCGTCGCGCCAGCTGTAGCGGTCGCCGTCGACCTCGATGTAGCAGCCGTCGTCGTTGGGCGTCTCCAGCCCCAGGTGCAGGCGCAGCGAGCCGGCAAAGGGGTCGCGGTGAGGGCGCAGCTCGCCGCCCGGCGGCAGTTCGGTGAACATCGCCGCCTTGACGCTGGGGATCTGCCGCAGCAGGGCAGTGGTCTGCGGGCACAGCTCGGCCGCGGAGGGGTGGGCGTCGTCGTACCACTTCAGGTAGAAGCGCTTCCAGCCGCGGCGGAAGAACGAGTTGAAGCCGACGTCGTTGTAGCCCTCGGCGGCCTTGATGTGCTGCAGCTCGCGCAGGCGCCGGGCCTCCTCGCGGATCGTCTGCCAGTTGGCGCGCAGGGGTTCCAGCTCGGGGAAGTGGTCGCCCGGTTCAGGGATGAAGGCGGTGGTCGGCACGCGCGAGAACGCGTACATCAGCACGTTGACCGGTGCCATGAAGGTGGAGTGGTCCAGCAGCTGCCGGCCCAGACGGTGGCGTACCTTGCCGCGGAAGTGCACGTACACCGCGCTGGCAAGGAACAGGAAGACAAAAACCCATTTCACAATCGAGGATCCCAGTGGGGTGGGGAATTGGCCGCCCGGGGGCCAGGCGGCGCATTGCTGGCCGCATTTTAAGGCCTGGGCTACCATCCGGGGTCTGACCGCGCCACTTGCGCTGGCCGCATTACCCCCACCTTCAGCCCACCGTTCGAGGTTTCGCGAATGTTCCCCAGCTCTGCCCGTATCGCCGGTTACGACGATGAACTGGCCCAGGCCATCGCCAATGAGGCCCGCCGCCAGGAGGATCACGTCGAACTGATCGCCTCGGAGAACTACGCCAGCCCGCGCGTGATGGAGGCCCAGGGCAGTGTCCTGACCAACAAGTACGCCGAAGGTTACCCGGGCAAGCGCTACTACGGCGGCTGCGAGTACGTCGACGTGGCCGAGCAGCTCGCCATCGACCGCCTCAAGCAGCTGTTTGGCGCGGACTACGCCAACGTCCAGCCGCATTCGGGCTCGCAGGCCAACCAGGCCGTCTATTTCGCCCTGCTCAACCCGGGCGACACGATCCTGGGCATGTCGCTGGCCCACGGCGGCCACCTCACCCACGGCGCCAAGGTCAATGCCAGCGGCAAGCTGTTCAACGCCGTCCAGTACGGCGTCAACGACCAGGGCATGATCGACTACGACGAAGTCGAGAGGCTGGCCCTGGAGCACAAGCCGAAGATGGTCGTCGCCGGCTTCTCGGCCTACTCGCAGAAGATCGACTGGGCGCGCTTCCGCGCCATCGCCGACAAGGTCGGTGCGTTCCTGTTCGTCGACATGGCCCACGTTGCCGGCCTGGTGGCCGCCGGTGTCTACCCGAACCCGCTGCCGCACGCGCACGTGGTCACCTCGACGACGCACAAGACCCTGCGCGGCCCGCGCGGCGGAATCATCGTGGCCAAGGATGCGTCCGAGGACATGGTCAAGAAGCTGCAGAGCATCGTCTTCCCGGGCATCCAGGGCGGTCCGCTGATGCACGTGATCGCGGCCAAGGCCGTGGCCTTCAAGGAAGCGCTGGAGCCGGAGTTCACCGCCTACCAGCAGCAGGTCGTCAAGAACGCGCAGGCGATGGCGGAAACCATCATCAAGCGCGGTTACAAGATCGTCTCCGGCGGCACCCAGAACCACCTGATGCTGATCGACATGATCGGCAAGGGCGTCACCGGCAAGGACGCCGAAGCCGCGCTCGGCAAGGCCCACATCACGGTCAACAAGAATGCCGTGCCCAACGACCCGCAGAAGCCGTTCGTGACCTCGGGCCTGCGCATCGGCACGCCGGCCGTCACCACCCGCGGCTACCTGGAAGCCGACTGCGTCGAGCTGGCCAACTGGATCTGCGACGTGCTCGATGCACCGGGCGACGACAAGGTCATCGCCACCGTGCGCGAGCAGGTGACGCAGCAGTGCCGCAAGTTCCCGGTCTACGGCTGAGGATGACCACGCCTGCGGCCAGTGTGATGCTGCGGCAGTGCGGGACGGGGCAATAGACCATGCATTGCCCCTTCTGCCAGCACAATGACACCCGAGTCATCGATTCGCGGGTCTCCGACGATGGCGCAACGATTCGTCGGCGCCGCGTCTGCGAAGCGTGTGGCGAACGTTTCTCCACGCTGGAAACCATCGAGCTCAAGCTGCCGCTGGTGATCAAGAGCGACGGGCGCCGCGAGGCGTTCGACGCCCGCAAGCTGCGCGCCAGTTTCGACCGCGCGCTGCAGAAGCGGCCGGTGGCCGAGGAGCAGATCGAAGCGGCGGTGCGCGCGGTGGTGCACCAGTTGCGCATGACCGCCGAGCGCGAGCTGCAGTCGCGTCGCGTCGGCGAGTTCGTCATGGCCGAAATGCGCAAGCTCGACCATGTCGCGTACGTGCGGTTCGCCTCGGTCTACCGCGCGTTCCAGGACGTGGCCGATTTCCGCGAGGAGCTCGACCGTCTCGAAAGCGACAGCTCCGCCGAAGGCCAGTTGCCCTTGCTGGAAGGCGAACCCGAGCCGACGCCACGCGGCAGGAAGCGCTGATGGCATTCACCGCCACCGACCACGCGATGATGGCCCAGGCGCTGCGCCTGGCCGAACGCGGCGCCTACACCACCAAGCCCAATCCGATGGTGGGTTGCGTGATCGCGCATGGCGACGAGATCGTCGGCGAAGGCTGGCACCAGCGCGCCGGTGAACCTCACGCCGAAGTATTCGCACTGCGTGCCGCGGGCGAGCGGGCCCGTGGCGCGACGGCCTACGTGACGCTGGAGCCGTGCGCACACACCGGGCGCACCGGCCCGTGTGCCGAGGCATTGATTGCCGCCGGCGTCACGCGCGTGGTGGCGGCGATGCGCGACCCGTTTCCGCAGGTCGACGGCGCCGGTTTCGAGCGCCTGAAGGCCGCCGGCATCGCAGTCGATTCGGGCCTGATGGAAACCCAGGCGCGCGCGCTCAACCGCGGCTTCCTGTCTCGCGTCGAACGCGGCCGTCCCTGGCTGCGGGTGAAGCTGGCGACCAGCCTCGACGGCCGCAGCGCACTCGCCAGCGGCGAGTCGAAGTGGATCAGCGGCGAAGCCTCGCGCCTGGACGTGCAGCACTGGCGCGCACGCGCGGGCGCGATCGTGACCGGCGCCGGCACCGTGCTCGCCGACGATCCGGCGCTGACCGTGCGCCTGGAAGACGACACGCCGTTCATTGCGCCGCTGCGGGTCGTGCTCGATCCGGGCCTGGCCACGGTCGCGCGTGGTCGCGTGCGCGAAGGCGACGCGCCAACGCTCTACATCCACGCACCCGATGCCAAACCGCCGCGCGGCATCCAGGCGCAGTTGGCGGCAGTGACCGTGCGCGACGGCCGGTTCGACCTCGAAGCGGTGCTGCGCCTGCTTGCAGAGCGCGGCGTCAACGAGATCCAGCTCGAAGCCGGGGCCACGCTCGCGGGTGCCTTCCTCGCCGCGAGACTGGTCGACGAAGTGCTCCTGTACGTTGCCCCTGTGCTGCTGGGCGAGCGTGCGCGGCCATTGTTCGATGGCCTCGCCATCGACTCGATGTCACAGAAGCTCGACATGGCCATTGTCGAGTCGCGTTACATTGGCCAGGACGTGCGGCTGCTGTTGCGGCCGCAACCGGCCGCCGCAGGGACGGCACCTGGCGGCTAGCGACCACGCACTTCAAGGAGGCAGTCATGACCAAGGACCCGGCAACGACGCATCCCACCTTCAAGGACCACTTCTCCGGCATCGCCGACGCCTACGCGCAGGCACGCCCGGAATACCCCGACGCGTTGTTCGATGCGATCGCCGCGGTGGTTCCCGCCAGCGCCAGTGTCTGGGAACCCGGCTGCGGAAGCGGCCAGGCCACGCGCGGACTGGCGACCCGCTTCGCCCACGTCCACGCCACCGAACCCAGCGCCAAGCAGCTGGCCCAGCACTGGGCACACGGCGGGCAGGGCAATGTCAGCCTCGCGGTCGAACCGGGCGAACGCACCGCGCTCGCCGACGGCAGCGTGCAGCTGGTGGCGGTCGCGCAGGCGCTGCACTGGTTCGACCGCGAACCCTTTTTTCGCGAGTGCGAGCGCGTGCTCACCCACGGTGGCGTGCTCGCGGCCTGGGGCTACGGCGATTTCGTCGCCCCGGAAGGGATGGTCGATGCGGTGGACGCCTTCCGCGCCCGCATCGAGCCCTACTGGCCGCCCGAACGCGCGCAGATCGATGCCCGCTATGCCGGCTACGAGTGGCCGTTCCCGGCGTTGCCGGCGCCGGAGCTATGGCTGGAGGTCGAATGGGGCCTGGGCCAGTTCCTGCGTTACCTGTCGAGCATGTCGGCCGTGGCCCGCTGCGCTGCCGATACCGGCGAGGATCCGGTCGCCCGCCACGGCCCGGCGCTGGCCGCCGCCTGGGGCGGGGAGGGCGACAGCCGCCTGATCCAGTGGCCGCTGTTCCTGCACCTGCGGCGCAAGCCCTGAGCCAACGCGGACCGGTGGAACACTGCGTCCGCTGGCCGGCCCGGAGGTCGCCGCGGACCCGGATGCTAGAATTCCCGCGCCAATCCACCGGCAACCACAACACGACGTCTTCAGGGCGGGGTGGAATTCCCCACCGGCGGTAGGTGCAGGCCAGCCCAGGCCAGTCTGCACGAGCCCGCGAGCGCCTCCGGTCACGCCGGAGGGTCAGCAGATCCGGTCAGATGCCGGAGCCGACGGTCCAGCGGAGCCAGCGATGGCACCGCTCATAGTCCGGATGAAAGAAGACAGCTGCCCACGGCCTCGCGGCCGTGTGCCTGCCTCATGCCTTGAGGCGTTTTTCGCTCACCTTTGCGGGAAACGTTTCATGTCCATCGTCACTTCCACCTGCGTCTTCACCTGCGTCGCCTCCCTGCCGGAGGTGCGCTGATGTTCACCGGCATCATCGAGGGCGTCGGCCGCCTGGCCGCCAGCGAGCAACGCGGCGGCGATGTCCGCCTCACGGTCGACGTCGGCACGCTCGAATTCGACTCGGTCAAGCTTGGCGAAAGCATCGCGGTCAACGGCGTGTGCCTGACCGTGGTCGAGTTCGACGCAACGACTTTCGCCGCCGACGCCTCCAACGAGACCCTGTCGCTGACGACGCTGGGTGCGCTCGGGCCCGGTGCGATCGTCAACCTGGAGCGGGCGATGCGTCCGACCGACCGCCTCGGCGGTCACCTGGTCAGCGGCCACGTCGACGGACTCGGCCGTGTCGCCGCCGTCACCGAGGATGCACGCGCGCAGCGCTGGCGCTTCAACGCACCAGCGCCGCTGCTGCGCTACATCGCGAAGAAAGGATCGATCTGCGTCGACGGCGTCAGCCTGACCGTCAACGAAGTCGATGCCGACGGCTTCGAGGTCGCGCTGATCCCGCACACGGTCGCCAACACGGCGTTCGCGCAGACCGGCGTCGGCGATGTGGTGAACCTCGAGATCGACCTGGTAGCGCGCTATGTCGAGCGCCTGCTGGCCGGGCGCGATCAATCCAACTAGCAACCGTCGTCCCGGCGAACGCCGGGACCCATCTTGATCCTGCACTTGCCTCGACCCGCAACAGCAAAATGGATCCCGGCGTTCGCCGGGATGACGGATCGAGTGTTCCGGCGAACGCCGGGATGACGGATCGAGTGTCCCGGCGTACGCCGGGATGACGCAATACCAAGGAATATCCCATGCCTTTCAGCCCCATCCCCGAACTGCTCGAAGAGATCCGCAACGGCCGCATGGTCGTCATCGTCGATGACGAAGACCGCGAGAACGAAGGCGACCTGATCATGGCCGCCGAACTCGTGCGGCCGCAGGACATCAACTTCATGGTCACGCATGCACGTGGCCTGGTGTGCCTGTCGCTCACGCGCGAGCGCTGCCGCCAGCTCGGCCTGCCGCCGATGGTCCGCGACAACACCTCGCCGCACCACACCAACTTCACCGTCAGCATCGAAGCGGCAGAGGGCGTCACCACCGGCATCTCCGCCTACGATCGCGCCCACACCATCCGCACCGCGGTGCGTCCTGATGCGGCGCCGAGCGATCTCTCGCAGCCCGGCCACATCTTCCCGCTGCAGGCCCAGCCCGGCGGCGTGCTCAACCGCGCCGGCCACACCGAGGCGGCCGCCGACCTGGCGCTGCTGGCCGGCATGGAACCGGCCGGCGTGCTGGTGGAGATCCTCAACCCCGATGGCGGCATGGCGCGCCGGCCGCAGCTGGAGGAGTTCGCCGCCGAGCACGGCCTGAAGATCGGCTCGATCGAGGAGCTGATCCGCTACCGCCTCGAAACCGAACACACGGTCGAGCGCATCGACGAGCGCGAGATCGAAACCGAGCACGGGCCGTTCCAGTTGTTCACCTACCGCGACCGCCTCAGCCACGGCCTGCATTTCGCCCTGCGCCGCGGCGACCCCGACCCGGCAACGCCGACGCTGGTGCGCGTGCACATGCTCAACCCGCTGGCCGACGCGCTGCACTGGCGCCGTGCCGACTTCGGCCCGGCGGTCGGCGACGTGCTCAAGGCGATCGCCAGCCAGGGCAGCGGCGCGCTGGTGCTGCTGGCCGACGGTGCCGACGCCGACGCGATGCTGGCGCGCGTGCGCGCGCCGTTGCATGCCGATGCCGACGCCAGCCCGGCGGCGGCGAGCCCGGGCCACGCCCTGGCCGAATGGCGTCGCAACGGTGCCGGGGGCCAGATCCTGGCCGACCTGGGCCTGGGCAAGCTGCGGGTGCTGGGCACGCCGCGCCGGCAGATCGGCCTGGCCGGCTTCGGCCTGGAAGTGGTCGAGTACGTCGAGTTGCCGCACTGATCCACGCATCCTCCCCTGCTGGCAGGGGAGGGGGCGCCCCCTTAACGCGCTAAAATGCCCGCCCACTCCGGACAATCCCCCATGCCCCACTACGAAGGCGACCTGCGCAGCCCCGAGGGCGCGCGCTTCGCGATCATCGCCAGTCGCTGGAACCCGCGCATCACCGATACGCTGGTGGCGGGCGCGCGCAAGACATTTGCCGACAACGGCGTGAACGAGGCCGCCGTGGACGTGATCCGCGTCCCCGGTGCCTGGGAAATCCCGCTGGTGGCCGCGCGCCTGGCGGCTGCCGGCCAGCACGCCGCGGTGGTCGCGCTGGGTTGCGTCGTGCGCGGCGACACGCGCCATTACGAACAGGTCGCCGACGGATGCTCGGACGGCCTGATGCGGGTGTCGCTGGACTACGGCCTGCCCGTGGCCAACGGCGTGCTCGCGGTCGAGCGCCATGAAGATGCCGAGGCCCGCGCAGGCGGCAGTCACGGCAACAAGGGCGAAGAGGCGGCACTGGCCGCGTTGGAAATGAGTCACCTGCTGGGACAACTGCCATGAACCGCCGTCGCAACGATGGAATCGATCCCGTAGCCCGCTCGCGTGCGCGTCGTCGCGCCCTGCAGGCCGTGTATGCCTGGCAGATGTCCGGCGCCACCGCGCCGGACGTGATCTCGCAGTTCGCCCACGAGCAGGCGCACGAAGTCGCCGACCTGGAGTACTTCGAGGACCTGGTGCGTGGCGTCGACCAGCACTGCAACGACCTCGACGAAGCACTGCAGCCGTTCCTCGACCGCGAGATCGACCAGGTCGACGCGATCGAGCGCGCCGCGCTGCGCATCGCCGCCTATGAGCTGCGCCTGCGTCCGGACGTGCCGTACCGCGTGGTGATCAACGAGGCCATCGAGTCGGTCAAGCGGTTCGGCGCCGAACACGGCCACACCTACGTCAACGGCGTGCTCGACCATGCCGCCGCGGCCTGGCGCGCGACCGAAGTGCAGGCGCCGCGCGGCAGGTAAGTTTGCTCCCTCTCCCGCCTGCGGGAGAGGGGTGAGGGCAGGGACGAGGACCAGTCATGGCAGAGTTCGACCTCATCGCCCGCATCCAGTCTCGCGTCGGCCATCGCGACGACGTCATCCTCGGCATCGGCGACGATGCCGCGGTGCTGCAGGTGCCGGCCGGGATGCACCTGGTCGTGGCCACCGACACGCTCAACGCAGGCGTGCATTTCCCGCCCGAAACCCCTGCCACCGACATCGGCTGGAAGGCACTGGCAGTCAATCTCTCCGATCTGGCGGCGATGGGCGCGGAGCCCGCCTGGTGCACGCTGTCGCTGTCCCTGCCCGACAACGATGAAGCGTGGCTCGACGTGTTCGTCGAAGCGTTCCTCGACGGCTTCCTCGACCTGGCCTCGCAACATCGCATCGCACTCGTTGGCGGCGACACCACGCGCGGCCCGCTCTCGATCAGCGTGACCGTGCACGGCTTCGTCTCGCCCGGGCGCGCGCTGCGCCGTGACGCCGCGCGCGTCGGCGACGACGTCTGGGTCAGCGGCACGCTCGGCGATGCCGCGGCGGCGCTGGAGCAATGGCGCGCGGGTGTAAGCGGCGATGCGCGACTGCGCACCCGGCTCGACCGGCCGGTGCCGCGCGTCGCGCTGGGCCGGGCCCTGGTCGGCATGGCGCATGCCTGCATCGACCTGTCCGACGGGCTGCTCGCCGATCTGGGCCACGTCTGCCGCGGCAGTGGCTTCGGTGCCGACCTCGACCTGGATTCGCTCCCCGCCTCCGATGCACTGCAGGCGTTCGCCAGCGGTGACGCACGCAGGCTGCTGCAGGTCGCCGGCGGCGACGATTACGAGCTGTGCTTCACCGCGCCGTCCGACCGCCTCGACGACGTCCAGCGCGCTGCCGACAGCGTGGGCGTGCAGGTCAGCTGGGTCGGCCGCATCACCGCGAAGGAAGGCGTGCGCGCCTTCGACGCGGACGCGCTGGAGTGGCAGCCGCCGCGCAAGGGTTACGAGCACTTCGGCTGATCTTCCCCCGACCGCCTTCGTGATCCCCGCGATGGCGGGGAACCGCATCACTTCTCCGGCAATAACTTCCCCGGATTCAGGATCCCGTCCGGATCGAACGCCGCCTTCACCGCGCGCATCATCGCCAGTGTCGGTGCATCGATCGCCTGCGGCATGAACTCACGCTTCGCCAGGCCGATGCCGTGCTCGCCCGACAAGGTGCCACCCAGCGACAGCGTCAGTGCGAACACGCGCGCCATCGCCGCGTGCGCGCGTTCGTTCTGCGAGGCATCGGCGGGATCGTAGAGCAGGTTGACGTGCAGGTTGCCGTTGCCGGCATGGCCGAAGCAGACGATCGGCAAGGAGAACTCGCGCGACAGCGACTGCACGCCATCGACCAGCTGCGGGATGCGCGACACCGGCACCACGACGTCTTCGTTGATCTTGCCCGGTGCAAGCGTGCGCAACGAAGGCGACAGCGCCTTGCGCGCGGCCCACAGCCGCTCGCGTGCGGCCTCGTCGGCGGCATCGTCGAGCGAGATCAGCCCGTCGCCCTCGGCGGCGCGCATCAGCGCTTCGATGTCGTGCGGCAGCGTCTGCGCATCGCCATCGGCCTCGACCATCAACAGCGCACCGGCATCGTGCGGCAGGTCGGCACCGCCGACATCGCGCGCCAGCCGCACCGCATCGGCGTCCATGAACTCCAGCATCGACGGCGTCAGCGGTTGTGCCATC